>NZ_JAAKZV010000404.1 GCF_011044975.1 Streptomyces coryli | reverse complement strand
CCGCACGCCACCCCCTCACCCGCCGCGACCGCCTCACCGGACCCGTCGATCACCGATCCGCCCCGGGAGGGCCTGGCCGTCACCCGGGTCGCCGACACCGTCGGCAGCGCCACCCTCAGCGATCTCCTCACCGTCTCGCTCATCGCGCTGGCCGTCTTCGCCGTCGTCTCGATCCTGCTCGCCTGGTGGATGTCCGGGCGGGTGCTGCGGCCGGTCTCGGTGATCACCGACACCGCCCGGCAGCTGAACGCCGAGAACCTGCACGAGCGCATCGCGCTGAGCGCCCCGCCCGGCGAGCTCAAGCAGCTCGCCGACACGTTCGACGGCATGCTCGACCGGATCGAGCGGCTGGTCGGGGCGCAGCAGCGGTTCGCCGCGAACGCCGCCCACGAGCTGCGCACCCCGCTCGCCCTGCAGCGGGCCGCCGCCGAGATCGGGCTCGCGGGGGAGCCGGACGCGGAGCGGGTGGCGCAGATCCGTACGAAGCTGATCGAGATCTCCGACGACAGCGAGCGGATGATCGAGGGGCTGCTGCTGCTCGCCGCCTCCGAGCAGGGGCTGGAGCGGCGCGAGGAGGTGGCGCTGGACGATCTTGCCTCCGCCGCCACGCTCGGGGTGGGGCCCGAGGCGGCCGAGGCCGGGGTGGAGGTGGAGCTGGCGGCCGGGGAGGCGAAGGTGGAGGGGGACCCGGTGCTGCTGGACAGCCTGGTGCAGAACCTGGTCGCGAACGCCGTTCGCTACAACCATCGCGGGGGGCGGGTGGAGATCCGTACGGGCGGTGTGAGCGCGGGCGGGGCCGAGCTCACCGTCGCGAATACCGGGCCCACCGTGGACCCGGAGGCCGTATCGCTGCTCTTCGAGCCCTTCCGGCGGGCCGAGGCGCGGCGCCACCAGCTGGGCGAGGGGGTCGGTCTGGGGCTGTCCATCGTCTCCGCGATCGCCCGGGCGCACGGGGCCGAGGTGCGCGCCGAGGCCAATGACGGCGGCGGGCTGACGGTGCGCGTGGAGTTCCCGCGCGCCCCATAAACCAGGGGGTTCGCGCATGCAAGACCCGGTTGTCAGCGCGGTGCGTCAGAATAGAGGGCAGGGCCACCGCACAAGACATCTAGGGGCACGCATGTCCGGACTGATCGACACCACGGAGATGTATCTCCGCACCATCCTCGAGCTGGAGGAGGAGGGCGTCGTCCCCATGCGCGCGCGAATCGCGGAGCGGCTCGACCAGAGCGGTCCCACGGTCAGCCAGACCGTCGCGCGCATGGAGCGGGACGGCCTGGTCACCGTCGCGGGTGACCGCCATCTCGAGCTCACCGCGGAGGGCCGCAAGCTGGCCACCCGCGTGATGCGCAAGCACCGTCTCGCCGAGTGTCTCCTGGTCGATGTGATCGGCCTGGAGTGGGAGCAGGTCCATGCCGAGGCCTGCCGCTGGGAGCATGTGATGAGCGAGGCGGTCGAGCGCCGCGTCCTCGAGCTGCTCCGGCACCCGACCGAGTCGCCGTACGGGAATCCCATCCCGGGCCTGGAGGAGCTGGGCGAGAAGCAGGAGGTGGACCCCTTCCTGGACGCGGGTCTGGTCAGCCTCTCCGAGCTGGGCGCGGGCGGGGACGGCAAGACCGTCGTCGTGCGGCGCATCGGCGAGCCCATCCAGACCGACGCCCAGCTGATGTACACGCTGCGGCGGGCCGGCGTGCAGCCCGGCGCCGTGGTGAGCGTGACGGATTCCGCCGGTGGGGTACTGGTCGGGAGCAGCGGCGAGGCGGCGGAGCTGGACTCCGAGGTGGCCTCGCATGTCTTCGTCGCCAAGGGCTGACGAGGGGCTTCGCAGGGGCCGGGCAGGGCGGGTGCGCGGCAGCGCGTACATACCGAACCAATCCCGGCGGAAGGGCAGCGGGAAGCGTCCGCGCGTGCGACGCTGTCGCTGAGTCTTCCGGCTGTGGTGAACCCTCGCCGGTCCCAGGGGAGGGGGCAGATGTGGTGACCCCGCGCATGACGAGAGCCCCGGCGCCTGGCGTCGCCGGGGCCCCGCCTCCCCTTGCCGACCCGGAGCCCCGAGCTCTCAGGGTCGCCCCCCGCCGGCGGCGGCCTCCCCAACGGCCCGCCGCACGGTCTCAGTCCTCCCCACGGGGAGGGCCGTCAACCCTGGCCGATGGTCACCCGATCGTGGGGTGTTGGCAGACGGGACCGCTAGCTCGAATAGATTTTCGATAGTGTGAGGCTTGCTCTAGGGCATATTTGTTCCCGAAATGGGGGTGCCGGCTTTCATGGTGCGTCGCATCGATGTGACGGGCGCGGGCGGTGTCAAGCTCGCCGCTTGGGAGTATGCCGATCCGCCCAAGGGGCTGCCCGAGGGCGGGACGGCCGATCGCCATGCGGCAGCGGCGGATCGGCCCAGCGTGCTGTTATTGCACGGCCTGATGGGCCGGGCATCGCACTGGGCGGCCACCGCCCGGTGGCTCGCCGAGCGGAACCGCGCCATCGCCGTCGACCAGCGCGGCCACGGCCGCAGCGACAAGCCCGACGCCGGCCCTTACGACCGTGATGCCTACGTCGCCGACGCCGAGGCCGTCATCGAGCAGCTCGGCCTCGCGCCCGTCATCCTCATCGGCCATTCCATGGGCGCGCTCACCGCCTGGCAGCTCGCCGCCCGCCGGCCCGACCTCGTCCGCGCGCTGGTGATCTGCGACATGCGGGCCTCGGCGCTGGGCGCGCAGTCGCAGCGGGAGTGGGCGGAGTGGTTCACCACCTGGCCGGTGCCCTTTGCCACGCTCGCGGACGTACGGAAGTGGTTCGGCGAGGACGACCCCTGGCTGGAGCGGCCGCGGCAGGAGCGCGGCGAGTTCTATGCCGAGGTGATGATGGAGAGCGCCGACGGCTGGCGGCCGGTCTTCAGCACCGAGCAGATGCTCCGGGCCCGCGAGACCTGGGTCCATGACGCGCACTGGGAAGAGCTCGCCCAGGTCCAGTGCCCCGCGCTGGTCGTGCGCGGCCTTGACGGTGAGCTGGGGCGGGCGGAGGCGCAGGAGATGGTCCGCGTACTGCCCCAGGGGCGGTATGCGGAGATCCCCGACGCCGGCCACCTCGTGCACTACGACTCCCCGGAGGGCTGGCGGCGGGCGCTGGAGCCGTTCCTGGAGGAAGTCGTGCAGGACTAGCGGGTGCTCCTCTCGTATGGCCCCGCGAGGCTGAGGGCGTAGCGGCCGGCCGCGTCCGTCCACCAGTGGCGGAGCTCGAGGCCGGCCCGCTCCAGCTCGGCCCGTATCCCCTCGCGGCGGAACTTCGCCGAGACCTCCGTCCGCAGCTCCTCGCCCCGCGCGAAGGACACCGCCAGGTCCAGGCCGCGGACCTTGACGGTGAGGTCCTCGCGGGCCCGCAGCCGCATCTCGATCCACTCGCGCTCGGCGTCCCAGACGGCCACGTGGCTGAACGCGTCCGGGTCGAAGGCGGCGTCGAGCTCGCGGTTGAGGACGGCTAGCACGTTCTTGTTGAACTCGGCGGTGACACCGGCCGCGTCGTCGTATGCGGCGATGAGGGTCGCCGGGTCCTTCACCAGGTCCGTACCGAGGAGGAGGGTGTCGTCGGGGCGGAGGGCGGCGGCGACGCGGGTGAAGAAGGCGGCGCGCTCGGTGGGTTCGAGATTGCCGATGGTGCCGCCGAGGAAGGCGAGCAGGCGGGGGCCCTCGGTGGCGTCGTCGGTGTTGTCGGCGTCGTCGGCCAGGCCCAAGTGCTCCTGGAAGTCGGCGATTTGGGCGTGTACGGCGAGCCGGGGGAAGGTCTCCTGCAGGCGGGCGGCGGCCTGGGTGAGGGCGGATTCCGAGACGTCCACGGGGACGTAACCGGCGAGAGTGCCGGCCGCCGCGAGGGCGTCCAGCAGCAGCCGGGTCTTCTCCGAGGAGCCGGAACCGAGCTCGACCAGGGTGCGGGCGCCGGTGGCGGCGGCGATCTCCGCGGAGCGCGTCTCGAGGATCTCCCGCTCGGCGCGGGTCGGGTAGTACTCCTTCAGCCGGGTGATCTCCTCGAACAGCTCGCTGCCGCGGGCGTCGTAGAACCAGCGCGGTGGGAGGGACTTGGGCACGGAGGTGAGCCCGGCGCGGGCGTCGGCGCGCAGGGCGTTGCTGAAGAAGTCGTCGGGGAGCAGATGGTCGACGGTGAACGGGGCGGCGGCGGTGGTGCCAGGGCGGGAGGTCATGCGGCGCGGGCCCTTTCGTCTGCGTCGGGGGAGTCGGGGAAGTTGCGGGTGTCGGTGGCGTCGATCGGGGTGACGGGCTCGGTGCGGACGCCGGTGGCGAGGGTGGCGGTGAGGAGGGTGCGGTCGGGGAGGTCGCGCCAGTCCTCGGAGCCGTCGTCAGGCTCCGAGGCGACGAGGATGGTGGGGGTGCTGTCTCTTAT
>NZ_JAAKZV010000403.1 GCF_011044975.1 Streptomyces coryli | reverse complement strand
GGGCGGCGGGAGACTCCGCTGCCGCTGCCGCTGCCGCTGCCGCTTCCGGCGCCGACGCCGCCGCGGGCCGCGCGGCCTCCCGTATCGCCTCTGCCGCCGCGTCCGCGTCCGCCGGGCGGTCCTCCGGATCGCGCGCCATCAGCGCCAGTACGAGCCGGTCCACCGCCGCCGGCAGGCCGTTCACGGCCCGACTCGGCCGGAGCGGCGTGTCGTTGAGGTGGTTGTACATCACCTGCGCCGAGGTGCCGACGTACGGCGGCCGCCCGACGAGCAGCTCGTAGAGGACGCAGCCGACCGCGTACAGGTCGGTGCGGGCGCCGCCCGCGTCGTCGCGGAAGCGCTCGGGGGCCATGTACAGCACGCTGCCGAAGGGAAGCGCGCCGGTGCGGGTCAGCCGCTGGTCCAAGGACCCTTCGAGGAACCGGGCGATGCCGAAGTCGAGCACCTTGACGGAGTCGTCGTCGGCCACCATCACATTGGCCGGCTTGATGTCGCGGTGGACGACCCCCGCCGCGTGCGCGGTGGCCAGGGCACGACAGATCTGCTCGGCCCAGCTCAGCGCCTTCTCGTACGGGACGCGCCCGTCGTCCTTCAGCACCCGCTCCAGCGTCCGGCCCCGCACCAGCGCCATGACCAGGTACGCGACGCCCTCCCGGTCACCGATCTCCGCCGTCCCGTGGTCGTGCAGCGCCACGACATGCGGGCTCTCCAGCGCCGCCACTGCCCGCGCCTCGCGGTCGAAGCGGGCCAGCATCTCGGCACGGTCCGCCTCATCGGTGCCCGCCGGCGGCGCGAACACCTTGACCGCGACCTCGCGCCCCAGCCGCGTATCCCGGGCCCGCCACACCTCGCCCATGCCGCCCGCACCGAGCAGCTCGAGCAACTCGTAACGCCCGTCGACCAACACCCCTGACAGCCCACCGCCCTCGGGCACAGCGCCGCCCCCCTCCCCCTGGACCTGACGGGGAGATGACGTGCGCGGGGGCCAGGTGGTTCCCTGATCAGCCGGGCTCGTGGAGCGCCTTCACCTGGCGCCACTTGTCGCCGTCGCGGCGGTCCACCCACACCGGCGGGTGCGCCTGCGCGTCCGCCAGGGTCGTCCAGGCTCCGGTCAGCAGGCCCTTCGGCTTGACCTTCGACAGTTCCGAGGTGAGGCGGCTGCGGGCGAGCTCGGGGTCGTTCCCGGTCCTGACCGACTTCGGGACCCGGGCCCAGGCCGCGAGCATCGCCAGGGTCGCGTCGTACTCCTCGGCGGTGTACGGCGCGACCTGCCACGCGCTGTCGAGAGCGGTCTGCACCTGCTCGGCGTGCTTGCGGTCCGGGTCGCGCACCGCGCTGTAGTAGCCGCGGGGGGACAGCCAGCCGTCCGGGAAGGAGGCCGTGCTCTCCGCCGCGAGCTCCCCGGAACACAGCGGGGCCTCCGGATCCCAGGCCGCCTTCGGCCCGGTGAAGCCCGTCGCGTCGACCGCCTTCGCCCACGCGGTCAGGTCTTCCTCGTAGTCCGCCTGGAGGTAGACGGCGTCCGGGGCGTACTCCCGGATGCCCTTGCGGAGCAGGGCCACCGACTCCTTCTCGAAAGAGACGTGCTCGATCCGTACGTCGATCTTCGCCGCGCGCAACGTCTCGATCAGCGCCCGGGTGGAGCCGGAGTCGCTGTCGCCACGCACGTACACCTTGCGCACCCCCGGCTGCGCGGCCAGGTGGCGCGCCATGCCTTTGCCCATGTCCGTCTCCGTGGCGGCCACACGGAAGATGGCGGGGTCGGCCACGTCCGGGTCGTAGTGGTTCTCAGCCCGGCAGGTGCGGATGATGGCCGGGACGTCGCCCGGGCTGCCGGGGGTGATGGCCTCCATCGGGTCGTCGCCGACGACGCCGATGAGGCCGGGCTTCCGCTCCACCCACCGGTCGGGTTCCGCTGCGGAGTCGACGCCGGTGACGTCGATGCCGGCGCCGGCACCGCCGCTCCGTGCGACGGCTCGCTCGACGGCCTCGGGGAGGTCCTCGTCCTCGGGGTTGCCGAGATCGTCGTGGCCGGTCAGCGTGCCGATGGAGTAGGTGCCGGAGAAGACGGGGGACTTGGAGGCTGTCGGGGCGTGCGGCTCGGGGTCGTGCGGCGCGGGGTCGTCGGCCGCCAGGCCGATGGCGACGAGGCTGCCCATCGCGGCGATGACCGCGGCGATGGAGAACACGGCCTTGCGGCGGGACCCGTGGGGCTTCGTCTTCGGGGCGTCGGCGATGGAGAGGGGGCTGGGTGCCGGTTCGGGGCGCTTGTCGTGTGGGGGCGTCTTCTCGAGTTCAGACGCCTTCTCAAGTGCAGGCGTCTTCTCGAGTTCAGGCGTTTTCTCGGATGCGGGCGCCGCCTCGGATACGGGCGCCTCCTCGGGTACGGGCGAGGGCTCCTGCCTCTGCCCGGCCTCCCGTATCGCCTCCGCCGCCGTCTCCGCGTCCGCCGGGCGGTCCTCCGGATCCCGGGCCATCAGCGCCAGCACGAGCCGGTCCACCGCCGCCGGCAGGCCGCTCACGGCCCGACTCGGCCTGAGCGGGGTGTCGTTGAGGTGGTTGTACATCACCTGCGCCGACGAGCCGACATACGGCGGCCGCCCGACCAGCAGCTCGTACAGGACGCAGCCCACCGCATACAGGTCCGTACGCGCATCCCCGGCGTCATCGCGGAAGCGCTCTGGCGCCATGTACAGCACGCTGCCGAAGGGCAGCGCCCCCGTCCGGGTCAGCCACTGGTCCAGGGCAGCCGCCTCCACGAAGCGGGCGATGCCGAAGTCGAGGACCTTGACGGTGTCGTCGTCGGCGACCATGACGTTCGCCGGCTTGATGTCGCGGTGGACGACCCCCGCCGCGTGCGCGGTGGCCAGGGCACGACAGATCTGCTCGGCCCAGGTCAGCGCCTTCTCGTACGGGACGCGGCCGTCGTCCTTCAGCACCCGCTCGAGCGTGCGGCCCCGTACCAGCGCCATGACCAGGTACGCGACGCCCTCCCGGCCGCCGACCTCCGCCGTCCCGTGATCGTGCAGCGCCACCACGTACGGGCTCTCCAGCGCCGCCACTGCCCGCGCCTCGCGGTCGAAGCGGGCCAGCATCTCCGCGTGCTCGGCCGCATCGGTGCCGCGCGGTGGCGCGAACACCTTCACCGCCACTTCGCGCCCCAGCCGCGTATCCCGGGCCCGCCACACCTCGCCCATGCCGCCCGCACCGAGCAGCTCGAGCAATTCGTAGCGCCCGTCGATCACTTCGCCCGTCTCGGCACCATCCCCGGACAACGCGCTTCCCCCTCCCCGTTTGCCTGCCGAAGAGAGACGTGCGACGCGTGGGGCCGGTTCCCTAGGGTGGGGCCATGGAGATCTGGATCAACCCTGCCTGCTCGAAGTGCCGCAGCGCCGTGAAGCTGCTGGAAGCGGAGGGCGCCGGCTACACCGTCCGCCGCTACCTCGAGGACCCGCCCTCGGCGGCCGAGCTGAGCGAGGTGCTGGAGCGCCTCGGCCTCGAGCCGTGGGACATCGTCCGCACGCAGGAGGCCGCCGCCAAGGAGCTCGGCCTCAAGGACTGGCCGAAGACGGCGGCGGACCGCGACCGCTGGCTGCAGGCGCTCGCCGAGCACCCGAAGCTCATCCAGCGCCCGATCATCACCGCGGACGACGGCAGCGCGCTGGTGGCCCGCACGGACGAGGCGGTACGGGAGGCGATCGCCCGCGGCTGAGCCTCCTGCGCCCTCCCGCTCAGGTGCGTACGGCCATCAGCAGGCCACTCGACCACGCCAGCCGTGCGGTCCGGAGGCCGGGGCGGGACTCCAGGTCGGCGATGAGCCGGTCCACCGCCGCGCGGTGGTCGGCCGGCCAGTCGGGCTGCGGGGTGAGGTCGTCGATCAGATACGTGCCGCCGGGGCGGAGCAGCGCCAGGGCCGCGTCGCGGTGGGTGAACTTGCCCGGCCAGGTGTCGGCGAAGACCAGGTCGAAGCCGGGTCCTTCGTACGCCTCCAGCCAGCCGCCCCCGTCCTCCGTCACGAAGCGCGCCCGGGCGTCGGCCGCCAACTCGGCGCGGGCGACGGCCTGCACCGCCGCGTCCAGCTCCACCGAGACCAGCGTGGCGTCCGGCGCCGCGCCGGACAGCAGCCAGGCCGCGCCCTCGCCGACGCCGGTGCCGAGCTCCAGGATGCGGCCGCCGGGGCCGGTCGCGGCGGCGAGCGCGGCCAGCAGGGCGCCGGTGCGCGGCTCGCAGGACATGGTGAAGTCAAGGCCCTCCGCGGCCGCTTGGACGCGGGCGAGCGCGGGTGGGGTCCGTAGCGGAGTGTCGTCCATGGTCGTGATCATGCCAGCGGACGGCAGGGCGCGGAGAGGGATTGACGGGAGCGGGGGCGGGCAGCGCATACGCTGGCCCGTATGTCTGTGAGGCTGC
>NZ_JAAKZV010000402.1 GCF_011044975.1 Streptomyces coryli | reverse complement strand
CCATCCGATGCCAACTCACCCGTCCACGGCGGACAGCTTGGCATCGGATGGTGACGGTCGCGCTGCCGTCTTACGTCCTGCTCGGTGCCGTTAGGGAGGCTGGCTACGGAAGGGAGAGGGAGGCGGGTCGCCTTGGCCTGCCGGGCGGCGGTTCCGAGCTCTGTGCCTGGGGCGACGTTTCCGACCGACCCCAGGCCTACGGCGCCTAAACCCGCCGCCCCGTCCGCACCGCCCCCGCACTAGCCACCACCACCAACCCAATCGCCACGCACTCCATCACCGACAGCGTCTGCCCCAGCACCAGAAATCCCGCCACCGCAGCCACCCCCGGCGCCAAGCTCATCAGCACCGCGAAGGTCGCCGCCGGCAGCCGCCGCAATGCCAGCAGTTCCAGCGTGTACGGCAGGCCCGACGACAGCAGCGCCACCCCCAGTCCCAGCGCAAGCACCCCCGGCTCGAGCAGCACCGCACCCGACGAAGCCACCCCCAGCGGCAAGCTGATGATCGCCGCCACCCCCATCGCGATCGCCAGGCCGTCGAGCTTCGGGAAGCGCGCGCCCGCCCGGGAGTTGAAGATGATGTACGCCGCCCACATCGCCCCCGCGCCCAGCGCGAAGCCCGCGCCCGCGAGGTTGAGCTGGTCGAAGCCGCCCCGTCCCAGCAGGAAGACCCCCGCCAGCGCCAGCGCGGCCCACACCAGGCTCAGTGCCCGGCGCGCCGCGATCACGGACAGCGCCAGCGGCCCGAGCACCTCGAGCGTCACCGCGGGACCGAGCGGAATCCGGTCGATCGCCTGGTAGAAGAGCATGTTCATGCATCCCAGCGCGACCCCGAAGCACCCCACCACCGCCCAGTCCGCGCGCGCATAGCCACGCAGCTTCGGCCGGCACACCACCATCAGCAGCAGCGCCGCGATGCTGATCCGCAGGCTGACCACCCCGAGCGCCCCGGCCCGCGGGAAGAGCAGCGCCGCCACCGCCGAGCCGAACTGCACCGACAGCGTCCCCGCCAGCACCAGCCCGACGCCGGAAAGACTCCCCCGCCCGGCCGCGTTCCTGACCACCCGTACGGGCGCCGCCGCCGTCCCCGCCCTCGTCGTCGTTGTCATGCCATGCACGCTACGGACCCGGCCGCTCGCCGTGAAATGCCGAATATCCCGTGCTTATGCTTGTGAGGCATGACCATCGAGCTGCGCCACCTGCGCGCCTTCCTCGCGATCGCCGAGGAGGGCAACGTCACCCGCGCCGCGGCCCGCCTGCACACGGGCCAGCCGGCCCTCTCGCGTACGCTCCGGCAGCTCGAGGACCACCTCGGCACCCGCCTGGTCGACCGCTCCACCCACCATCTCGACCTCACCGCGGCCGGCCGCACCTTCCGCGACAAGGCCACGGTGGCACTCGCCGCCGTCGACGACGCCCTCAACCCGGCCACCCTCACCCGCTGGCCGCTCCGCCTCGGCCACCCCTGGGCCGCCTTCGGCGACCTCACCATCCCTCTCCTCCGCCGCTGGGACGAGGCCCACCCCGACGTCCCCCTGGAACTCCGCCGCATCGACGACCGCACCGCCGGCCTCACCCGCGGCGAGGTCGACGCCGCGCTGCTGCGCGGCGAGGCGACCGCCCCGGGCCTGCAGCGCGAGCTGATGCTCTACGAGGACCGCCTGGCCGTCCTCCCGGCGGGCAACCCGCTGGCGGCGCGCGAGTCCGTAACCCTGTCGGACCTGGCCGACTGGCCGATCGCGACCAACATCATCGCGGGCACGACGGGCCTCGACCTGTGGCCGGCCCACCACCGCCCACCGTCCCTGATCAAGGTCAAGAACACCGACGAATGGCTGACCACCATCGCCGCGGGCCGCGCCCTGGGCGTCACCACGGTGGCCACACCCGGCCTCTACAGCCACCCGTCCGTCGTCTTCCGCCCGCTGACGGATGCCCCGCAGGTGCCGCTGTACCTGGTGTGGCGCAGCGGCCAGGAGCATCCGTCGCTACGGGACTTGGTGCGGCTGGCGCACGAAGTGACCAAACCCAGCCCGTCCGGCACTTGAGGACCAGGCGCGAAGCGCCGACCGGGGGTCTGGGGGCGGAGCCCCCAGGTCACGGCACCCGCACGACCTGCCCCGCGTACGAAAGCCCGCCCCCGAAGCCGAACAGCAACGCCCGAGCCCCCGACGAAATCTCGCCGGAGGCGCAGAGCTTCGACAGCGCCAGCGGCACGGACGCCGCCGACGTATTCCCCGACTCACTCACATCCGTCGAGACCACCGCCTTCACCGCCCCCATCCGCTCCGCCACCGGCACCACGATCCGCAGATTCGCCTGATGCAGCACCACCGCATCCAGTTCCTCGGGCACCACCCCCGCCCGCTCACACACCTCCCGAGCGATCCCCGGCAGCTCCGTCGTGGCCCACCGATAGACGGCCTGCCCCTCCTGCCCGAACCGCCCCGGCTCCCCCTCGATCCGTACCGCCGACGCCATCGACGGCACCGACCCCCACACCACGGGCCCGAGCCCGCCCGGCTCCCCGTCGGGCGCCGCCTCGACGACCGCGGCCCCCGCGCCATCCCCCACCAGCACACACGTGGACCGGTCCGTCCAGTCCGTCATCGCGCTGAGCTTCTCCGAGCCGATGACGACAGCCCGCCGCGCCGCCCCCGCCCGGATCGCGTGATCAGCGGTGGCCAGCGCATGCGAGAAGCCGGAACAGGCCACATTCACATCCATCGCGACCGGCGCCGGCATCCCCAGCCGCGCCGCCAGCCGCGCCGCCATATTCGGGCTGCGGTCGATCGCCGTACACGTGGCGACCAGCACCATGTCCACCGTCTCCGCCGCGATCCCGCCCGCGGCCAGCGCCCGCTCGGCGGCCGCCGCGGCCATGTCGTCGACGGTCTCGTCGTCCGCCGCGATATGCCGGGTACGGATCCCGACCCGGCTGCGGATCCACTCGTCGCTGGTGTCCACCAGCTCGGCGAGGTCGTCGTTGGTGAGCACTCGTTCGGGTTGGTAGTGGCCCAGCGCCACCATGCGGGAAGCCGTCATGCCATCCGAGTCTGCGCCGCCGGCGCCGCCCGCCATGATCGCGTAACCCGCCAAATCCCTCGCCCGCATGCTGTCGGGGAACGGGCTTGTTCAGGAACCACGTCCGGGCGGGGTTCGTTGCATGACTGAGGGCACACGGGATACTTAGGTATCAAAGGCACCAACAGTAAATCCCGCACCAATCGTCAGGAGACGGCCATGGCAGGCTTCCTGGACCGCGCCAAGACGCAGGCGCAGTCGGCACTCAACCAGGGCAAGGAAAAGGTCGAGGAGGTGCAGTCGCAGCGCGAGGGCGCGGCGCTGCTCCGCAAGCTCGGCGCCGCGTATTTCAACGAGCAGCGCGGCCTCGGCTCGCCGCAGGCCACGCAGGAGGCGGCGGAGGCCGTCCAGCGCCACCTGCAGCAGAACGGCGAGGACTTCATCACCCGCTCCTGAGCGTGCCGCATCCTCCCGAGCGCCCTCTCGACCCCGAGGTCCTCGCGCCCCGGCTGCCGTCGCCGCTGCAGGAAGCGCCGGACCCGCGCTTCGCCGCCCGCGGCCTGACGCTGCTGCTCAAGCGCGAGGACCTGATCCACCCCGAGCTGCCCGGCAACAAGTGGCGCAAGCTGGTCCCGAACCTCCGGGCCGCCGCCGCGGCGGGCGCGCAGGCGCTGCTGACCTTCGGCGGCGCGTACTCCAACCACCTGCGCGCCACCGCGGCGGCCGGCCGGCTGCTCGGCTTCACGACGATCGGCGTGGTCCGCGGCGCGGAGCTGGCGGACCGCCCGCTGAACCCGGTGCTGTCCGCCTGCGCGGCGGACGGCATGCGGCTGCACTTCGTGACGCGCGGCGCGTATCGCGACAAGGACGCGCTGCTGCCGGACTTGCAGGCCCGCTTCGGCGACTTCTACGCCGTCCCGGAGGGCGGCAGCAATGCCGCGGCGGTGCACGGCTGTTACGCCCTCGGCGCGGAGCTCGCGGCGCACGCCGAGGTAGCGGCGGTGGCGTGCGGCACGGGCGGCACCCTGGCCGGGCTGGCGGCCGGCTTCCCCGGCGAGTCGGTGGGCTTCGCGGTGCTGAAGGGGGACTTCCTGGGCGCGGAGGTGACGCGCCTGCAGCAGGCGGCCTTCGGCGGCGCCCGTGGACGCTGGCGAGTGGAGGACGACTTCCACGCGGGCGGCTATGCCCGTACGACACCGGAACTGGCCGCATTCGCGACGGACTTCGAGCAGCGACACGGCTTCGCGCTGGAGCGCGTATACGTGGCGAAGATGCTGTGGGGCCTGACGACCTTGGCGGAGTCGGGCGCCTTCCGGCCCGAGTCCCGGGTGGCGGCGGTGATTACGGGCCCGCCTTCCGGCTGACGCCGGGGTCTGAACCCACCAACCCGACCCACTGACC
>NZ_JAAKZV010000401.1 GCF_011044975.1 Streptomyces coryli | reverse complement strand
AGCCCACCCAGCCGGACCAGCCCACCCAGCCGCACCGGCCCACCACCACACCACTCCGCATAGGCAACGCCTCCGGCTTCTACGGCGACCGTTTCCACGCCCTCCGCGAGATGCTCACCGGCGGCGAACTCGACGTCCTCACCGGCGACTACCTAGCCGAGCTCACCATGCTCATACTCGGCCGCGACCGCCTCAAAGACCCCACCCTCGGCTACGCCAAGACCTTCCTCCGCCAGCTGGGGGACGCCCTCGCCCTCGCCCACGACCGCGGCGTAAAGCTCGTCACTAACGCCGGCGGCCTCAACCCATCCGGCCTCGCCGCCGCGATACGCGAGCTGGCCCTCCGCCTCGACATCCCCGTCAAAGTCGCCCACGTCGAAGGCGACGACCTCACCGCCACCGGAAGTTGGGGAGACGGAGTCCTCGCCGCCAACGCCTACCTGGGCGGCCGCGGCATCGCCGACTGCCTCCTCGCCGGCGCCGACGTGGTCGTCACCGGCCGCGTCACCGACGCCGCGCTCGTCACCGGTCCCGCCGCCGCCCACTTCGGCTGGGCCGAGGACGCGTACGACGAGCTGGCGGGCGCGGTCGTCGCCGGGCACATTCTCGAATGCGGCACCCAGGCCACCGGCGGCAACTACGCCTTCTTCACCGAACACGACGTCTCCCGCCCCGGCTTCCCGATCGCCGAGATCGCGGCGGACGGCAGCGCCGTCATCACCAAGCACCCCGGGACGGGCGGCGCGGTCACCACCGAGACCGTCACCGCGCAGCTCCTCTACGAGACCGCCGGCCCCCGCTATCCCGGACCCGACGTCACCGCCCACCTCGACACAGTCCGGCTGAGCGCCGACGGCCCCGACCGGGTCCGTATCGAAGGCGCCCGTGGCGAGGCCCCGCCGCCCGACCTCAAGGTCGGCCTCAGCCGGCTCGGCGGCTTCCGTAACGAGGTCGTCTTCGTCCTCACCGGCCTCGACATCGATGCGAAGGCGGCGCTCGTACGGGAGCAGATGGCGCCCGCGCTCGCCGGGCTGAAGGACGTCCGCTGGACCCTCGCCCGTACGGACCACGAGGACGCCGCCGCAGAGGAAGAGGCGAGCGCGCTGCTGCGGCTCGTCGTACGGGACGCCGATGCCGGAGCCGTCGGGAAGGCCGTCAGCGGGGCGGCGATCGAGCTGGCGCTGGCCAGTTACCCGGGCTTTCACGTCACCGCGCCGCCCGGGAAGGGCGCGCCGTACGGGGTCTTCGAGGCGGCGTACGTGCCCGCCGCGGAGGTCGAGCACCGGGCCGTGCTGCACACCGGCAAGCAACTGATCGTGCCGCCGCCGACGTACACGCGCGGCCTGCACCAGGTCCCGGAGCCCGAGCTGCCCGAGCCGCTTCCCCCGGGGCCCCTCCGCCGCGCCCCGCTCGGCCTCATCGCCGGCGCCCGCAGCGGCGACAAGGGCGGCAGCGCGAACCTCGGCGTCTGGGCCCGTACGGACGCCGGCTGGCGCTGGCTGGCGCACACGCTCACGACCGCCAAGCTGCGCGAACTCCTCCCCGAGACCGCGAACTTGCCCGTGACCCGCCACCTCCTCCCGAACCTCCGCTCCCTCAACTTCGTCATCGACGGCCTCCTCGGCGAGGGCGTCGCGTCCCAGGCCCGTTTCGACCCGCAGGCGAAGGCGCTGGGGGAGTGGCTGCGGGCCCGCCACCTCGACATACCTGAGGAGCTGCTGCCTTGACCGTGCTGGCGTCCGCGCTCGACACCTCGGCCACCGACTACACCGCCAACCGCGAGGCGATGCTGGGCAAGCTCGACGAGCTGCAGCAGGAGCACGCCAAGGCGCTCGCCGGAGGCGGCGACAAATACGTCGACCGGCACCGCAAGCGCGGCAAGCTGCTCGCCCGCGAGCGCATCGAGCTGCTCCTCGATCCCGATACGCCCTTCCTGGAGCTGTCGCCCCTCGCCGCCTGGGGCAGCGACTATCCCGTCGGCGCCTCCATGGTCACCGGCATCGGTGTCGTCGAGGGCGTCGAGTGCCTGATCACCGCCAACGACCCGACGGTGCGCGGCGGCGCGTCAAACCCGTGGACCCTGAAGAAGGCCTTCCGCGCCCACGAGATCGGCTCCGCGAACCGGCTCCCGTCGATCCACCTGGTGGAGTCGGGCGGCGCGGACCTGCCGTCGCAGAAGGAGATCTTCATCCCGGGCGGCGCGCTCTTCAAGCACCTCACCCAGTCCAGCGCGGCCGGGATTCCGACCGTCGCCGTCGTCTTCGGGAACTCGACGGCGGGCGGCGCGTACGTGCCCGGCATGTGCGACCACGTGATCATGGTGAAGGAGCGGGCGAAGGTCTTCCTCGGCGGGCCGCCCCTGGTCAAGATGGCGACGGGCGAGGAGTCCGACGACGAATCCCTCGGCGGCGCGGAGATGCACGCCCGCACATCGGGCCTCGCCGACTACTTCGCGGTGGACGAGCCGGACGCGCTGCGGCAGGCGCGGAGCGTGGTCCGGCGCCTCAACTGGCGCAAGGCGTACCCCAATCCGTCCGGCCCGGTCGCCTCGCCGAAATACGACGAGGACGAGCTGCTCGGCATCGTCCCCGGCGATCTGAAGATCCCCTTCGATCCGCGCGAGGTGATCGCGCGGGTGGTGGACGGCTCGGACTTCGACGAGTTCAAGCCGCTGTACGGGGCGTCGCTGGCGACCGGGTGGGCCGAGCTGCACGGCTATCCGATCGGTGTGCTGGCGAACGCGCAGGGCGTGCTCTTCAGCGAGGAGTCGCAGAAGGCCGCCCAGTTCATCCAGCTGGCCAATCAGCGGGATATCCCGCTCCTCTTCCTCCACAACACCACCGGCTACATGGTCGGCAAGGAGTACGAGCAGGGCGGCATCATCAAGCACGGCGCGATGATGATCAACGCCGTCTCCAATTCCAAGGTGCCGCATCTGAGTGTCCTGATGGGCGCGTCGTACGGGGCCGGCCACTACGGCATGTGCGGCCGGGCGTACGACCCCCGCTTCCTCTTCGCCTGGCCCAGCGCCAAGTCCGCGGTGATGGGCCCGCAGCAGCTGGCGGGCGTCCTGTCGATCGTCGCCCGCGCCTCCGCCCAGGCCAAGGGCCAGCCGTACGACGAGGAGGCGGACGCCGGGTTGCGGGCGATGGTGGAGCAGCAGATCGAGGCGGAGTCGCTGCCGGCGTTCCTGAGCGGCCGGCTCTACGACGACGGCGTCATCGACCCGCGCGACACCAGGACCGTGCTGGGCCTGTGCCTGTCGGTGATCCACAACGCGCCGTACGCGGGTGTGCGTGACGGCTTCGGCGTCTTTCGGATGTGAGGTCTTTCCCCGTGATCGAAACCCTTCTTGTCGCCAACCGGGGCGAGATCGCCTGCCGCGTCTTCCGCACCTGCCGCGAGCTCGGCATCGCCACCGTGGCGGTGCACTCCGACGCGGACGCGTCCGCCCTGCACGTACGCGAGGCCGACGCCGCTGTGCGGCTGCCGGGCAACTCCCCCGCGGACACCTACCTCCGCGGCGACCTGGTCGTGAAGGCCGCGCTGGCGGCGGGCGCGGACGCCGTGCACCCGGGTTATGGCTTCCTCTCCGAGAACGCGGACTTCGCGCGAGCGGTGACGGACGCCGGGCTGACCTGGATCGGCCCGCCACCGGAGGCGATCGAGGCGATGGCGTCGAAGCCGCGGGCGAAGGCCCTGCTCGGAATCGAGCCGCTCGACCCGGGCGCGGTGACGGAGGCGGACCTGCCGGTACTGGTCAAGGCGGCGGCGGGTGGCGGCGGGCGCGGGATGCGGGTCGTGCGCGAACTGGCCGCACTGAAGGGCGAGATGGACGCCGCTTCCGCGGAGGCGGCATCCGCCTTCGGGGATGGCGAGGTCTTCGTCGAGCCGTACGTCGAGGACGGCCGGCATGTGGAAGTCCAGGTGCTGGCGGACGGCCACGGCACGGTGTGGGCGCTGGGCACGCGGGACTGCTCGCTGCAGCGGCGGCATCAGAAGGTGATCGAGGAGGCGCCGGCGCCCGGCCACCTGCCGGACGGTCTTGAGGACACGGCGGTACGGGCCGCGCAGGCGGTCGGGTACGTCGGAGCCGGGACGGTGGAGTTCCTCGTCGGGCCCGACGGGCGGGCGCAGTTCCTGGAGATGAATACGCGGCTGCAGGTGGAGCATCCGGTGACGGAGCTCGTGTACGGGACCGACCTGGTCGCGCACCAGATCCGGATTGCGGAGGGGGCGGAGCTCCCTGCCGAGCAGCCGGCCCCCGCCGGGCATGCGATCGAGGCACGCCTCTACGCGGAGGATCCGGCCGCCGACTTCGCGCCGCAGGTGGGGGCGATCAGGCAACTCGCCGCGTCGGAAGCCCGTTTCGACACCGGCTACGCCGCAGGCGACCAGGTCTCCCCCCACTACGACCCCCTCCTGGCCAAGGTCATCGT
>NZ_JAAKZV010000400.1 GCF_011044975.1 Streptomyces coryli | reverse complement strand
GTACACCGGGCCGGGGGGCGGCACACCGACAGCAAGGCCCAGCCCCCCGGGAATGCCCGCCCCGCGCCAGCGGTTGCACCACGAGGGGAAATAGGCGATCACTGAGAGTAAGCACCAAAGGTGATAGCCGCCAGCAGCGCACCGCATCGCACCCGCACCGCGAGGAGGCCCCCCACCGTGAGCAGCCGCAAGCGCCTTCCGCTCAAGGCGCGGCTTCGGCGCAGGCCGGCCCGCGTGGCCATGCTGTCCGTGCACACATCGCCGCTGCACCAGCCGGGCACCGGCGACGCCGGCGGCATGAATGTCTACATCGTCGAGCTCTCGCGCCGCCTAGCGGCGCAGGGCATCCGAGTCGAGATCTTCACTCGCGCCACCACCGCCACCCTCCCCCCGACCGTGGAGCTCGCCCCCGGCGTCCTCGTACGACACGTGGACGCAGGCCCGTACGAAGGTCTCGCCAAGGAAGAGCTCCCCGCCCAGCTCTGCGCCTTCACGCACGGCGTGATGCGCGCCTGGGCCGACCACCGCCCCGGCTATTACGACCTGGTGCACTCCCACTACTGGCTCTCCGGCCACGTCGGCTGGCTCGCCGCCGAGCGCTGGGGCGTCCCGCTCGTGCACGCCATGCACACCATGGCGAAGGTCAAGAACGCCGCCCTCGCCCAGGGCGACACCCCCGAGCCGGCCGCCCGCGTCATCGGCGAGACGCAGATCGTACGGGCCGCCGACCGCCTCATCGCGAACACCGCCGACGAGGCGAACGACCTCGTCCACCACTACGAGGCCGACCCCGCCAAGGTCGCCATAGTCCACCCGGGCGTGAACCTCGATCGCTTCCGCCCGGCCCCCGCAGGCCTCGAAGCCGGCCGCCAGGCCGCCCGCGCCGCGCTCGGCCTCCCCGCCGGCGCCTTCATCCCGCTCTTCGCCGGCCGCATCCAGCCCCTCAAGGCCCCCGACGTCCTCCTCCACGCCACCGCCCTCCTCCTGGAACGGGAACCGGCCCTCCGCCACAACCTCCTCGTCCCCGTCGTCGGCGGCCCCAGCGGCAGCGGCCTCGCCAAGCCCGAGGCGCTGCAGAAGCTGGCCGCCAGGCTCGGCATCTCCGACGTCGTGCGCTTCGTGCCGCCGGTCGGGCAGGACCGGCTCGCGGAGTGGTTCCGGGCGGCGTCGGTGCTGGTCATGCCGTCGTACAGCGAGTCCTTCGGCCTGGTGGCCGTGGAAGCGCAGGCCTGCGGCACTCCGGTCGTCGCGGCCGCGGTCGGCGGCCTGCCCGTGGCCGTACGGGACGGGGTCACCGGCTATCTGATCGACGGCCACGACCCCGCCGACTACGCCCGCGTCCTGCACCGCCTCGCCGCCGAGCCCGGCCGCACCGCGGACCTGGGCCGGGCCGCCGCGCGGCACGCGCGGAGCTTCGGCTGGGACAGCGCGGCGGCGGCGACGGCCGACGTGTACGCGGGCGCCATGCTGGACCACCACCCGCGTCGCCTACGATCGGCCCATGTCTGACCCCAGGGCCGTCATCGAGAGCACTCTCACCGAGTCCGGCATCGAGTGGGAGAACCCCAAGGACGGCACGTACGTCGTCACCCTCCCGGGCACCCGCAAGCTCGCCACCACCTGCTCGCTGATCGTCGGCCGCCACTCCCTGTCGGTGAACGCCTTCGTCGTCCGCCACCCGGACGAGAACCAGGACGCCGTCCACCGCTGGCTCCTGGAGCGCAACACCCGCCTCTACGGGGTCTCGTACGCGATCGACAAACTCGGCGACATCTACCTGGTCGGCCGCCTCCCCCTGGCCGCCGTAACCCCCGACGAACTGGACCGCCTCCTGGGCACCGTCCTGGAAAACGCCGACGGCGCCTTCAACACCCTCCTGGAAATGGGCTTCGCGACGGCCATCCGCCGCGAATACGCGTGGCGTACGTCGCGCGGGGAGTCCACCCGCAACCTGGACGCCTTCAGCCACTTGATCCGCGACGAGGACTGACAAGGGCGCACATTCCAGCCCGTCCGGCATTCCAGCCCGGCCGGCGTTTGAGGACGAGGCGCGAAGCGCCAATTCCAGCCCGGCCGGCGTTTGAGGCCGAGGCGCGCAGCGCCGATACGGGGTCCGGGGGCGGAGCCCCTGGGACGTCAGCCCGCAGCCGCAGGCGCCGGCGCCTCGACAGGAGCCCCCGACACCTCCTCGTCCGCGCGCGGCAACCCCCGCATCAGCGCCCAATAGCCCAGCGCAGCGATCGTGCCGACGACCCCGCAAGCCCCCCACAGCCACTCCGCCCCGTACCGGTCGATGATCTGCCCGCCCGCCAGCGGAGCGACCAGCGCGGCCACCGCCCACGACATCGTGTACATCCCCTGGTACCGCCCCCGCCCGTGCAGCGGCGACAGCCGCACCACCAGCGACGTCTGGGTGGGCGCGTTCACGATCTCGGCCAGCGTCCACACCACCACCGTGAGCGCGTACACCGCCACAGAGCCGGCGAAGGCCGTCAGCGCGAACCCCCACCCCGCCAGCAGCGACGACACGATGAGCAGCTGCCGCGGATCCCGCCGCTCGATGAACCGGGTGACCGGTATCTGCAGCGCGACGATCAGCACGCCGTTCACGGCGATCGCGACCCCGAAGTCCGAGCTGGAGAACCCGTCCGCGCCCATGGCCACCGGCAGCGACACGTACGCCTGCTGGAACAGCAGCGCGATCAGGAAGGAGAGGCCGACGACCCCCATGAACCGCCCGTCCCGCGCCACCCCCCGCATACTGATCTCGCGCTCCCGCGGCTCCCCGGCCGCGACCTCGGCCGCCACCGGCCGCGACTCCGGCAGCTTCAGGAACACCAGCACCGCACACACCATCGTCAGCACGGCCTCGATCAGGAACCCGGCCCGGTAGCTGTACTCCGCGATGAACCCCGCGGCGGTCGTCGAGACGGCGAACCCGAGATTGATCGCCCAGTAGTTCAGCGCGAAGGCCCGCACCCGGTCCTTCGCCGGCACGATGTCCGCCATCATCGCCTGCACCGCGGGCCGCGAGGCATTGCTGGCCATCCCCACCACGAACGCCACCCCGGCGATCGCCACCGGATGCTCCATGAACCCCAGCACCGCCACCGACACGGCCGTCGAGCTCTGCGCCAGCATCAGCGTCGGCCGCCGCCCGAGCCGGTCGGTCAGCACCCCGCCCCCCAGCGACGACAGCACCCCACCGAGCCCGTGCAGAGCGGCGACCAGCCCGGCATACGAGGCGGAGTACCCCCGCTCCAGCGTCAGATAGAGCGCCATGAACGTGGCGACAAACGCCCCCAGCCGGTTGACCAGCGTCGACGTCCACAACCACCAGAACTCCCGGGGAAGCCCCGCGACCGATTCACGGACGGCAGTTCTCAGGCGTGCGACAGACATGGCGGTACGTCCCCCGGGTGAGTGTGTAAGCGGCTCAGTAGGCATCCGTACCTTACGCACGCCCACTGACACCCCGGCAAGCGAATTGACGCCCACCGTCAATCGACCGGAACGACCCCCCGCCCCGGAGCTGATGCGCGCCGCGAAAGGGCACTAGGTAGGCTCAAAGGCATGGCCGACGCACCGTACAAGCTGATCCTCCTCCGCCACGGCGAGAGCGAGTGGAACGCAAAGAACCTGTTCACCGGCTGGGTGGACGTGAACCTCACCGAGAAGGGCGAGAAGGAGGCGGTACGCGGCGGCGAGCTGCTCAAGGACGCCGGCCTGCTGCCGGACGTCCTGCACACCTCGCTCCAGAAGCGCGCGATCCGCACGGCGAACCTCGCCCTCGACGCCGCCGACCGCGGCTGGATCCCCGTGCACCGCTCCTGGCGGCTGAACGAGCGCCACTACGGCGCGCTCCAGGGCAAGAACAAGGCCGAGACGCTGGCCGAGTTCGGCGAGGAGCAGTTCATGACCTGGCGCCGCTCGTACGACACCCCGCCGCCGGAGCTCGCCGACGGCTCGGAGTTCTCGCAGAGCGACGACCCGCGCTACGCGCACATCCCGAGCGAGCTGCGGCCGCGCACGGAGTGCCTGAAGGACGTCGGGCACCGCATGCTGCCGTACTGGTACGACTCGATCGTCCCGGACCTCGCCGAGGGCCACACGGTCCTGGTCGCCGCCCACGGCAACAGCCTCCGCGCCCTGGTCAAGCACCTGGACGGCATCTCCGACGAGGACATCACCGGCCTGAACATCCCCACCGGCATCCCGCTCGCCTACGAGCTCGACGCCGACTACAACCCGGTCACCAAGGGCGGCACCTACCTGGACCCGGAGGCCGCGAAGGCCGCCATCCAGGCGGTCGCGAACCAGGGCAAGAAGTAATTGTCGGGGGGTCTGGGGGCTTCGCCCCCAGACCCTTCTGTGGTGGTCGACCGCGGCGAAGCCGCATTCGTGCTTCCGCGCGCCGTTGATGCGCCCGATCCAGTGGGCATCAATGGTGGGGAAAGC
>NZ_JAAKZV010000003.1 GCF_011044975.1 Streptomyces coryli | reverse complement strand
AGTTGTGTATAAGAGACAGGGGTGGGGGCTGTGTTCTGGTGGGACGGGGCGTCAGGCTCGGTGTGGGGGCGTGTCGAGGTGGATGAGATAGCCGATGAAGGTGCGGTCCTCCTGGGCGCTCTCCCAGCCGTCGGCCGTGGTGGTCGTGGTGAGGATGGCTGAGTCCTTTACCGGGGAGAGCGTGCGGTCGTCGGCTCCCGGTTCCGGTGCGTAGCGGCAGTGCACGGCATGGATGCTCGTCACCGTGCCTGTCGTGGTGGGGGTGCGGCTCGGGAGGCCGCCGTGGTGTTCCTCGGCGGCGTCGATTTCGGCGGTGGTCGCCGGGCCCAGGGGCTCGGCCAGCCAGTCCATGTCGGCGTCGCCGAGTGTCCAGGTCACCTCGTCGCCGATGGAGAACGGGGTGCCGCAGCACTGCAGCTGCCAGGCGTCCATCCAGACCGTCATCTCCATGCCTCTGTCTCTACCATCCGGCCCGGGGGTGAGGCGGGGGATTTACGGGCCGAGCGGCGGGGGCCGGTCCGTCCGTACGCGTCGGCGGCGAGGGGTGCCCGCCGTCAGCCCCTCAGTCGTCAGCCCGTCAGCCCGTCAGCCGACGAAGGCTCCCTCGCTCAGCACCGGCACCACGCCGCTGACATCCACCTCCGTGGCGATCGCGACGTCCTCCGCGAAGCCGCCCGCGATCAGCTCCCGCCCGGACGAGCTCTCACAGACGGCCGCGCCGGCGTCGGGGGTCGCCGTGAAGGCGGTCGCTGCCAGGGCCGCTTCCGGTGAGGGGGACTCGGCCCCGTGCGCCAGCAGCCCCGCGAGTACGGCGCCGGCGCCGATGAGATCCTCGAGCGCGGGGCGCAGGCTGTGCCGTCGGGCCAGCGTTCGCCTGCGGCGATGACGCCGACGGGGTGGTGGGGGGTGCCGTGGCCGTGGGTGGTGAGCCAGTGGGCGACGGCGGTCGCGTTTCGTAGCGAGGCGGCGAGCACCGTCGTGTGCTCGGTGGCCGCGGCGGCGATCGTCGAGCCGTTCGGGGACGGCAGCACCAGGCGCGGTGTGAACGGGGCGCGGCGCAACGCCGCCGGGGACAGGGACCACGGGGCGTCCTCCGTGGCCGCCCGCCGTCCCACCGCCAGCGTGGCGTCCATCTGCTCGGCGAAGGCCGCGGCGGATTCGTCACGCCAGCGGTACGGGAACACCCGCGCGCCCGCGTCCACCGCGACGGTCACCGACGTCGTGAACGACAGCACGTCTACGACCACCAGGCAGGAGACCTCACCCGCCAGGCGCTCCGCCCCTGCCGGACCCCACTCGAAGCGTGCGCCGTAACCGGACTGCTCGAAGACACCGCCCACGGCCGACGATCCTGCCACTGCGAGGGGAGGTGGCGCGCCCGGCTGTCGGTTCCCGGTGGGTGTGATCTTGTCGCCAGCCTCGACGGCTACCCGGGGACATGGTCAGCGCTCACTCACTCACATGTGACCGCATCCCGCGGCGTGTAGTGGGTCTTGAAAGTCTCCCGCCTGACCTCCTCGCCGCCGTTGCGGAAGATCCGGTCCACCTTGACGTCGAAGCCCTCCAGTGGCGTCTGCGGCTCGCACTTCTTCGGGTCGGGGTCGCCCTTGCGGGTGCCGGGCTCCTTGATCTTTGTGCGCGGGCCCTTGACCGAGTCGATCTCGTCGTACTTCTTGGTGCCGAGGAAGGAGATGGTGATCGAGTTCTGCGTCGCGGCCGCCTTGATGTAGATGGCGTTGCCGGAGTCGTTCTTGAACTTCAGGTCCAGGCGGCCCCAGGCCACCGTCGCCTCCCGGCCCTCCGGATAGCGCTCGATGTAGAACGAGTGCGCGCCGTGTTCCGTCGGGTCCACCCCGGCGAAGAAGATGGCGTTGTAGACCGTGGTGGCCACGGCGGAGACGCCGCCGCCGGTTGCCAGGGCGTACTTGCCGTCGTAGATCATGACGCCCTCGACGAAGCCGTTGGCCTTCGTGCGTTCGCCCACCGTGCGGTTGAAGCTCCACGTGTCTCCGGGCAGGACGACCGAGCCATTGATCAGCTCGGCGGCACGGCCGACGTTCTTCGTGCGGTACGGGGCGGCCGGGAAGTTCACCGTGAAGGTCGACATCTGTTCCGTGATGCCGAGGCGGGAGACGTTGTCCCGCGTGAGCGTGGGCTCCACCCGCTCCGTGGCCACCGGGCCGGTTCGGTCCTCGCCTTCCTTGGTCAGGAGGGGCAGCACCGCCTCCCGGAGGGTCGTCGCGGTCACTTCCTGTCCGGCCTTGCCGTCGGAAGCGACCACCACGCGTCCGCCTTCGACGCGCAGCTTGGCGTTCACCGACGGGTCGGTGATCTGCTGCAGCGGGCGGTGGACGGAGGGGTCGTTCAGCAGGCCGGCGGCGTCCAGCTGCGGGGTCAGGTCGCCGTCCTCGTCCGGCTCCAGGGTCAAGTGCGCGCCCAGGACCTCGGGGGTGATCTTTACCTTCCCGCGGTCGGTGGTCAGCGTCACCGGCTCCGACATCGCGGGTTCGGCGAGCTCCTCCATGGCGCGGCCGACCGCGGTGGCGTCCGCGCGGGGCTTGCTCTCGCGCAGCGGCAGCCGGACGGGGGCGTCGGCGGGAGCGGCCCGGCGTAGCGCCGCGAGGGCTGCGTGCATGTCCAGGGCCTGGCCGGTTCGCGGTCGTACGGGCACCGCCGCGCCCTGCTGGAAGCGGATCGCGCCGTGCCGGACCGGGTGGGCGTGGTCCCGCGCGAGCTCGCGGAGGGCGGCTCGTGCCTTCGGTTCGTCCATACGGATGACCGGTGCGGTGGCAGCGGCTGCGGTCCGTATGCCGAGGAGGCGGCCGATCACGGTGATCGGGTCCTTGCCGGAGCGGGACGCTTCGTGGGCGGTTCCGGCGCTGTCGAGGGTGAGGCCGGCGGCGCGCGTGTCGATGCTTCCGTGGTGGTCGCCGATGCGTACCGGGACCTTTGCCGGCCAGATCCGGCCCGTCTGCTCGGCCAGCTCGGCACGGGCGGTGGCGCGGTCCATGCCGCCGATGTCCACGCCGCGTACGTGCGTGCCCTCGGGTATGTCATCGTCTGCCGCCCGCAGCCCGGCGCCGTACAACGCGGCGAATCCGAGGCCGACGGCGCCCGCTGCCAGGGCGGCTCGGGGTATTCGGCGCCGCCCATCGGGCGCGGCGCCGGGACTGGATATTCGCCGCAGGCGCTGCACTGTCTCTCCCTGCTTCTCGACCACCGACGTCTCCGGCCGGACGCGATACGTCGATGGTGGCCCGGTCGGCCGCGGGCCGCCTCTTCAGCGGATCGATCGAGGCACGCGCTGCGGGTGCGGTGGGGGAGGGCGATCGTGGCGCGGCTCCCGTCGAGTGGCGCGGGTCCGACCATCGGTGTCGGTCGGCTGTCGGGAGCTGTCGGGAGCTATCGGGCCGATGTCGGTGGCTCGTCGGCGGGGCTTGCGACCTTTTCGGGAGACGGCCGGCCGGAGATCGCCGGGCGGCCCCGAACGCAAGGAGCCTGCTATGCACACCCCCGTCACGATCATCGGCGCCGGGCTCGGCGGCCTCACGCTCGCCCGCGTCCTGCACGTCCATGGCATCCCCGCCACCGTCTACGAGGCAGAGGCCTCCCCGGAGGCGCGGGCGCAGGGCGGGATGCTCGACATCCACGATTACAACGGTCAGCTCGCCCTCGAGGCGGCCGGGCTGATGGCGGAATTCCGAGGCCTCGTCCTGGAGGGCCGCGAGATGATGCGGGTCCTCGACAAGGACGGGGCGCTCCAGCTCGAGATAGCCGACGACGGTACGGGCGGGCGGCCGGAGGTGATGCGGGGCGAGCTGCGGCAGCTGCTGCTCGACTCGCTGCCGGCCGGGACCGTCCAGTGGGGCCGTAAGGTCAGCGGCGTCCATGCCCTTGGTGGCGGGCTGGCACGAGGTGGTTTTCGCCGCCACCGTGGATACGGACCTGCTGGTCGGCGCGGATGGCCCCTGGTCGCGGGTGCGTCCGCTGCTGTCCGACGCTACGCCCGCGTATGCCGGTACGTCGTTCGTCGAGACCTATCTGTTCGACAGCGAGACCCGGCACCCGGCCACCACGAAGGCGGTCGGCGGCGGGATGATGATGGCGCCCCTGCCGGGGCGGGTGATCTTCGCGCACCGGGAGCGCGGCGACACGCTGCACGCTTACGTGGCGCTGACCAGGTCGGCTGGACTGGTTTCGCCGGCATCGACTTCACTGAAGCTGCCGCGGCCACGGAGCGGATCGCCGCGGAGTTCGCCGGCTGGGCGCCGGAGCTCACGGCCCTGATCACCGACACCGACACCGCACCGGTCCTACGCCCCCACTACGCGCTGCCCGTCGGCCACCGGTGGGAGCGGGTGCCCGGCATAACCCTGCTCGGCGACGCCGCCCACCTCGCGGGCCCGAACGGCGAGGGCGCCAACCTGGCCATGCTCGACGGCGCCGAACTCGGCCAGGCCCTCGCGGCGCACCCCGGCGACACCCAGGCCGCGCTGAGCGCGTACGAGCAGGCCATGTTCCCCCGCAGCGCCGAGGCCGCCGCCTTCGAGGGCGCCGAGCTCCACGGCGTCGACTCCGCGGACAACACACCCCAGGGCCTGCTCGACATGATCGCCGAGAAGGGGCAATGAGCCGCGTCCGACTGCTGCTTGCGTCCGAGGCGGGCTGCTCGCATCTCGGCAGAAATCGATTCCCTTGCATCTGACGTCTCCCGGAAGAGCCGTCACACTGCGCTACGCAGCAGGGCGGGTGCATGTCAATCGACTTGCGCACGAGTCTTGCGAACACTCTCGTTCGTCACTCATTCTTGGCGTGAAAACGATTCCAAGGAGGTCGTGATGGGCGAAAGACGTCTCAGCCGCAGGCGCTTACTGAAGACCGCAGGCGGAATGACCGCCGCGATGGCCCTCGGCGGCGCCGGTGTCGTCGCTGCGGCCGCGCCGGCGAGCGCAGCCCCCGGGGACGGGTTCGGGCTGCGCATCGTGGAGCGCAATGAGGGCGATCCGCGGATGTGGTTCTACCGGTTCGCGACCGACGCGATCGGCTGGAATCCCGGGGTCAACGTCCTGCTGCCGGACGGCTATCACGACAGCGGGAGCGCCTATCCCGTCCTCTACCTCTTCCACGGCGGCGGTAGGGGCTCGGACTTCATCGAGTTCGACCGCTTCGGCATCCGGCAGCTGACCGCCGGCAAGCCTGTCATCGTCGTGATGCCCGACGGCGGGCACGCCGGCTGGTACTCCAATCCGGTCGGCTCCAACACCGGGCCGCGGAACTGGGAGACCTTCCACATCAACCAGCTGCTCCCGTGGGTCGACGCCAACTTCCGCACCCACGCCGAGTACGACGGCCGCGGCGTCGGCGGGTTCTCGATGGGCGGGTTCGGTGCGCTGAAGTACGCGGCCAAGTACTACGGGCACTTCGCCTCGGTGAGCTCCCACTCGGGTCCTGCCAGCCTGCGCCGCGACTCCGGTCTCGTCGTGCACTGGGCCAACGCGACCTCCGCGGCCCTCGATCTGGGCGGCGCGACCGTCTACGGGGCGCCGCTGTGGGACGAGGCCAGGGTCAGCGCGGACAACCCCGTCGAGCGCATCGGCAGCTACCGGGACAAGCGGGTGTTCCTGGTCGCCGGGACCAGCCCGGACCCGGTCAACTGGTTCGACACGGCCAACGAGACCCAGGTGCTCGCCGGGCAGCGGGAGTTCCGGGCCCGGCTCGGGGACGCCGGGATCCCGCACGAGTGGCACGAGGAGCCCGGCGGGCACGTCTTCCGTCCCGGCATCTTCAGCCGCGACCTCGACGGCATCCTCGGCCGCCTCCGGCCCGCCGGCTAAGCCTTGCCGGCTAAGCCTTTCCGCGTCGTGAGCGGTCGGGTGTCAGCCGCAGCGTGATGATCGTCGTCGCCAGCATCTGGTAGTGGCCGACGAGCAGCAGGAACTCGATCGCCGTCGGCTCGTCCAGATACTCGCGCAGCTCCTCCCAGGTCGCATCGTCGAGGTCCTGGCGGTCGTTGAGCTCGTCGACCGCCGTCAGCATGGCCCGCTCCCGCGGTGACCAGCCCGGCGCCTTCGGGCCCTCGACGATGCGCTCCAGGTCGGCCGGGCCGACGCCGGCGCGGCGGCCGAGGCGGCGGTGGTGCTCGAACTCGTAGGCGCAGTCGCGCAGATGGGCCACCCGCAGGATCATCAGCTCGCTCTCCCGTCGGGGCAGCGTGCCGCGCGGCATAAGCTGGGCCGCGAAGCGCAGCCAGCCGCGGAAGAGCTTGCGGTGCCGGCCCAGGGTGAGGAAGAGCGCGGGCGGGCGGGTGCCGGCGACGAGGCCCGCGCCCTGGCTGAAGACCCAGGTGCGCAGGCCGACTTCGCGCCGGTCGCCGGGGCGGATGCGCGGGCCGGTCATCGGCTGCCTGCCTTGGTCGGGGCCGCGGGATCTGCGGGATCCGAGGGGTCCGCAGGGGCCGAGGACTGCTTCAGCACTCGCTCAGCCGCGTCGTTCAGCACCCGCATCGCCAGCGAGTAGAGCGGCGGGATCACGCGCTGGAGCCCGTACGCGGCCCGTACCCGGGTGGAGGTGTGCACGAGGTACCGGTTGCGGCGGATACCGGTCAGGATCGCCGCCGCCACCTCGTCGGGGGTGGACGCGCGTTTACGGAAGGACTCCTGGAAGTCGTGGAAGGCCGGCTGGGTCTGGTCCACGCCGACGATCTCCACCGTGTTCGTGAGCGGGGTGTCCACGGCGCCCGGGCAGACCAGGCTGACGCCGATGCCGTGCCGGCGCAGGTCGAAGCGGAGCACCTCGGAGACGCCGCGCAGGCCGAACTTCGCCGCGCTGTACGCCGCGTGCCAGGGCAGGCCGATGAGGGCGGCGGCGGAGGAGACGTTGACGAGGTGGCCGCCGCGGCCCGCCACGATCATCTGCGGCACGAAGGCCTCGATGACGTGGATCGGGCCCATCAGGTTGACCTCGACCATCGCTCGCCAGTGGCGGTGCTCCAGGTTCTCCACCGTGCCCCAGGTGGAGATGCCGGCCACGTTCATCACCACGTCCATCGAGCCGAATTCGGCGTGGATGTCCGCGGCCAGCGTCATGACGGCGTCGTAATCGCTGACGTCGGCGGGGTCGGCGCGGCGGACCTTGCCGCCGCGGGCGCGTACCGCCTCGGCGGCCTTGGCGAGCCCGGCCGCATTGATGTCGGTGAGGAACAGCTCGGCGCCCTCGGCCGCGGCGCGCAGGGCCACAGCCCGCCCTATGCCGCTCGCCGCGCCGGTGACGAACACCCGCTGTCCGCGCAGGTCCTTGCGTGCTGGTCGTCGCATGGCGGGCACGCTAGCACCGGTGAACACAGGTGTACATGAAGGGTCGTCAGGTGAGACGCAGACGGTCGTACGTGCAGGTGTGGATGTCTTTCACGTACATAGTCGTTCCCCATGTACGACAGTGTTCGTCAATGCTAGGGTGCGCCGCACCGCGAGAAACGGGAGGCACAAGTGAGCGAAGGACGCACCGACTTCAGGAGATCGGCCGCGGTCGCGGTCCCCGCGCTGCTGGCCGTGGGCGCGATGGGGGTGGCGATGGCGGAGGGCGCGATGGCCGCGACGTTCGCGGTCTCCGGCACCAACTTCAAGGTCAGTTCGGGGAAGCTGAGCAGCGATGGCCTCGCCTCGTACGTCGACGTGGACCGTTCCGCGGACGGCAAGGGGCACCCGGTCTCCCTGCTGGCCATGAACAACGTGGAGCTGTCCACCATCTGCCAGTCCACCAAGGTCAAGACCCCCGTCGGGACCGTGGTGTTCCGGCTGCAGGCGGGCGGGGAGGCCGGACCGGTCACGGCCGACAAGCTCGTCATCGACGCCGACGACCTCACCGGCGACTCGCAGTTCGGCAGCGCGCAGATCGGCCGCGACGCCGCCTCGCTCGACAACGTCCCCGGCGTGAAGGGCAAGGCGGGCGGATTCGGGCTGCAGGTCGACGACGTCAACGTCTCCGGCGTGAGGTCCCGCGCCTGGACCGCCATGGGCGGGAACTTCAAGCTCAAGGGAATGCGGATCAACCTCGGGCTGGACGGCAAGGAATGCTACTGACGTCGAAGCGCGCCGAGTGGGGCGCCCGGCTCGACGCCCGGCTGCCGCAGCCGGAGTTGCGGGCGGCGCTGCGCGGCTGGCGGCGGAACCGGCCGTTCTGGGGCGGGCTGCTGCTCATGGCCGCCGGGGCCGAGCTGCTGATCGTGCCGCTGTCCCCGTTCGGCGTGCTGATCTCGCTGGGCATCGGCGGGCTCGCGGCCATCGCGATCGGGCTGGCGCTGATTCTCGCCGGTGGCTTTCTGTGGGCGGCGCCACATGCGAGGACGTATGTGAGCCTCAACGCGCTGCTGCTGTCGGTGCTGTCGTTCGCGGCCACGGCGCCGGGGCCGTAGGCTCCTCGGCCTGCTGCTCCCGGCCGCGCTGCTGACCGCGGTCGGCGATCCCACCGCCTCCGACGCGCAGGCCGCGCCCGCGGACGGGGCCGGTCGGGTGGCGCTGGCGCCGGCCGCGATCACCACCGACCGGTTCTCGCCCGAGGGCTTCGCCTTCGCCGGCACCGAGGAGGTGCGGACGGCGAAGGGGCCGATGAAGGTGATCGTGCTGCGGATGAAGGCGGCGACTCTGACCGACTACCGGCTCAGCACCCGCGACTCCGGCGGCGCGCAGCAAGAGCTGACCGCCGACCGGATCGAGATGCGCGGCCATGTGACGCTGTACATGCGGCGCTTCGCCGGCTGCATCCAGGGCACGCCGCTGTGCCTGAGCTTCTCCCCGGAGACGCTGCCGGCGCCGCCGGTCGTGCCGCCCTTCGTCTACATGACGAAGGTGCGGGCCGAACAGGCGCTGATCACTACGGACTCCATCAAGGTGGACAACCTCGGCATTACGACGAGGGGCGCGCCGGCGGTGGAGTTGGACTACGGCGGTACGAAGCCGGCGGACGAGCAGCGGGCGGAGGGGAAGCAGGACGATCGCGAGGACGAGGGCGAGGCCAAGGGCGAGGGCAAGGACAAGGACAAGGGCGAGGACCGTAACGGACCAGGACTGCCCGGCCGGCGCGAGGAGCGGCCCCCGGAGAAGCAGCCGGGCGACCTGAAGCTCACCGACCTCGAACGCGCCCCCTCCGACGTCCCCTGGTGCGAAAAGGTCACCCTCACCGTCCGCAACACCGGCGGCCGCACCATCTCCGGCGCCGACGTCACCTTCACCTCGCACATCGTCGGCGCCATCGGCGTCGACTGGGTCACCGAGACGTCGCGCCGCGAACTGCCGGACCTGAAGGCGGACGACGACGTCACGAAGACCTGGAGGGTCTGCGTGGACGAGAAGCACGCGCCGAGGTTCCTGCTCGGCCGGCATCTGGAGCACGAGGCGGCGGTCGACTACCCGGGCCCGGGCAGTGCGGGAGAGCCGGTGCCCGTCCCGTACCCGTGAGTTCCGTACGCCAAGGGCCTCGTGTACGCGGTTGTTCTTCGACTGTTAGGGTCCGTCCATGTCCAGCGCGCCCCTGCCCAGCGGCAGGCACCATCTCTCCCGTGAGCAGGTCGTCGCCTCGCAGCGGAGCCGGATGCTGGCTGCCATGGCGGAAGCAATGATGGAAAAGGGGTATGTCGGCACGCCGGTGGCCGAGATCATCCGGCGGGCCGGCGTCTCCCGCGAGACGTTCTATCAGCAATTCCGCTCCAAGCAGGACTGTTTCATCCAGGCCCTCGACACCGGCACGGACGTGCTCGCCCGGCTGCTGGAGCTGGCCGCCGACGACCGTCTCGAGCAGGCCGCCGCCGGCGGGCCGCTCGCGCCGCCGGCGCAGTTCCGCCGCCTGCTGCACATCTATCTGCGTACGCTCGCCGACGAGCCCGCGCTCGCCCGCGTCTTCCTCGTCGAGGTGTACGCGGCCGGGCCCGAGGCGATGGAGCGCCGCCGCGAGGTGCAGGGCCGCTTCGCGGAAGCCATCGCCGACATCTTCGACGCCCGCACCCCGGACGCCCGCTTCGCCTGCGACGCCCTGGTCGCCGCCACCGCCCAACTGGTCACTACCCACCTGGTCACCGGCGACCTCGACGCCCTCCGCGCTCTTGAGGAACCCCTGGCCGAGCTGGCGGACCGGCTGCTGGGCTGAGTCTGCTCCCGGGACGGATTGCAGTAGCCTCCACGGATCTGACAGCGCATGATGGGGGACCTGTTCGTGATCGGCCTCGGTATCTTTCTCGGTCTGCTGGCCCTTGCCTTCCTTGGCATGGCCTTCGTCGACCAACGGAAGCTGTGGTGGAACTGGCGGGCGCGCTGGTACCGCAACCCCGAGGCGAACGAACCCTCGGACCTCGCGCTCGGCCGGCAGCGCCTGTCCTTCGTCGCAGCGGCGGCGATGATGGCCTTCGCCACCTATCAGGTGCTCAGCGCCGGGATCGTGGTGCATGACGAATCCAAGTGGAGTCAGGACGAGGTGCGTGCGGCAGCCGAGCAGGCGGGCCGTGACCTGGAGAGCTCCCCGAAGATGCAGCACGACGCGGTGGACGTCGGCGACGTCGAGCTGGCGCTGCCCAACGACACCGAGTTCGCGGCCGAGGAGCAACTGACGGTGGAGGAGTCGGGGGCCGACTCGTACGTCATCTCGGCGGAGGGGCAGTACCCGCAATGCCTGACCCTCAAGACCTCTCGCGGCAGTGACTCGATCACCGTCCCGAACGGGTCCGGGGACGGTGCTGAGACGGTGCCGCTGGACCGGATCAAGGCGGAGGTCGCACAGGGGGCATGCTGAGAGGTCGTAGACGGACGTTCTCAGCTTTCGTCGTCCGCGGCCAGTTCCCAGTCGAGTTCCCACAGGCGTAGCAGGCCGTCGTGGGAGCCGGTCAGCAGGTAGCGGTCGTCGGCGCTGAGGGCCAGGTCGTACAGCTCGTCGTCGTGCTCTTCCAGGGTGTGAACGCAGCGGCCGGTGGCCGTCTCCCAGATGCGTACGGTCCCGTACTCGTCTCCGGTGACCGCGAAACGGCCGTCGGAGGTCAGGCGGCCCACCCCCACCTCGCCCGACCGGTCGTCGGGGTCGTCGAGCTCGTCAGGGTCGATCACGTCGTCGAAGCCCCTGATGAACGTCCCGGTGCGGGCGTCGGCGAGCCACGTGGTGTGGCCGAGATGGTCGCCGGTGAGGAGCACCGTGCTGCCGTCGGGGCTGAGGCAGGCGGAGCCGACCCAGGAGTCCGGGTGCTCGATGGTCACGCAGGCGCCGCTGACCACGTTCCAGATGCGTACCGTCTTGTCCATGCCGAAGGAGACGGCCTGCCGCATGTCGGCGCTGACCCACAAATGCTCCACGAGCTTGCTGCCCCCGTTCGCCAGCGTCCGCAGGCATGTGCCCGTGCCGAGGTCCCACAGCCGCAGCGCGTCGTCCCCGCAGATGCCGAGCGCGACCCGTCCGTCGTAGGCGAAGCCGACCGAGCGGCGGAGCGCCGTGCCGTATCCGGCGCGAAGGTCCGGCACCCGGCCGCCGGTCTTGCGAGTGTCCAGGCGGTACAGCCACGGGCCGCCGGACGTCCGCCAGACGCCCATCAGGTGGCCGCTGCCGGCGGCCAGTTGCTCGCCGTCCGCGCTGAGCCAGAGCGAGCTCACGCTGCTGATCTTCTGCTCGCGCAGCAGGGTGCCGTCGGCGGTGTTGTACAGGCGGATCGGCCCCTGGCCGCGATCGCCCGCGCAGGCCACGATCCGCCCGTCGCCGGAGATGGCGAGCGAGGAGCCCTGGAACGCGCCGGGCCAGCTGCGGGCCGCGGATACGGCGCGCAGCCCGACGCGGCGCGTCCGCGTACCGAGCTTGCGCCAGGCGGCCAGCACCTGCGGGGAGCGCTCGTGCCCCGGCACGCCGCGGGCCTGCCGGAGGACGTCGAGCGCGGTGGCCTTCCTGCCCTCCGACATCGCCTGCTCGGCCGCGGCCACCAACTCCCGTGCCCGGCGGCCGTGATCGCCGAGTTCGCGCGGCGCCCGCGGCCGGCTGAGCAGCGGTGCCGCGGTGAACTCGGCGGGCAGATGCCATTCCCACCGGCGCACTTCGCCGCCGCCGAAGGAGACCGCCGAGCGGCCGTCCGGGGCCATCTGGACGCGGTCGACGCCCTCTTCATGCCCGTGGAAGGTGCGCAGACAGCGCCCCGTGGCCGTGTCCCATAGCCAGATGGCGGGGTGATCGTCACTCGCCGCCAGCAGGAAGCGGCCGTCGCGCCCGAGCGCAAGCGCGGAGATGTAGTGCATCATTCCCTGCGGTCCGAGCAGGGTGCGGATCAGCCGGCCGGTGTCGACGTCCCACAGCTGGATCGCGTAGCGCAGCTTGTCCGTTGTCGCCACGGCCAGGCTGCGGCCGTCGGAGCTCAGGCAGACGCCGCTGACGTAATGCACGTCGGGCACCTTCCAGATGGCCTTTCCGGTTTCCAGGTCCCATACGCGGACGCTCTCGTTCAGCTTGCCCGCCAGGGTCACGGCCCGGCGGCCGTCGGCGCTGATCTCGACGCGGGACTGGGCCTCTTGGACTTCGTTCCTGAAGGTCTGCCGCCGGCCGAAGGGGAACTCCCAGGCCGCGAGCCTGCCGTTGAACAGCGTCGCGGCCATCCCGCCGTCACCGCTCAGCCGCAGGGACTTCCACCGGGCCAGGCTCGGACTGCCCTGCGGCAGCGCGGCCCCCAGGCTCCGGCCCGCCGCGAGATCCCAGGAGCACAGCACGCCGTCCTGGTCGACGGATACGCCGAACCGGCCGTCGGCGCTGACGTCGAAGGCGACGACCTTCTTGCGGTGTCTGTCGAAGGTGTCCCGGCATGCCCCGCTGTCCAGATCCCACAGCAGCAGCGGCCCTTCCCCGCCGCTGGACAGCGCCAGTGCCCCGTCCGCGCTCGTACGGAAGTCGTCCCGCTCGCCCCACGGCAGCGGGCGCCGCTCGAGCCCGCGGACCTCGCCGCCCCAGCCCGACTCCAGCGCGTCGCGCACCGGTCCGGCCGCGTCGGCGGCGGGCCGCTCGCGCTCCATGTCCTGCAGCAGCCGCCGCGCGTTGAGGCGGTCGCCGCGCTCCAGATGCAGCTGGGCGAGCAGATTGCGGATCTCCCAGTCACCGGCACCGGTACCGGTCCCCACGTCCGCGTCCGCCTGCAGCGAGGTGACGGCCGCGATCGCCTCCGCGTCCGTGATCGTCCCGCTCCGCCAGCGATGCAGGGCCTGGTTGTACGTGGCCGCCAGATGCCGCGGGTCGGCGGCGAGGGCCGCGGCGAAGGCCTCCTCGGCCTCCGCGGTCCGGCCCAGGTCGAGCAGCGACAGGGCCCGGTTGCCGAGCTCATCGGCCCGCAGGTCGGCGGCGGTCGGGGCGGGGCGGCCGTACGGCGTGCCGGTACTCCGGGCGTAGATCCCGGTCAGCTCCCGCGCGCACTCCGCCAGCGACGCGGGGCGCTGCTCCGGCTCCTGGGCCAGGCAGCGCGCGAGCAGCCCGGCCAGTTCGTCCGGCATGCCGGGCCGCCCGTCCGCGGGACCCTCCTCCCGGTACGCGTCCAGCGCCGCCCCCGCCACCGGCCCGGCCATCCAGGTCACGCCGCCGGTGAACATCTCCAGTACGGACACGGCGTAGCTGTAGACGTCGGTGCGCCGGCCGAGGCGGTCGCCGGCGAGCTGCTCGGGGGACGCGTACGGGAGGGTCATGCCGGCGCGTGTGACGAGGGGGTCCGGAGCGGATTCCGGCGGGGCGCCGAGGCCGGCCGCGCCCCTGGCCAGACCGAAGTCGGTCACCTTCACCGTGCCGTCGGCCTCCAGCAGGGCGTTCGCGGGCTTTACGTCCTGGTGCACCAGGCCACGGCTGTGCGCGTGGTCGAGGCCCCAGGCGAGCTGGATCGCGATGTCCAGGATCCGCGGCGTCGCCGCCTCGCCGTCCGCGTACAGGCGGCCGTCCGCGATCCACTCGGCGAGGCTGCCGCCGCCGACGTACTCGGCGAATACCCGCGGCACGCCGTCGAGCAGCCGCACGTAATGGCAGCCGCAGACATGCGGATGCAGGCCCAGCGCCACCCAGTTCTCCGCCTCGGCGACGAAGCTCTCCAGGAACCCCGGCGCGGAAAGCAGCTCCGGGCGCGGTGCCTTCACCGCCAGGTCGATGCCCCACTCCCGGTGCCGCACCCGGTGGACCACGCCCATGCCGCCCTGCTCGTGCCGGTGCAGCACCTCGTAGCGGCCGGCGACGACATCGCCGACCTGCCAACTGCCACCGGCCTGGTGGCCGTACGCTTCCCGCATCGTTCGGTCTCCCCGTTCCGGTCTGTGCGAAGGTCGCCAGGCGGATGATTCCTCAACCACCGCTGGCAGGTATAACTGCGTCATGCCACGTCGTAAGGAGCCGCCGACCCGGGACCGTCTCGTCGACGCGGGCCTGCGGCTGCTCGAGGACGGCGGGCCCGAGAGCCTGTCGGCGCGCAAGGTGTGCGCCGAGATCGGGGCGTCGAGCATGGCGGTCTACACGTACTTCGACGGCATGGCCGGGCTGTACGAGGCGCTGACGCTGGAGGCGTTCGCCCGCTTCGACCGGCGGCTGGCCGAGGCGCCGCGGACCACCGACCCGGTGCAGGACGTCTTCGCCATCGGCCTGGCCTACCGGGATTACGCGCTCGCCCATCCGCAGCGCTACCGGCTCATGTTCGGTGCGACCGCGCCCGGAGCCGGGCTGCCGCCGGTGCACGACCTGACGGCCGAGCGCAGCGCGAGCCCGGCGCCGATCGCCAACGCCTCCTTCGAGCAGCTGGTCACCGTGGTCCGCCGGTCGATGGCGGCCGGCCGGCTCCGGGAGGACGACGCGAGCGCCGTCGCCGGGCAGTTGTGGACCATGGTGCACGGCTTCGTGCTGCTGGAGGTCAGCGGCTGGTTCGGCTACGACGGCCAGGGGGTCTTCGACATCCTCGCCCCGCACTGCGTCAACCTCCTGGTCGGCCTGGGCGACGAACGGGAGGCGGCCGAGGGCTCGATGGTCGCCGCCGCCCCCGACCCGGAGACCTTCCGGACGCCGGCCCCGGCGGCCGGCGCGCTTCCGGGGACCAGGCGCGGGCCTCGCCCGCGCCGCCCGGGTTGATCCCGTATCGCCGCATGACATTGTTATGTCCGCCACCGTAATGGATTACCGTGCCTCCGGGTGCGGAGAACGGGGGATCGCGAATGAGCGGGAGCGGGAGCGGCAGGGGCGGCGGCACGTACGCGGACAGCGTCGTCTTCGTGCTCGGCCGGGCGCGGCTGGAGGCCCGCGTGGGCCGGGCGGCGGCGGTGGAGCCGGACCATCTGCTGGTGGGGCTCGGCACGTTGTGCCGGCGGGACCTGGACGACGTGCTGGGGCGCCGCGGCCCGAGCGCCGCCGAGCGCGCGGCCGTCGCGGCCGATGCCGTGCGGGTACGGGAGCGCTTCGACGCCGCCGGCGTGCACCCGCGGCAGCTGCGCCGCGGTCTGCGCGACGCGCTCGCCGCGAGCGGTGCGGCCGGGGCAGGGGCGGGCGGCGTGCCGCACCGCAGCCGCGCCGCCCGCCGGGTGTTCACCCGCGCGACGGAGCGGTCCGGCGCGGCGACGGTGAGCGCGGTGGACCTGCTGCGGGCGGCGCTGGAGGCACTGACGCCCGTAGGCCTGAAGGTGCTTGCGGGCCACGGGATCAGCGACCCGGTGGCCGCCTTCTTCCCCGGCGATGCCGCTACGGACAGCAAGACCCCGCTCCTCGACCGGTACGGCCGTGACCTCACCGCGCTCGCCCGCGACGGCAAGCTGCCGCCGCTGATCGGCCGCGGCCCCGAACTGCGCGCCCTCGCCCGCGTCCTGCTCCGCCAGCGCAAGGCGAACGCCGTCCTCGTCGGCCACGCAGGCACCGGCAAGACCGGCCTGGTCGAGGGCCTTGCCGCCCGGCTGGCCGCCGCCGACGCGCCCGCGGAGCTGGCCGGCGCCCGCATCGTCGAGCTGTCCATGGCCGCGCTGGTGGCCGGCGCCCCGCACCGCGGCGACTTCGAGGACCGGCTGCAGAAGGTCCTCGCGGAGGCCCGCAGTTCGCCCGAGGTGATCCTCTTCATCGACGAGCTGCACACCGTGCTGCACGCCGGCGGCCGCGGCGCGAGCGATGCCGCGAACATCCTCAAGCCCGCCCTCGCCCGCGGCGATCTGCGCTGCATCGGCGCCACGACGCCGGGGGAGTACCGCCGCGACATCGAGGACGACCCGGCGCTGCAGCGGCGGTTCGAGGTGATCTGGGTGGACGAGCCCAGCCGGGCGGAGGCGGTGGAGATCCTCGCCGGGCTGCTGGAGTCGCTCGCCGGCCACCACGGCGTGGACATCGACGCGGAGGCGGCCGCGGCCGCCGTGGACCTGACCGTCCGCCATCTCCCGGAGCAGCGGCTGCCGGACAAGGCCATCGACGCCCTCGACCAGGCGTGCGCCGCCGCCCGCATCCGCACCCTCACCCCCGACACTTCGCCCCCACCCGCCGGGCCCGTACGCATCGGCCGGGAGGAGGTCGCCGCGGCCGTCGCCGAGCGGGCCCGGCTGCCGCTGGAGCGGGTGGCGGCGGACGAGGCGGGGCGGCTGCTGGCGATGGAGGAGCATCTGCGCCGCCGCGTGGTCGGTCAGGAGGAGGCGATACGGGCCGTCGCCGAGGCGGTGCGCACCGGCAGGTCGGGTCTCGGCGATCCGCGCCGCCCGGTCGGCGTGCTGCTCTTCGCCGGGCCCACCGGCACCGGCAAGACCGAACTGGCCAAGGCGCTCGCCGAGTTCCTCTTCGAGGACGAGCGACGGCTGGTGCGCATCGACCTGTCCGAGTACCAGGAGCGGCACTCGATCTCGCGGCTGCTGGGCGCCCCGCCCGGCTATGTCGGCCACGACCGCGAGGGGCAGCTCAGCGGACCGCTGCGGGACCACCCGCACAGCGTGGTGCTCTTCGACGAGGTGGAGAAGGCGCACCCGGAGGTGCTCGACATCCTGCTGCAGATCTGCGACGAGGGGCAGCTGACGGACGCCCGCGGGCGGCGGGTGCCGTTCAACGAGAGCGTCGTCATCCTCACCACCAACCTGGGCTCGGGCGCGGCCGCGGCGGGTGGGGCGTTCGGCTTCCTGCGTTCCGCGAAGGCCGCTGCCGAGCCGGTCATGGCCGCCCTCCACCAGGAGCTGCGGCCCGAACTCCTCGGCCGGATCGGCCGCGTGGTGGTCTTCGCGCCGCTGGACGACGCCGCCCTGGAGCAGATCCTGGACAAGCTGCTCGCCCAGGTCGGCGAGCGGCTGGCCGGCCGCCGCGTCGACCTCACCCTCACCGGGGCCGCCCGCCGGCTGTTCCTCGGCCGGGCCTCCGGGGCCCGGGCCGGTGCCCGCGCGCTGGAGCAGGCGGTCGAGCGGCTGCTGGTCCAGCCCTTGGGCCGCGCGCTGCTTGCCGGTGACCTTGCCGACGGCGCGGCCGTACGGGCCGACGCCGCGGACGGGCAGCTGGACTTCACCACCGGTCCCGTACGACCCGAAGGAGAACGATGACGTCCCCGGCCGCCGTCACCCTCACCCTCGTCAAGGGCCGCCTCGAGCCCGGCGAGTACGTCTTCGACGAGCGTACGACCTGTGTGCTCGGCCGCTCCGCCGACTGCGCGCCGCGGGTGCCGGACGACGCGCACCACAAGACCGTCTCCCGCCACCACTGCCTGCTGGACATCAACCCGCCGGACATCCGCATCCGCGACTTCGGCAGCCTCAACGGCACCTATGTCAACGGCGAGAAGATCGGCCAGCGGCGCAAGGGCCTCACCCCCGAGCAGGCCGCGGCGGAGTCGTATCCCGAGCACGACCTGGCAGACGGCGACGAGATCCGGCTGGGCGAGACCGTGCTGCGCATCGGCATCGCGCGGCAGGCCACCCTGGTGCTCGCCCAGTGCGCCAAGTGCGGCCGCGAGGTCGGCGAGGAGGCGGGCGGCCGCGCCGGTGAGATCCTCTGCGCGGCCTGCCAGGCCGAGCCGGCGGCGGTGCTGAACCTGCTGCTGGACCTGGCCCAGGGCGGGCGCCCCGACCTGGACTCGATCCGCGGCTACGTCGTGCTCCGGGAGCTGGGCCGCGGCGGGATGGGCGCGGTCTACCTCGCCCGGCACGAGTCGACCGGCGCGGAGGTGGCGCTGAAGGTGATGCTGCCGAAGGTGGCCGCGAGCGCGACCGCGCGGGCCCGCTTCCTGCGCGAGGTGGCGCTGACCCGGGCGCTCAAGCACCGGCATGTGGCGTCGCTGCACGACGCCGGGTTCGCCAACGGCACCTTCTACCTGACCACCGAGTTCTGCATCCGCGGCAGCCTGGACCGGCTGCTGGAGAAGCGCGGCGGGCGGCTGCCGGCGGGGGAGGCGGTGCGGATCGCGGTGCAGGCGCTCAAGGGCCTGGAGCACGCCCATGAGCAGGGGGTGGTGCACCGCGACCTGAGCCCGTCCAACATCCTGCTGCACGAGGAGGGCGACGGGTCCCTCACCGCGAAGATCGCGGACTTCGGGATCGGGAAGGCCTTCGACCAGGCGGGGCTGAGCGGACTGACGCGGACCGGGGCGACCGCGGGCAAGCCGACGTTCATGCCGCGGCAGCAGGTGATCAACTTCCGCAAGGCGGCGCCGGCTGTGGACGTATGGGCGCTGGCGGCCTGCCTGTATCACATGCTGACCGGGGCGCTGCCGCGTGAGTTCCCGCGCGGGAAGGACCCGTGGCACGTGGTGCTGCAGGAGCCGGCGATCCCGATCCGGCGGCGGGATTCGGGCATTCCCGGGGAGCTGGCCGAGGTCATCGACCGGGCGCTGGTGGAGCGGCCGGAGATCGGCTTCCAGAGTGCGGGGGAGCTGCGCCGGGCGCTGGAGCGGGCGGGGCGGTGAGCGACGGGCAGGTGACGCGGCCTGCCGGGTTCGCACCGGACACCGCGACCGGCGGGGGCGAGTGGCGGACCGGCGCCGTGATCGACGGCAAGTACGAGGTGCTCGGCGTGCTCGGCCGCGGCGGCATGGGCGTGGTGCATCGCGTCCGGCACCTCGGCTGGCGCACCGAACTCGCCGTCAAGAGCCCGCTGTCGGCCCCGGTGGCGCGAGACCGCTTCGCCGCCGAGGCGCAGACGTGGGTGTCGCTCGGACCGCATCCGCACGTCTGCGCCTGCCACTACGTGCGCACCCTCGGCGGTGTGCCTCGGCTCTTCGCCGAGTACGTGCCCGGGGGCAGTCTCGCGGAGCGGATCGCCGGGCGGCGGTTGTACGAGGGCGAGCCGGACGAGGCGCTCGCGCGCATCCTCGACATCGCGGTGCAGACCGCGTGGGGACTGGAGCACGCGCACGCTGCCGGGGTGCCGCATCTGGACGTCAAGCCCGCGAACATCCTCCTCGGCGACGGCGGCACCGCGAAGCTCACCGACTTCGGCCTTGCCGCCGGCGGCGGCATGACCCCGCCGTACGCCTCGCCGGAGCAGGCGGCCGGCGGCAGCGTCGGGCGGTGCAGTGACGTGTACAGCTTCGCGGTGACGGTGCTGGAGATGTTCACCGGCGGCGTGCTGTGGCCGGCCGGTCCGGCCGCGGGCGCGGTGCTGGAGGCGTACGAGGGCCCCGAGGAGGACGGCCTGCCGGTCCTGCCGCCGCTGCTGGCCCGCCTCCTCGCGCGCTGCCTGCGCCCGGACGCCGCCGACCGCCCGGCCTCCATGACCGCCGTCGCCGGCGAACTCGCCGCGGTGTATGCCCAGTTGTTCGGCCGCCCGTATCCGCGCCCCGAACCCCGCCTGACCGACCTGCGCGCCGACGGCCACAACAACCACGCCCTCTCCCTGCTCGACCTCGGCGACCCCGACGGCGCCACCCGCTCCTTCGCGGCCGCGCTCGCCGCCGACCCGCAGCATCCGCGGGCCACGTACAACGCCGGGCTGCTGCGCTGGCGCCGCGGTGAGGTCTCCGACGTCGGCCTGGTGACCGAACTGGAGTCGGTCCGTACGGCCGTGGGGGACTCGTGGCGGGCGCGGCTGCTGCTCGCCCAGGTGCATCTGGAGCGCGGTGACCTCGATGCCGCCCGCGGCCTGCTGGAGCAGCTGCCGCGCGACGAGCCGGAGGTGCGGGAGGTGGTGCGCGCGCTCGACTCCGGCCGGGTCGTGGACGCGCGCGGCGTCGAGGTCGAGGCGGCCTACGTCCCGAGCCTGCTGCCCGCCGACGGCACGGCCCGGTTCGCGACCGGGGGCCGGGGTGTGGTCCTGGGCAAGGCCAACGGGACCGTATCGCTGTGGGATCCGGCCACCGGGAAGCTGCTGCGCGCCCTCGACGGCCACCGGTCCCGGGTGCGCGCCGTGGACGTCACCGCCGACGCCCGGCTCGCGGCCTCGGCGGGCGAGGACGGCACGCTGCGGGTGTGGGACCTCGACTCCCGCGCCTGCCTGCACACGCTCGACGCCCCGTACGGCACCGGCGGCGACTGGGACACGCTCTCCCGCGCCGCGATCCGACTCGCCCCCGATGGCGGGCGGCTGCTGTGGGTGCGCGACGGCGTCGCGGTGCTGTTCGATCTGCGCACCGGGGCCCGCGCCGTGCTCGCCGAGGAAGAGCAGGGCGCGGCGGCCGAGTTCGGCCCGGACGGTACGCGGCTGGTGCTGGCGCTCACCCGGCAGCTCGCCGTCCTGGATCCGGCCGGGGGAGACCGGACCCACCTCACCGTGCTGCCCGAGCAGCACCAGCCGACGGCGCTGCGGCTGAGCCGCGACGGACGGCTCGCCGCGATCGGCACCAACCACGGCCCGATTCACGTCTGGGACCTGCCGGCCGGCCGACCCGTGCGCACCCTCAGCGGGCACAAGTACGGTGTCGCGGCGCTGTCGTTCGACGCGGACGCCCGGCGGCTGCTGTCCGGCGCGTCCGACCAGTCCGTCCGGCTGTGGGACCTGGACACCGGCCAGTGCCTGCGCACCTTCTACAAGCCCGGCAGCACGGGTCCGCCGGCGCCGCTCGGCCTCCTCGAGTCGCTGCCGGTGGCCGACGTCCGGCTCGCCGGCGACGCCCGTACGGCCATGTCCGCGGGCCGCAACAGCGCGCTGCACCGCTGGCAGCTGCCCTCCGCCTACGCCGCGCCGCCCGCCCTCGGCCGCCCCCGCGCGCAGCCCGAACTGGCCCGGCTGGCAACGCGGGTGACCGACCGCCTGGCCGAGGCCGAGGCGGAGCGGGTGGCAGGACGGCACCGCGAGGCCGTGCGGCTGCTGGCCGCGGTCCGCGCCACGCCCGGCTACGAGCGCGAGCCGGAGGTGCTCGCCGCCTGGCGGCGGCTGGCGGCGGTGCTGCGCCGCACCGGCTTGCGCGCGGCGTGGCCGGGCCGGACGCTCGGCGAAACCGGGGTGATGTCGGTAGACGTGACCGGGGACGGCCGGGTGGCCGCCACCGGCGGCTACCTCGGCGAGATCAAGATCTGGGACGCGGAAGTGGGCACCCTGCTGCGCGAGATGCGGCTCCCGGAGCGCCCGCACCCGGACCCAGAGCGGAACAAGTCCCACCCCGTTCGCCAGGTCTCCCTCAGCGCCGACGGCCGCCGGTTGCTGACCGCGTCGCGCGGCGAGGTGCGGCTGTGGGACACCGGCACCGGCGCCTGCCTTCGGGTACTGGACGGCACCGACCACCACTCCCGTACCGCCTGCTTCGCCGGCGACGAGACGCTCGCGATGATCGGCTCCGGCGACGACTCCGTACACCTGCGGGACCTGACCACGGGGGAGCTGCGCTGGTCGGCGACCGAGGAGCCGGGGGACGACCGCCTCCAGGGGCAGCCGAGCGGCATCGCCGCCACAGTCTGGGCCCAGGCGGGCGGCCGCCTGGCCGCGACCGCCGCGGGCCTGGACGGCTACGTACGCCTCACCGACCTGGCCACCGGCCGCCTGCTGCACCGCATCAAGGCCCACCTCTTCAGCGTGGCGGCGCTGTGCCTGAGCCCGGACGAGCGGCTGCTGCTCACCGCGGGCAGCACCGGCGAGGCGGTGATCCGCCTCTGGGACGTGGCGAGCGGCACCCAGATCCGCCAATTCCGCTACGACACCGACCGCCACGGCCACGACCCGGTGACGGTCCGCTTCACTCCGGACGGCCGCTTCGCGGTCACCGGCGGCCGTGACGAGACGGCGGTGGTGTGGGACGTGGTCACGGGCCGGAGCGTGCGCATCATCGAGGGCCTGACCAGCTGGGTCGAGGCCGCCGTGCCGACCGCCCACGGCCACCGCCTGCTGACCTCGGCCCGCGGTGTCGCGCCCCGACTGTGGGAGCTGGACTGGGAGTTGGCTCGGTTCCCGGCCGGCCGCTGACAAGGATTCGCTACCCCACGGGGATTGACGGCTAACGGCGTTAGCCTCATATTGGTCTCACGACAGGCTAACGCTGTTAGCCGCAGATCCGAGGAGACCGCCATGACCGCCATGACCGCCATGAACCACACCACCGCCCCCGCCCTCGCCGTCCTGACCTGGACCCGCCGCATCGCCTGGGGCGCACTCACCCTCTTCCTCGCCGCATTCGCCATTTTCGAGGCCCAGAAGTACGGGCTGCCGACCACCGCCGCGGCCATCGCCTTCTTCGCCGTGCCGGACCTCTTCCGCCGCCACCGCTGGGCGCACCTCGCCTCGCTCCCGCTCGCCGTGCTCGTCCTCTACACGGTCACCCCGGTCGTCTGGCCCCCGCTGTTCACCGCCGGCCTCGGCTGGCTCACCCGCATCGCCATCACCCGGACGCTCCGCCGCCGCTGACCACGCACCGCACCGCCCGACTTCAAGGAGAACCCGTATGAACGCCACCGCCGCCACTCCCCGCGTCGCCGGCTACACCCACGCCGCCGGCTGGCTCGCCGGAATCGCCATCGCCTGGGGCGCCACCCCTGAACTCGGCGACTCGCACACCGAGATCGCCACCGCCTACGCGGACCACTCCGCCCAGGCCATCGCTCAAGCCGTCCTCGTCCACGGATTGGCCCCCGCCGGTCTCGCCGTCGTCGCCGCCGGCCTGCTCGGCCGGGCCCGCCGCGCCGGCAACCGCACCGCCCGTATCGCCGGCTGGTCCGGCCTGGCCGCGGCCGCCCTCGCCGCCGTGCAGCTCGTCCTCGAACTGATCGCCATCTCCGGTGCCGACTCCGCCGCACCGGGCACCACGGCCGCGCTCTGGGAGACCGTCCAGCGCGTGGACGGTCTCAAGATGTTCGCCCTCGCCGCGCTCGCCGTGGCCGCCTGCCTCGCCGCCCGGGGGAGACAGCTGCTGCGCCGCTGGGAAGTGGTCGTGGGCTGGACGCTCGCCGCCGCGATAACCCTCTCCGGCATCGGCTATCTGCTCCTGTCCACCGCCCTGGCGCCTGCCGCGTATCTCTCCCTGCCCCTCCTGCTCGTCTGGGTGGTGGTGCTCGGCAGGCGGCAAGATATTGCATCCTGAGTGCGATAAGAGCATACTCGCGTTCCGCTTCGACTTCCTGCACTCCCAGTGCTGGAACTTGCACGGCCTGAGCCGCCCCCTCCCCAGGAAGGCAGGGAAGACCCCATGGGCCTGCACATGAAGACGAGGAAACCGAGGACCGTCCTGGCAGCCGTCGCCGGCGGGCTCGTGCTCGCCGCGACGACGCTGAGCGGGTCGGATGCCGCGCCGCTGCCGGATGCGCGCAGTGCCTATCCGGGGGCCGACTGGCCGTCGTTCGGGCACGACCCGGCCAACACCCGGCATGCCTCCGAGCTGGTCCTCGGGCCGACCAATGTGGGCGGCGTACGCGAGCAGTGGAACGCGCCGGGCGCGGCCGTGACGTCCACCCCGGCCGTAGCCGACGGGGTGGTCTACAACTCGGACTTCGCCGGGAACCTGGCCGCCCGCAACGCCAAGAGCGGCGCCCAGGTCTGGCAGACGAAGCTGCTGCCGGCCCAGCTGCCCGGCTCGCCCACCGTCTCGGGGAACACCGTCTACACCGCCGGGTACGGCGGCAATGTCTTCGCCGTCGACCGCGCGACCGGGGCGAAGAAGTGGGGTACGGACATCGAGGCCGCGCCCAATGATCTGATCTGGTCCTCGCCCGTCGTCGCGGGCGACACGCTGATCATCGGCAGCGCCTCGTTCCAGGTCTTCAGCCCGGCCGATCCGCCCTTCCAGGGCAGCGTCGTCGGGCTGGACGCGAAGACCGGCGCCGTGAAGTGGCGTACGCCGGTGTGCACCGGGAAGTGCGACGGGGTGTCGGTGTGGTCCACGGCCGCCGTCGACACCGAACTGGGCCTTGCCTACATCGGCACCGGGCAGTCGTACACCGACACCACCGCTCCGATGTCGGACTCGCTGGTCGCGCTCGACTACCGGACCGGGAAGATCGCCTGGTACCACCAGTACACGGCGGGCGACGTCTTCGGCGCCGAGCACCCGGAGGGCAAGGACGCCGACCTCGGCGCCGCCCCGAACCTGTTCACCGTCGGCGGCAAGCGGCTGGTCGGCTGCGGCGACAAGGGCGGCACGTATAAGGTCTTCGACGCCCGGACCGGCAAGCTGGTGTGGTCGAAGGAGCTGGTCAAGGGCACGACGCTGGGCGGCATCGAGCACACCACGGCGTACGCGGACGGCACGATCTATGCGGTCGGCAACACCGAGATGACGGCGACCAGTCGCGCCGATGCCCGCCCCACCGCGGCGAAGCTGTTCGCGGTCAACGCGGCCGACGGGCGGATCAAGTGGCAGCAGGACCTGCCGGATGGCGGCTTCGGCGGTGTCGCGGTGGCCAACGGCGTTCTGTACTTCACCACGTGGGACGGAATCCTGCGCGCCCACAGCGCCGCGACCGGCCGCACGCTGCTCGCGAAGTACATCGGCACCCCGGACGGCGCCACGGTGATCGAGAAGGGCGCGGCCGGCGGGCCGACGATCTCCGGCGGCCGGATCTACGTCGGCTACGGCTGGACCTGGGGCGCCACCGCGCCCGGCGGGCTGCGCTCGTTCGGCCTGTACTGACCGCACCTTTCCGTGTGACGCAAGGAGTCGCCCATGCGCACCACCCCGCCGACCCTCGAGCCGTACGAGAAGGGCTTCGGCTTCCCCACGTCTCTCGCCTTCGACGACCGGGGCCGGCTCTACGTGGCCGAGTCCGGGCTGCCGTTCGGCGGGGCGACGCCGGGCGGCGGCATCTGGCGGCTACGTGACGGCCGCCGCGAGCTCATCGCCGAGGGGCTGCGGGCGCCGGTCAACGGAGTCACCGTGTACGACGGTGCCCTGTACGTATCCGAGGGCGGCAATCCCGGCCGGATCCTGCGCCTCCCGCTCGACGGCGGCACTCCGGAGCCGGTGCTAGACCAGCTGCCCGGTGGCGGCAACTACCAGACCAACATGACCGCCTTCGGCCCTGACGGCCGGCTGTACTTCAGCCAGGGAGCCGCCACCAACACGGGTGTCATCGGCCTGGACGCGCTCGACATCGGCTGGCTGAAGCGGCTGCCGCATCCGCTCGACATCCCCGGGCGCGACATCGAACTGCGCGCGGTCGCCGTAGAGACCGACGACCCGCGCGAAGGCGGCGACCGGGCGGTCACCGGGCCGTTCGCGCCGTTCGGCAGCGTGCACCCGGCCGGGACCCGGATCCCGGCCGCGCTGCCGTGCACCGCTGCGGTGATGAGTTGTGCGCCGGACGGCAGCGACCTCCGGCTCGTCGCGTGGGGGCTGCGCAATGCGTACGGGCTGCTGTTCCTGCCCGACGGCCGGCTGCTGGTCACCGACCAGGGCGCCAACGACCGCGGCAGCCGCCCGGTGGGCGGGGCGCCGGAGCTGCTGTACGAGGTGCGCGCGGGCGCCTGGTACGGCTGGCCGGACTTCATCGGCGGGGTGCCGGTCACCGACCCGCGCTACCGGCCGGAGGGCAGCCCACCGCCGGAGTTCGTCCTGGCCAACCACCACGAACTCCCGCCCCCCGAAGCCCCCTTGCTCGCCTTCGCGCCGCACTCCGCCGCGGTGAAGATGACGCTGGCCCCGGACGGGTCCATCGTGGTGGCCCTCTTCGGCGACGAGATTCCGCTCACCGCCCCCTCCGGCCCGCGCTCCGGCCGCGCCCTCGCCGTCGTCGACCCCGACGACTGGAGTCACACCGTCCTGCCCACCCCCGCGCTCAAGCGCCCCATCGACGTCGCCTTCGGCCCTGACGGGCAGCTGTACGTGCTGGACTTCGGCCACTTCGAGCCCGGCGCGCGGGGCCGGCTGGCCGCCACCGCCGGTAGCGGCGGCGTCTGGCGGGCGCGGTGGTGAGCTCGGCGCGGACGGCTAGCCGACGTCCGCGCCGGTCCGGGCGAGCAGTGCGGTCACCGAGGTCACCAGCACTTCCCGCGCCGCGGGGCGGGAGAGCTTCAGGCCGGTACGCAGCGCGTCCCAGTGCTCCCAGGACCCGGCGGCCACCAGGCAGTCCAGCAGCCGCGTCCGCTCCGGCTCGTCCAGCCGGTCGAGTTCCGGGCCGAACACCGTCGCCACCTGGTCCCGGGCGAGCGCGAAGGTGCGCGCCTTGATGCGCTGCAGCTCCTTGGAGAACGGCTCCTCCAGCCGGGCCGCCCGCCAGCTGGGCGTCATCTTCTCCAGCAGCCGGGCCCGGTGCCGGGCGAAGGCCTCGATACGGGCCTCCAGGGGCTGTTCGGGGGAGATCGGCCTGGTCAGCGACAGCAGCACCTGATGGTCCCGCTCGCCCGCGTGGGCGAGCAGCGTCTCCAGGTCGGCGAAGTGCTGCCACACCGTGCGCAGCGACACCTCGGCGCGCTGCGCGATGGCCCGCGCGGTCGGCCGCAACTCGCCTTCGGCGTGCAGCGCCCGCATCGCGTCGATGATGGCCAGCCGGGTCCGGTGCGAGCGGGCTGCCCGCCCGTCGGCCGGCTCGGCGGCGGGGTTCGCGGGCTTCGTACTCGGTCTCGCTGCTCGGTCGCGTGCCACGGCCGGATACTAGCACCGGGAATGCAAATACCTCCGAGCGGCGGCTGCGAACCGACCCCTTCCGCGAGTTCGACCGCCTGGCCCAGCAGGTGTTCGGCACGATGGAGCGCCCGGTGGCCGCGCCGAATTGTGCCGGCCGGTCACGACTCCCTGATCGCGAGCCGGGAGCGGCCCTTGTGCAGCGGCCGCCACGGTCGGTACTGTCCGGGCTGTCGGCGCGATTACAACGTTGGAACGGCGTGCTCGGTGACGTCGGACCAGCGGCGCGCCGGCGGCCAGTGAGTCACGCGACCGGCGCGCTCTGCCCGTACCCACCACTCCCGGAGCTCTCGCATGCACCACACCCACCTGGACGCCGCCGGCCACCCGCGGCCGCAGCTCATCCGCGACCCGGACTTCCGTGATCTGAGCGGCCCGTGGGAGTTCGCGCACGACGACGCGGACGTCGGCCGGTCAGGGCGCTGGATGGATCCGGAGGTCACGGAGCCCTTCACCGGCACCATCACGGTGCCGTACCCGCCCGAGTCCAAGGCGTCCGGCGTCCAGGACACCGCCTTCCACCCGGTGCTCTGGTACCGGCGCACCATCGAGACGCCTAACCCGTCGGCAGGCCGCCGCCTGCTGCTGCACTTCGGTGCGGTCGACTACCGGGCCGAGGTGTGGCTCAACGGCCGCCTGGTCGGCCGGCACGAAGGCGGCCACACCGGCTTCACCTGCGACCTCACCGACGCCATCGACCGCGACGGCGAGCAGGTCCTGGTCGTACGGGCCGAGGACCAGCCGCTCGACGCCGCGCAGCCGCGCGGCAAGCAGGACTGGCGGCGCGACCCGCACGTGATCTGGTACCACCGCACCTCCGGCATCTGGCAGCCGGTCTGGCTGGAGGACGTACCCGAAGACCACATCTCCGTCCTGCACTTCACGCCCGACGTCGCCCAGGCCCGCGTGCGCTGCCGGCTGCGCCTGAGCCGGTGGCCGCGGCGACCGCTGCGCGCGACGGTCCGCCTGACCCTCGGCGACCGGGTGCTCGCCGAGCAGCGGACGCTCACCGACGGGCGGGAGTCGGTGTTCGACATCGCGGTGCCCGCGCTGCGGCACGGGCAGGCGCTCGACGAGCTCCTGTGGAGCCCGGAGCACCCGAACCTCGTCGACGCCACGGTCGAGCTCACCGACGCGACCGACGACACCCCGGTCGACCGCGTCGCGTCCTACCTCGGCCTGCGCGACATCGGCTGGGAGAAGGGAGTCTTCCTCCTCAACCACAAGCCGTACTTCCTCCGCTTCGCGCTCCAGCAGGCCTACTGGCCCGCCTCGCACCTCTCCGCCTCCGCCGACGAGCTGCGCCGCGACGCCGAGCTGGCCAAGGAGATGGGCCTCAACGGGCTGCGCATCCACCAGAAGATCGAGGACCCGCGGTTCCTGTACTGGGCCGACCGGCTCGGCCTGATGCTGTGGGAGGAGATGCCGTCCGCGTACGCCTTCGGCACCGAGACCGTCGAGCGGGTCACCGCCGAATGGACCGAGGCGCTCTCCCGCGACATCAGCCACCCGTCGATCGTCGCCTGGGTGCCGGTCAACGAGTCCTGGTCCGTACCGAATCCGGCGCTCGTCCCCGAACAGCGCCACTTCATCGACGGCCTGTACCACCTGACGAAGGCCCTGGACCCCTCCCGCCCCGCCGTCTCCAACGACGGCTGGGAGATCTCCGCCGCCGACATCTGGGGCGTCCACGACTACACCCAGCACGCATCGGTGCTGCGCGAGCGCTACGGCGACACCGCGCTGCGGCGCGGCGAGCTCCCCGAGCCGTGGCCCGGCGCGAAGCGGCTGCTGCTCGATGGCGTACGGCATGAGGGGCAGCCCGTCGTGCTGAGCGAATTCGGCGGCGCGACCTTCGAACCGGCCGACGGCGCCGAGTGGTTCGGCTACGACACGGTGGCCGGCGAGCAGGAATTCGCCGACCGGCTGACCGCCCTGGTGGGCGCCGCCGTCGACTCCGGGCTCGCCGGCTTCTGCTACACGCAGTTCACCGACACCGAGCAGGAGATCAACGGCCTGCTCACGGCGGACCGCGAACCCAAGATCCCCATGACCGAGCTGCGCGCAATCCTCACCCGCAGGAAGGAAACGCATTGAGTCAGCGACGGAACGCTCACGGAAGGGTGCGGTGGCTGACCGGCCTCCTCACCGCCTTGCTGCTGGCGCTCGTCGCCGGCGCCGTCCAGCCGCTGGGCGCCACGGCGAACAGTCCGGGCGAGAGTATGTACACGCGGCAGTCGCAGAACGAGTTCGTCGGCTCCGCACGCGTCATCCGCCTCGAGCACAGCGGCTCGGCCAACGGCACTCTGATCGGGACCTTCGAGCACGCGTCCGTCGACGGCAGCCCGTCCGAGTTCGTGCTCCGCACGTCGAAGGACGACGGCGAGACCTGGCGCACACTCACCGAGCTGCGCGACCCGCTCACCGGTGAACACCACCCCTCGGACCGGATGTGGCAGCCGTTCCTCTTCGAGCTCCCGCAGAAGATGGGCAAGTATCCCGCGGGCACGCTGCTGATGGCCGCCAACATCGAGCCCGGCGCCAACACCCGCTCGGACTTCGTGCTGTGGCGGAGCGCCGACCACGGCGCCAGCTGGGACTTCCAGTCGGTCGTGCAGACCGGCGGCGGCACGGACGGTGCACCGCACGGCGGTACGGGAATCTGGGAGCCCTTCCTGACCGTGGACGGTGCGGGGCGGCTGGCCATGTTCTTCGCGGACGAGCGCAAGCAGCCGGAGCATGCCCAGGTCATCGCCCACATCGTCTCCGAGGACGGAGGAGAAACCTGGAGCGCCAACCCCGACGGCTCGAAGAACTTCGAGCCGGGGCTGGTCGTGGATGTGCAGAGCGACTCCGCCACGGACCGGCCGGGGATGCCGACCACCGCCACGCTGCCGGACGGGCGGATGGTCCTCGCGTACGAGATCTGCGGCGCGGGCCGTAACTGCGAGGCCTACACGAAGACTTCGACGGACGGCGGCATGACCTGGGGCAGCGGGCCTTCCGACCTCGGCGAGATGGCCGTCAGCTCCGACGGCCGGTATCTGGGCAGCAGCCCTTACCTCGTCTGGAGCCCGGCCGGCGGCGAGAACGGCCGGCTGCTGATGATGGGCATGCGCACCCGCTACGCCGGCACCAATGAGTTCACGCCCGAGGACCGGCAGGCGGTCTTCGCCAAGGATCCGGACGCATCGGGACCCTGGTCCTGGGCGCCGGCACCGTTCCAGCCGGTCGAGGGGCCCGACCCGAACTGCAAGACCAGCTACAGCCCGCACATGCTGCTGGACGACACCGGCAGGTCCGTCCGCCTCACCACGCCCACGGCCACCGGCGGGCCGACCGACTGCATGGTCGGCACGGGCGCGGCGAACAGCGGCGTGCTGCCGTACACGAGCACCTTCCAGGACGGGACCGCCGGCTGGATCGACTACGGCGGCTGCTGGAAGACCGCGGGCGGCGTCCTTTCCGAGACCTGCGGCGGCAGCGGCGGCAACAAGTCCGTGGCCGGCTCCACCGGCTGGACCGACTACCGCCTCGACGGCGAGGTCCGTATCGACAGCGGTGACCAGGCCGGATTCCTGGTGCGGGCCTCCGACCCGCGCAAGGGGACCGACGCGCACAAGGGCTACTACGTCGGCGTCACGTCGAAGAACATCGTGCTCGGCAAGCAGGACGGCGGCTGGCAGCAGCTGGAACAGGCAGCCATCCCCGGCGGCCTGAAGACCGGGAAGTGGTACCGCCTCACGGTGGACGTCGACGGCTGCGACATCAAGGTCACCGGCCGCGCCGCGGACTCCGCCCCGGTCGCCTTCGCGCACACGGACTGCTCCTTCACCAGCGGCGCGATCGGCGTCCGCGACCAGGCGGGCACCGGCAGCTGGCGCAAGATCAGCGTTACGGAGAGCCGCTAGCCGCTCGACTACCGTGGGGGCCGCCGACGGGGGAGCGGCCCTCACGGTTCATCTCCTGTGCAAACGCTCCCTCTTGTGGGTGGCGTGCGCATGACAGCATCCTCGTGAGGTGAAGACAAAGAGGCTCGTCCGCAGCACCTCCGTCATCGGTGGCGCCCTCGCCATGGTCATGGTCTTCGCCGGACCGGCCTTCGCCGCCCCGCCACCGGCCCTGCCCGGCAATGCCGACGGCACCGAGCAGACCTACCAGCCGGCCTACGACTACGACACCGACGGCTGCTATCCGACGCCGGCCATCGGCCCGGACGGCACCGTCAACCCGGGCCTCGACCCAGGCGGCGCGCTCAACGGCCAGTGCCACGACGCGGCGGACCTGGCCAACACCAACGGCTACGCGCGCAGCAAGTGCAACAACGGCTGGTGCGCCATCCTCTACGGCCTGTACTTCGAGAAGGACCAGGCGGTGTTCGGCAGCGGCCTCGGCGGTCACAAGCACGACTGGGAGCACGCGGTCGTCTGGGTCAAGGACGGCGGCGCCGCGGAGTACGTGGCCACCTCGGCGCACGGCGACTTCGACATCTATGCCCGCGACCAGATCCGCTGGGACGGCACCCACCCGAAGGTCGTCTATCACAAGGACGGCATCGGCACCCATGCCTTCCGGCCGGCGAACGCCAATGACGAGCCGCCGGAGAACCACGCCGGCACCTGGCAGTTCCCGAGCCTGATCGGCTGGAACGGCTACCCGGCCGGCCTCCGGGAGAAGCTGAGCGCGCACGACTTCGGCAGCGCGCACTTCGGCCTGAAGGACGCGAGCTTCGCCGCCCATCTCGCCGCCGCGAAGCCCGCGGGCATTCCCTTCGACCCCAACGCCTGACTACCAGAACGTCAGTTGCACTTGGTTCCTGCCTTCGGCAGCTTCCCGTCGAAGAGGAAGTCCTCGACCTTGCTGTGCACGCAGCGGCTGTTCGTCACGTACGCGCCGTGGCCGTCGCCGGTGTAGGTCAGCTCGACCGAGTCATTGCCCAGCGCCTTGGCCAGGGCCACGCCGCCGGGATACGGGGTGGCCGGGTCGTTCACCGTGGCGACCAGGAGGGCCTTCGGGGCTCCCTCGGCGTCCACCCGGTGCGGGTCGTTGTCGCCGGCGACCGGCCAGTCGGTGCACTGCAGCAGCTCGTTGGCGACGAGCTTGCCGAAGAGGGGGGAGGCCTTGGTGAAGTCGGCGAGGGCCGCGGTGTAGTCCTTGGGGCCGTAACGCTTGCTGGTGTCGCGGCAGTTGATGGCGCGGAAGGCGTCGTCGCTGTTGTCGGCGGCCTGCTCACCGGCCCCGCCGTCCGCGGTGCGCAGCCCATTGCCGGGGGTGGCGCCGCCGAGCGCCGCCAGCGGGGCGCCGTCATCGTCGTCGAGCAGCGCGCCGAACGCCCGGCGCAGGGCCGGCCAGCCGTCGCCCTTGCTGTACATGGCGTTCTTCATGGCGTTGACGAAGACGTCCTGGTCCAGGCCGCCGGCGTCCGTCGGCAGCGTCTTGCCGTCGAGGGCGGTGAAGAGCGCCTCCAGGCCCTCCTTCGCCTCCTTCGGGTCGGTGCCGAGCGGGCACTGCCGCGCCCCACGCTGTGCGCAGTCGGCGAGGAAGTCGTCCATGGCGTGGTCGAACGCCTTGGCCTGGCTCTCCAGCTCCTCGCGCGGGGTCTGGGTGGGGTTCTCGACGCCGTCCAGGACCACGCGCCCCGCGTTGCCGGGGAACTTGTGCAGGTAGTTGGCGCCCAGGAAGGTCCCGTACGAGAAGCCCAGGTAATTCAGCTTCTTGTCGCCCAGCGCGGCACGCAGCACGTCCAGGTCGCGGGTGGAGGCGACGGTGCCGACCCAGGGGAGAAGGCGGCCCGCGGAGCGGCGGCACGCCTCGTTGAGGGTGCCGTTGACGGCGGCCAGGACCTCGGCCTCGGTGGGGTTGTCCGGGGTCCGGTCCGTCTCCTCGAACCCCTCCAGGTCGGCCTCGTCGGGCTGCGCGCACTCGACCGGCGCGCTGGCGCCGACGCCGCGCGGGTCGTGGGCCACCAGGTCGTAGCGCTGATTGAGGGTGGCGAACTTAGCGCCCATCTCGCGCAGCCCCTCCATGCCGGACTCGCCGGGGCCGCCGAAGTTCAGCACCAGCGAGCCGGGGCGCTCGCCGTCGCCGGTCTTGGGGAGGCGGACCATGTGGATCTCGACGTCGCCGCGGCCGGGGGAGGCGTAGATCCTGGGCGCCTTGACGGAGCCGCACTGCAGCCGCTTCGCGTAGGCCGGTGGAGTGAAGCCGGCCTCCCTGAGCTCCTTGGACTGCTGCGCGGCACAGTTCTTCCAGGAGATCTTCTGGCCGTAATACGGAGCGAGCTCGCCGTGGGACGTATCGGCGGCGACGGTGGTGGGGAGCACCACCGGCTGGACGAGCGCCAGGGCCGCGACGGAGGCGAGCAGGGCGGTGGCGCCGCGACGCGGCCCTCGTGCCCATATAAGAGGTTTGTCGCGCATGTGAGTCACGGTACGGTCGGGCGGCGCCCGGCGCAGGTCCGCCGAAGTCGCCCCCGGAAACCGACGTGCTTCGCCCGGCACCCGTCAGGTAGCGTGCGCCGCATGTCGAGTCCTGAGTCAGACAAGGTGGGGGCTTTCGGTCACGCCGTCAGCCCCCTGAACCTCTGAGTTCGTAGCCCCGCCGTCCGCCGCGCTTCGCGGCCGGACGCGCGCACCCCCGGGGTGCTGGCCGCGGTGACGAGATGTCCCTCTCGTGCTTCTCCTCACCTCGGAGCCACTCGATGCCTTTCCCGCTGTATCTGCTTGCCCTGGCGGTCTTCGCCATGGGCACCTCGGAATTCATGCTCGCCGGCCTGCTGCCGGCCATCGCCGCGGACGTGGACGTCACCGTCGCGACCGCCGGCCTGCTCACCCCGGCCTTCGCGGTCGGCATGGTCGTCGGCGCCCCGCTCATGGCGGCCCTGGCCCGCGGGTGGCCCGGGCGCGCGAGCCTGCTCGGGTTTCTGCTGGTCTTCGCGGCCGCCCACGCCGTGGGCGCCGCCACCTCCAGCTTTACGGTCCTGTTCGCGACCCGCGTGCTCGCCGCCCTCGCGAACGCCGGCTTCCTCGCCGTAGCGCTGACGACCGCCGCCACGCTCGTCCCGTCCGACAAGAAGGGCCGGGCCCTCGCCGTCCTGCTCTCGGGCACCACGCTGGCCACCATCGCCGGCGTGCCCGGCGGCTCGCTGCTCGGCACCCTGCTCGGCTGGCGCGCCACCTTCTGGGCGGTCGCCGCGCTCTGCCTGCCCGCCGCCCTCGGCGTCCTCACCGGCATCCCGGCGCGCCGGGCGGAGCAGAGCGCCGCCGCCGGGCCGGGCCTGCGGGCGGAGCTCGCCCAGCTCCAACGCCCCCGCCTGCAGCTGGTGATGCTGCTCGGCGCGCTGGTGAACGCGGCCACCTTCGCCGGCTTCACCTACCTCGCACCGGTCGTGACCGACACGGCCGGTCTCGACGAACTGTGGGTCTCCGTCGCCCTGGTGACCTTCGGCATCGGCTCCTTCGCCGGGGTCACCGCCGCCGGCCGCTGGTCCGACCGGCACCCCGGCCGGATCCTCGCCGCCGGCGGCCCGCTGCTGCTTCTCGGATGGCCGGCGCTCGCCGTGCTGGCGGACCACCCGGCCGCGCTGCTGATCCTCTTGCTCGTCCAGGGCGCCCTGTCCTTCGCGCTGGGCAGCACGCTGATCACCCGCGTCCTTTACGAGGCCGCGGGCGCCCCCACCATCGCCGGCGCCTACGCGACCGCCGCGCTCAACACCGGCGCCGTCGTCGGCCCGCTCATCGCCGCGACCACGCTCAGCACCGCGGCCGGTGACCTCGGACCGTTCTGGGCGAGCGGACTCCTCGTCCTGCTCGCGCTGCTCGTCGCCATCCCGTTCCGCAATGTGGTCGCGGCGGGTGGAGCCCCTGCGCGTAAGGTGGTTGCCGCAGCTGGTTCGCCCCGTCCGCCAGGCGGGACGCGTCGTAAGAGGGAACCCGGTGGGAATCCGGGACTGCCCCGCAGCGGTGAGTGGGAACGACCGCCGTCATCAAGCACTGGGCCCGAAGCAGTGGGTCCGGGAAGCGACGGCCAGTAGGACGGCCCTGGCAAGGGCTGGTGCCCGCGAGTCCGAAGACCTGCCCGCTGTCCGCGCACGGACCCCCGTGCGCGGATATCCCGGTGACCTCGAGGGCGGGTCGGCGTACGGACAGGCGGACGGCCGCGCGGCATTGCGCGCGGATCGCTTCCGCCCGGCCGGCACCCTTCGCGTTCTCGTCCCGGCACCGGGATCTCAGGGATACATCTCGCGAAGGAGATCTCCGTGACCACCAGGACCGCAGCCGCGGCAGCACGGGCCACCGTGTACGGCTACCCCCGCCAGGGCCGTAACCGGGAACTGAAGAAGGCGATCGAGGGCTACTGGAAGGGCCGCGTCAGCGCGGATTCGCTCCGGACCACCGCGGCCGGGCTGCGCGCCGGCAACTGGCGGCAGTTGGCCGACGCCGGCCTCCACGAGGTCCCGACCGGCGACTTCTCGTATTACGACCATGTGCTCGACACCACCGTCATGGTCGGCGCCATCCCCGCGCGGCACCGCGCCGCCGTGGCCGCCGACGCACTGGACGGCTACTTCGCCATGGCCCGCGGCACGCAGGACGTCGCGCCGCTGGAGATGACGAAGTGGTTCGACACCAACTACCACTACCTGGTCCCGGAGCTCGGCCCGGACACGGTCTTCGCGGCCGACTCCACCAAGCAGGTGGGGGAGTTCACGGAGGCGCTCGCCCTCGGCCACACGCCGCGCCCGGTCCTGGTCGGGCCGATCACGTATCTGCTGCTGGCCAAGCCCGCGCCGGGCGTGCCCGCCGGCTTCGACCCGCTCACGCTCCTGGACCGGCTGCTGCCCGTATACGCCGAGGTCCTCGCCGACCTGCGGGCGGCCGGTGCCGAATGGGTGCAACTGGACGAGCCCGCCCTGGTGCAGGACCGCACCCCGGCCGAACTCAACGCCGCCGAACGCGCCTACCGCGACCTCGGCGCGCTCACCGACCGTCCGAAGCTCCTGATCGCGTCGTACTTCGACCGCCTCGGCGCGGCCCTGCCGATGCTCGCCAAGGCCCCGGTCGACGGCCTCGCCCTCGACTTCACGGAATCCGCGGCCGCGAACCTGGACGACCTCGCCGCCGCCGGCGGCCTGCCCGGCAAGCGCCTGGTCGCCGGAGTCGTCAACGGCCGCAACATCTGGGCCAACGACCTGGAGCAGTCCCTCGCCCGTCTCGGCACCCTCCTCGCGCTCGCCGACCGGGTCGACGTGGCCGCGTCCTGCTCGCTGCTGCACGTGCCGCTCGACGCGGCGGCGGAACACGGCATCCAACCGCAGATCAGGCGCTGGCTGGCCTTCGCCGTCCAGAAGACCGCCGAGGTCGCGACCCTCGCCAAGGGCCTCACCCACGGCACCGGCACCATCACCGCCGAACTGGCCGCCAACCGCGCCGACCTGGCCTCCCGCGCCGCCTCCCCGATCACCCGCGATCCGGCGGTACGGGCCCGCGCCGCGGCCGTCACCGCCGCCGACACCCGCCGCGCGCAGCCGTACGCCGAGCGCTCCGCCGCCCAGCGCGCCCATCTCGACCTGCCGCTGCTGCCGGTCACCACCATCGGCTCCTTCCCGCAGACCACCGAGCTGCGCACCGCGCGCGCCGATCTGCGGGCGGGCCGCATCGACGCGACCGCGTACGAGGACCGCATCACCGCCGAGATCCGCGAGGTGATCTCCTTCCAGGAGAAGGCCGGCCTGGACGTGCTGGTGCACGGCGAGCCGGAACGCAACGACATGGTCCAGTACTTCGCCGAGCAGCTCACCGGCTACCTCGCCACCCAGCACGGCTGGGTCCAGTCCTACGGCACCCGCTACGTCCGCCCGCCGATCCTGGCCGGCGACCTCTCCCGGCGGGAGCCGATGACGGTGCGCTGGACGCGTTACGCCCAGTCGCTCACCGACCGCCCGGTCAAGGGCATGCTCACCGGCCCGGTGACCATGCTCGCCTGGTCCTTCGTCCGTGACGACCAGCCGCTCGCCGACACCGCGCGCCAGGTCGCCCTCGCCCTGCGCGACGAGGTGAACGACCTGGAGCGGGCGGGCACTTCAGTGATCCAGGTGGACGAGCCCGCGCTGCGCGAGACCCTCCCGCTGCGCGCGGCCGAGCGTGCCGCGTATCTGGCCTGGGCCACGGAGGCCTTCCGCCTCACCACCGGCGGGGTGCGTCCGGACACGCAGATCCACACTCACATGTGCTACGCCGAGTTCGGCGACATCGTGCAGGCCATTGACGACCTCGACGCCGACGTGATCAGCCTGGAGGCGGCCCGCTCCCACATGCAGGTCGCCCGCGAACTCGCCGCCCACGGCTATCCGCGGGAGGCAGGACCCGGCGTGTACGACATCCACTCCCCGCGGGTGCCGAGCACCGAGGAGGCGGCGGCGCTGCTGCGCACCGGCCTCGAGGCGATCCCGCCCGAGCGGCTGTGGGTCAACCCCGACTGCGGCCTGAAGACCCGCGGCTGGCCGGAGACGCGCGCGTCGCTGGAGAACCTGGTGGCGGCGGCCCGTACGGTCCGGGAGGAACTGCCTAGTTGATGATCTCGGCGCGGTCACCGACGCGGATCGCGGCCGTCCGCTCTCGCCACATCCGGAGAGCTTCGGGCAGCTGCCGCGTCCAGTCGGTGACCGCGCCGACGATCCGGAGCGGTCAGCCCTCAAAGCGCAGCAGGCCGCGCTGGTACGCCCGGACCAGGTGCGGCGGCACGCGGTATGTGGAGCCGTCGATGGTCACGGGCACCAGCTGCGGCGCGGTGGCCTTCCACTGGGCGCGGCGGTGGCGGGTGTTGGAGCGGGAGAGCTTGCGCTTGGGTACGGCCATGGTCGGGTCCTTTCACCAGCTGGCCTTGCGGACGCCGGGCAGGTGGCCGGCGTGGGCGTGGATGCGGAGGTTGATGCGGGAGAGGCCGAAGGCGCGCTGATAGCCGCGCGGGCGGCCGTCGACGGCGTCGCGGTTGCGTACGCGGGTGGCGCTGGCGTCGCGCGGCTGGGCGCGCAGCTCGCGCTGGGCGGCCGCGCGCTCCTCGGGCGGGGTGGAGGGCTTGCGGATGAGTTCCTTCAGCTCCGCCCGGCGGGCGGCGTAGCGGGCGACGACGGCCCGGCGCCTGGCGTTCTTGGCGATCTTGCTGGTCTTGGCCATCAGATCTTCTCCCCGCGGGCGCGCATCTTCGCCACGGCCCGCTCGATGCCCATCGCGTCGATGGCCTTGATGCCCTTGGCGCTCAGCGTGAGCCGGATGTGGCGGCCCTCGCCGGGCAGCCAGTACCGCTTGCGCTGGATGTTCGGGTCGAAGCGGCGCCGGGTGCGGCGGTGGGAGTGGGAGATGTTGTTGCCGAAGCCGGGCGTGCGGCCGGTCAGCTGGCATCGGGCCGACATGTGCGGGTCCCTCCAGGTGGGTTGGTGGTGGCAAGGTGTCGCCGACACCCTACCTGATAATGAAAACCGTGTTCATGTATGCTGTGGGGCATGGCCAGCAACGAACTGCGGCCGGTGATCAAACTCCGCTCCACCGCGGGCACCGGCTTCACCTACGTGACCCGAAAGAACCGCCGCAACGACCCCGACCGGCTGCAGCTGCGCAAGTACGACCCGGTCGCAGGCCGGCATGTGATGTTCCGCGAAGAGCGCTGAAAGGAGCCGACAGACATGAAGCCCGGCATCCACCCGCCGTACCGTCCCGTCGTCTTCCGCGACCGGTCGGCCGGATTCGCCTTCCTCACCCGGTCCACCGCCACCAGCGGGCAGACCGTCGAGTGGGAGGACGGACAGACCTATCCCGTCATCGACGTGGAAATCTCCTCCGCGAGCCACCCCTTCTACACCGGCCGGGCCAAGGTCCTCGACGCCGCCGGCCGGGTGGAGCGCTTCGAGCGCCGCTACGGGCGGCACCAGGAGCGCTGAGATGGGGGAGCGCGAAGCAGGGAAAGCAGCACCGGTGCCGGTCGTCATCGTCGCCGGGCTGCACAGCGAGGCGCGTACGCAAGCCGTCGAGCAGCTGCTGCGCGAGGTGCCCGGGGCCGTCGCCGTCCACCACGATCTGCGCGCGCCCGAGGACGGCCGGGTGCTGCGCACCGTGCGCGACGCGGGCGGGGTGCGGGACTGGGGGCGGCCGCGGATGCGGTCCGACTGCACCTGCTGTGCCGTACGCGACGATCTCGTGCCGACGCTGCTGTCGCTCACCGGCGGGGCGTACCCGCTGATCGTGGTCGACCTGTGGGACTCCGTGGAGCCGCAGGGCATCGCCGAGTTGATCGCGGGAGCGCCGGAGGGGAGCGTCGAGCTGGTCGGGGTGGTCACCGCCGTCGATACCGATTCGCTGCTGCCGTTTCTGACCTGCGGTGACGATCTCGATGAGCAGGGTCTGGCGCTCGGGCCCGGGGACCGGCGTACGGTCGCCGACACCTTCGCCAGGCAGCTCGAATATCCGCCGGTGCTCGCGGTCGGGTGCGCCGGGGTGGCTGAACCGGCCGACGCGGTACTGCTGGAGCAGCTGCATGGGACCGCGCGCCGGTATCGCCTCGGCTCGGCCGGGCTGGTCCCGGCGGCGCTGGGCGGCTTCGACGCCGAGGCGGCCGCGGAGCGGCAGCATCCGGCGTGCGCGCTGCTGCCGCAGCCTGCCTACGCCTTCGGGGTGGGCACGGTCGTATGGCAGCGGCGCCGGCCGCTGCATCCCGGGCGGCTGTACGCGGCGCTGGAGGACATCACCTGCGCCGCGGTGCGCAGCCGGGGGCGGGTCTGGCTCGCCGACCGGCCGGACACGCTGCTGTCCTGGGACGCCACCGGCGGGGCGCTGTGCATCGAGCAGGCGGGGCCGTGGCTGGCCGCGCTGCCGGACGGCGCCTGGCCGCTGGAACCGCCGGCCCGCACCGTGGCCGCCGCCCTCGACTGGCATCCGGAACACGGCGACCGCGCCCAGCACCTGACCTTCACCGGCCCCGACCTCGACCGCGAGCAGCTGCTGCGCCTACTGGACTCCTGCCTGCTCACCGACACCGAATACGAGGCCGGCCGCGCCAGCTGGCGCACCCTGTCCACCGCCTTCGACGAACTCCTCGGCACACCCGCCTGACCGACCCCTCCGGCCTCACCCGCGCCGGATCAGCGTCCCAGGTCGTGGACGGCTGCCTCGATCGCGCGGTGGAGGTCGCGGGTGCGCATTGCGGCGATGAGGGTGGCGCGTTGGGCCTCTTCTGTGGCGGCTTCGACGGTGGTGGGGTCCGCGGTGGGGTCGGCCTTCAGGACGGCGGCGCGCAAGGTGGCGCGGGCGGCGTGGGCTTCGGCGGCGTCGGCGGCTTCGAGTTCGTCGGCTATGCGCCGGCGGATTTCTTCGCGGGCTTGCTCGGAGGCTTTCATCATCCGCCGGCCTCCTCTGGCCCGCCGGGCCCCGGACGGGCCGACCCATGACGCCGTCCGGGGTGTCCTCGGGATGTGCGGCAGGTCACTTACCTACCTCAACCTGAGCTTTACGCCTGTGCGTCGTTGGCCGGGTAGGGCCGAGCGGTGCATGTGAGGTGACCCCTTCGGCCCCTGGCGCCGCGCGGCGGTCACCCGTGCGGGATCGGCTTCGCGCCCCATCCCCATTGCGGTGCCCCGGTGTTACGTTCGTGGCGGCCCTCGACCCGGCCCGTTCACGGGAGGCAGCCATGTCCGTGCTCGCACAACTCACCGCGGCGCTCGCCGACGGATCGGTGGAGGTGGTCGACCTCACCGCACCGCTGTCGGAGACGACGCCCGTCCTGCAGCTGCCGCCGCCGTTCGCCAACACGCAGCACTTCGCGCTGCACGAGCTGAGCCGTTACGACGAGCGCGGGCCCGCGTGGTACTGGAACGACATCACCACCGGCGAGCACACCGGCACCCACCTGGATGCCCCGATCCACTGGGCGACCGGCCGTGACGGGCTGGATGTGTCCGCCGTCCCGCCGAGCCAGCTCATCGCCCCGGCCGCGGTGCTGGACGCCTCCGCCGAGGCCGCGGCCGACCCGGACTTCCTGCTGCAGATCGATCACGTACAGGAGTGGACCAAGACCCACGGGCCGCTGCCGGACGGCGGCTGGCTGCTCTATCGCACCGGCTGGGACACCCGTTCCGGCGACCAGGAGGACTTCCTCAACGCCGACGACAGCGGGCCGCACACCCCGGGCATCGCGGGGGAGTGCGCCCGCTGGCTCGCGGAGGAGACGGGTCTGGTGGGCGTCGGGGTGGAGACCGTCGGGACGGACGCGGGGGCCGCGCACGGCTTCGACCCGCCGTTCCCGTGCCATGCGCATCTGCTGGGCGCCGGCAAGTACGGCCTCACCCAGCTGCAGAACCTGCGGCTGCTGCCCGCGCAGGGCGCCGTCGTCGTGGTTGCGCCGCTGCCGATCGTCGGCGGCTCGGGCAGCCCCGCCCGGGTCCTGGCCCTCGTCGAGCGGTGAACGTCGCCGAGGCGGTCGGCGCCGCCCTCGCAGGGCTCGGCGTGCGGCGCGTCTTCGGTGTCGTCGGCAGCGGCAACTTCCATGTCGTGAACGCCCTCGTGGCGGGCGGCGCGGAGTTCACCGCCGCCCGCCACGAGGCCGGCGCGGCGGTGATGGCCGACGCGTACGCGCGGGTCTCCGGCGAGGTGGGCGTGGTGTCGGTGCACCAGGGCCCGGGGCTCACCAACGCGCTGACCGGGATCACCGAGGCGGCCAAGAGCCGGACTCCGCTGCTGGTCCTGGCCGCGGAGACCGGGGCCGCGGCCGTACGGTCCAACTTCCGTATCGATCAGGCGGCGTTGGCCGCCGGGGTCGGCGCGGTGCCGGAGCGGATCCACAGCGCAGGGAGCGCCGCGGCGGATCTGGCCCGGGCCTGGCGTATGGCGGCAGAACAGCGCCGCACCGTGGTGCTGAACCTGCCGCTGGATGTACAGGCGGCCGAGCTGCCCGGCCCGTTGGCGCTGCCCGCGGCGGCCCGGGCGACGGTACCGGCGCCGACCGCGGAGGCGGTCGCGGCGCTTGCGGACGCGCTCGCCGCCGCCCGCCGGCCGGTGTTCGTCGCCGGGCGCGGCGCGCAGCTGTCCGGCGCCGGTCCGGGGCTGCGCCGGCTGGCCGAGCGGGGTGGCGCGCTGCTCGCCACCTCCGTGATGGCCCGCGGGCTGTTCCTCGGCGACCCGTACGACCTCGACGTCAGCGGCGGCTTCGCCACGCCGCTCGCCGCCGAGCTGATCAGCGGCGCCGACCTGCTCGTCGGCTGGGGCTGCGGGCTGACCATGTGGACGCTGCGGCACGGTCGGCTGGTCGGGCAGGACACCGTCGTGGCGCAGGTCGACGCCGATCCCGCGGCGCTCGGGGCCCATCGCCCCGTCGACCTCGCCGTCACCGGCGACGCGGCCGCCACCGCGGAAGCCGTCGCGGCCGAGCTCGAACGCCGCGGTCACCGTACGACCGGCTACCGCCTCCCGGACCTCGCCGACCGGCTGCACCGCGAGGGCCGGTGGCGGGACATCCCGTACAAGGACGCCTCCACCGATGAGCACATCGACCCGCGGACGCTGTCCGTCCTGCTGGACGACCTGCTGCCGGACGAGCGCCAAGTCGCCGTGGACTCGGGCAACTTCATGGGCTATCCGGCGGTGTACCTGGCCGTGCCGGACGCCGGCGGGCTGGTCTTCACCCAGGGCTTCCAGTCCATCGGCCTCGGGCTGGCATCCGCCATCGGCACGGCGCTCGCCCGCCCCGACCGGCTCACGGTCGCGGCGCTGGGCGACGGCGGCGCGCTCATGGGCGTCGCGGAGCTGGAGACCGCCGTGCGCCTGGGGCTGGGGATGCTGATCGTCGTGTACGACGACGCCGCGTACGGCGCCGAGGTGCACCACTTCGGTCCCGGCGGCCATCCGCTCGCCACCGTGCGCTTTCCGGACACGGATCTCGCCGCGATCGGCCGCGGCTTCGGCTGCGCGGGGGCGACCGTGCGCCGGGCGGAGGACCTGCGGGTCGTACGCGACTGGCTCGCGGGTCCGCGGGAGCGGCCGTTGCTGCTGGACGCGAAGGTGACCGCGGACGAGCCGGCCTGGTGGCTGGAGGAGGCCTTCCGCGGTCACTGAACGGCTGGGTTCAGGCGTCCAGGACGGCGGCCACTGCCTCGATCTCCACGAGCTGGTCGTCGTAGCCGAGCACGGTGACGCCCATCAGCGTGGACGGCACGTCGTGGTCGCCGAAGGCGTCCCGGACCACCTCCCATGCGGTCACCAGGTCCGGCTGACGCTGGGAGGCGACGAGGACGCGGGTGCTGATGACGTCCTCCAGGGTGGCGCCGGCGTCAGCGAGAGCGGTCCGCAGATTCTCCACCGCCTTGGCGGCCTGCCCGGCGTAGTCCCCGATCGCCGCGGTGGAGCCGTCCTCGTTGAGGGGACACGCGCCGGCCGGGAAGATCAGCCGGGCCTCCGCGGGGGCGGTGGCCGCGTAGGCGTACTCGGCGACGTCGGACAGCGAGGCGGAACGGATCAAGGTGACGGCGCGGGGCACGGGCACTCCTTTTCGTGACAAACACGGTGCTGGCACGGCACTCTTTCAAAGATCGATTCGGGAATCGACGCATTTTCCGCACCGGAAGGAACCGCCTTGCCTGCCGATCCACGCCCGCAGCTGCGCCCGCCCCGCCACCGGGTCGACCCGAAGGCCCGACGCTGGTGGACCGTGCAGGCCTTGCTGGTCGTCAGTGGACCGCTGCTGCTCGTCGCCGCCGCGCTGCTCGCCCTGTCCGTGCTCTTCTTCCCCGGCGCGCTGCCGTGGCTCGCCCCGCTGGTGCTGGTCGTGCTGGTGCTGCCCTCGGTCGGCTATCTGATCGCGATGCCGCGGTGGCGGTACGCCGTGCACGCCTGGGAGCTGGGTGAGCAGGCGGTGTACGCGGCGAGCGGCTGGCTGTGGCAGCAGCGGCGGATCGCGCCGCTGTCCCGGGTGCAGACCGTGGACGCGGTGCGCGGCCCGGTGCAGCGGCGGTACGGGCTGGCGACAGTGACCGTCACGACCGCCTCCACGGCCGGTGACATCAAGATCGCTGGGCTGTCCGACGCCGACGCCGAGGAGCTGTCCCGGCGCATCTCGGACGCGGCGCAGGTGGTCCCCGGTGATGCCTCATGACCGCGTCCGCGGACGACGGTTCCGGCGACTGGCGGCGGCTCGATCGCCGTACGCTGCTGGTGCACTGCCAGTGGCTGGGTGCCCCGCTGGGCTCCATCGCCCTGGCCGCGCTCGCCACCGGCGGGCAGATTCCCACCGGTTCATGGATCGCGCTCGGCTGCATCGCCGCCGCCTTCGTCGCGATCACGCTGGGCGGGCTGGTGCACTGGGCCCGTACCGAATTCAGGGTCGACGCGGAGGCGCTGGCGGTGCGCAGCGGGCTGTTCACCCGGCGGCTGCGCACCGTGCCGCTGCGCCGGATCCGCAGCGTCGACCTGACGGCCTCACCGGTGCACCGGCTGCTGGGGCTGACGGTGCTGCGGGCCGGCACGGCCGGGTCCGGCACCGGGCTGAGCGAGATGTCGCTCAATGCGCTCCGGGTGCGGGACGCGGAGCGGCTGCGTACCGAGATCCTCGCGCATGTCGACCGCAGCGCCGTCGCCGACGACCCGCTCGTCTCCCGCATCAACTGGCGCTGGCTGCGCTACGCGCCGCTCACCTTCTGGGTGATCGGCGGCGTCTTCACGGTGGCCGGGGCTGCCTCCCGGATCCTGGACGGGGCGGGCATCCAGGCCTGGCGGCTGCCGTTCGTCCGGCGGGCGTTCAGCGAATTCGGGTCCAGCATGCTGTGGCTGACCGTCCCGGCGCTGCTGCTGGCGATCCTGGTCGTGGGGTCGTTGGGGGCACTGGTGGTCTACGCCGAGAACTGGTGGAACTACCGCCTGGAATGGACCGACGCCCGCATGCTCCGGGTGCGTCGCGGCCTGCTCACCACCCGCTCGGTCACCATCGAGCGGGACCGGCTGCGCGGCGCGGTGATCCGCGAGCCGCTGCTGCTACGGGCCGGCGGCGGCGCCCAGGTCAGGGCCGTGGCCGGCGGCCTCGGCAACCGCGAGGACAACCGGCGGCGCAGCGCGCTGCTCCCGCCGGCGCCTCGGGGTGAGGCGGTGCGGGTGGCCGCGGGGGCGCTGCAAGCGCCGTTCCCGGAAGCCGACTTGATCGCGCATCCGCGGGCGGCGCTGCGGCGGCGGCGGACGCGCGGGCTGGTGCTCGCGGTGCTGCCGGGTGTGGTGGCGCTGGCGGTGCTCGGCGCGGTCTTCTCCTCGGGTGTGCTGCTGCATGCCGCCTGGGTCTACGGTCTCGTCGCCACGCTCGCGGTGCTGTGGCTGGCGCGCGACGCGTACCGCAGCCTGGGCCACACGATCGCCGGCCCGTATCTGCTGGCCCGCTCCGGGACCTTCCACCGCGACACCGTCGCCCTGCAGCGGGAGTCCATCGCGGCCTGGACCTTCACCACGTCCCCGCTCGGGCGCCGGGCGGGCGTCGTCACCCTGACGGCGGCGGTGGCGGCGGGGGAGGAGGGCTATCGCATCCCGGATGCCGACGCCGTGGAGGCGCCGTCCTTCGCCGCGGAGGTATCACCGGGCATCGTCGAGGAGTTCCTGGAGCCGGCGCCGACGTCGTCCGGTGGCTAGGGAGTGTCGCTGCCCTGTCTGATCAGCAGGACGAGTCGCTCTGCTTGAGTGGCGTCGGTGGTGGTCAGGGCGATCCCGCATCGTGGCGTCCGCGCGACGATCCCGATGTTGTCGACCACCGGGGGCGTGATGCCTGGCGGCAGAAGTGGGGGCAGGCGGGCGCGGCGGCGCGTTCCACGACGTCTCGGTGACGATCGAGCAGAACGTCGTCTCCGGCGTTGAGCACTAGGCCCTGCGTGACGAAGACGCGATACGCGACCAGTTGGGCCTGTGAAACCGGCTCACTGCTCGGGTCGGTGCAGCGGGCCGAGCCGGTGGCGTGCGGGGCTGTCGGGTACGGGGGTGCCCTCGCGCAGGTCGGGGGTGGTCGCCGCGGTCTCCTCGTGCCAGCGGCCGTAGCGCGCGGCGAGGGCCACCGCCGAGACGCCGTGCAGCAGGACGCTGAGGCCGACCGTGATCGCGACCACCCGGCCGAGGAGTTCCATCCCCTGGACGTTCTCCTCCACCACGAGCAGCACGAGGACGACGGACGCGAGACCACGCGGGCCGAACCAGCCGACGTACGCGACGGTGGGCGGACGCAGTCTGCTCCCGGCAAGCGCCAGGGCCACCGGCAGCATTCTGACGACGGTGAGGCTGAGCACCGCGTAGAGGACGATCCGCCAGCTCAGCTGCTCGAGCGCGGGACCGAGCAGCACCGCGCCGAAGACGAGGAGGCTGATCGACGCGAGGAGGCCGCCCAGATTCTCGGTGAACTCGGCCGTGCGGTCCGGGTCTTCGTGCTCGCGGCCGGTGGGGTGGCGGCGCAGCGCGAACCCGAAGGCGAACCCGGCCACCCAGGCGGCGATGAAGCCGCTGCCGTCCGTCACGACGGCGAGTCCGTAGGCCGCCGCCGCGACGGCCGGCGGGTAGACCTGCAGCCACTCCCGCGTGACCCACTCCCTGGCCCGCGACCACTGCAGCAGCCGGCCGCCGAACCAACCGATGAGCAGACCCAGCGCGGTGCTCAGCAGGAGGGCCCGCCAGAAGATGCCCGACATGCCCTCCTCGGCGTAGTGCGTGCCCGGGATCGCCGCCAGGAACAGGACGAAGAAGGGCAGCACCATGCCGTCGTTCAGGCCGCTTTCGACGTTCAGCCCGTGCCGTACCAGCGGTGGAACGCGCGGGCTGGACATGGCGGTCTTGCCGAGGGCGGCGTCGGTGGGGGCGAGGATGGCGCCGACGAGGGCGAGCTCCCACATCGTCAGGCCCGGCAGCAAAGGCCACGCCAGCAGCCACCCCGCGCCGATGCTCAGCGGCAGTCCGATGCCGAGGAGGCGGCCCGGCAGATAGCCGCCGGACACCAGGTCCCGGCGGCGTACCGCCATCGCATCGGTGAACAGCACGAGCGCCAGGGTGGCTTCGAGCAGCACGATGATGAATTCGGCATCCTGCTGCAGGCTGACGATGTCGAGCACCGCCGGCCCGAGCAGGATCCCGGCGCCGACGAACACGATCGCCGACGACAGCGGCGTCGAGGACAGCCGGCGCGAGCCCAGGGCGTAAGCGGCGGTCACGCCTGCGACCGCCACTCCCGCCCAGACCGCACCGCTCATGCCGGCCCCGCTACTCGCGGGAGAGCATGGCGGCGGCTTCGCGCTCCAGGTCGACGAACGGTTCGCCGCTGACGTCGACCGCCACCCGGTGCAGGGTGCCGCCGGTGAACGTCCAGGGACGGGTGCCGGGGTAGTCGTCGGTGACGGCATCCGCGCCGTCCCGGCCGACGTTGAGGCCCTCGCCCGCGATGCTGAACTTGCCGGGCTGCGTCCTGATGCGGCCTTCGCCGACCTTGCGGTCGCCGTGATAGAGGCTGAGGGCGCCCTGGGCGATGCCGGACGGGTCCCCGTCGTCCCGGTCGAAGGACGCCGCCAGGATCAGGTTCTCACCGGTCGGCAGATCCACGGTCGCGCTGATCCGCTGCTCCTCGCTGCCGAGGAAGTTGTAGACGTAATGCAGCCGGTTCTCCTTGATGTACAGGGCGTGCCCGCCGAACCGGCCGCCGTGCGAGAACAGCACCCCTGCCGCACCCGGGCCTGGCAGGTCGACCAGCGCTCCGATCGAGTACGAGCGGTTGCGGACGTTCACCGCGACGGACTCGGGCACCTCGGCGCCGCCGGGGCGGTACACGTAGCGGTTGCGCGGCGGGGCGAGCTGAGGACGCGGCGTCGTGATGATCTCGACGCCGGAGCGGTCGTCGAGCGGCAGCGCCTGATGGGCGCCTGCCTCGTGGAACCACAGGCCGACGAGTTCGGCGAGCCTGCCCGGCTCCTCGGCGGCCAGGTCATGCATCTCGGCGCGGTCCTCCTGGGTGTTGTAGAGCTCCCAGTTGTCCTCGTTGAAGTGACCCCATCCGCTGAGCGTGGGGTGGGTGGTGACGGCCTTCCAGCCGTCGTGCCAGATGCCCCGGGAGCCGAGCATCGAATAGAACTGGGTGTGCTTCGCGGTCGGGATGTTCTCCGAGTCGAAGCTGTAGCGCATGCTCACGCCCTCGATCGGGTGCTGGGTGTGACCCTTCACCGTGTCGGGGAGTTCGATGCCGATGCAGTCGAGCAGGGTCGGCACCACGTCGACGGCGTGGTGATACTGATCCCTGGTCTCGCCGCGCGCCGCGATGCCGGCCGGCCAGGAGATGACGCAGGGGTCGCAGGTGCCGCCGTTGAAGGAGTAGCGCTTCCACATCTTGAACGGGGCGTTGAAGGCCATCGCCCAGCCGTTCGGATAGTGGTTGTACGTCTTGGTGCTGCCCAGGTCGTCGATCATCGCGAGGTTCTCGGCAAGGTCGTCCGGGACGCTGTTCGCGATCTTGTTTTCGTTGACCGAGCCGTCAGGACCGCCCTCGCCGCTGGCTCCGTTGTCGGAGACGACCACGATGATGGTGTTGTCCAGCTGCTCGGTCGCCTCGAGGTAGTCGAGGAGGCGGCCGATCTGGTCGTCGCAGTGGGAGAGGAATCCCGCGTACACCTCGGCCATACGGGCGAAGAGCCGCTGCTCGTCCTCGGAGAGGGTGTCCCAGGGGCGGGTGTAGTCCAGCGGCGGGAACTGCTCTCCTCCCGGCCCGGTACGGGACTCGGGGGTTCCGATCGGGTTGAGCGACGGCAGTTCGGTGTTCTTGGGGATCAGCCCGATGTCCTTCTGCCGGGCCATGGTCTGCTCGCGCATGACCTCGTAGCCCTCGTCGAAACGGCCCCGGTAGCGGTCGATCCATTCGCGCGGCGCCTGATGCGGCGCGTGCGCGCAGCCCGGCGCGTAATACATGAAGACGGGCCGCTCCGGTGCGATCGCCTTCACGTCGCCGATGAATTCCAGCGCCTTGTCGGTGATGTCGACGCTGAAGTGGTAGCCGTCCTCGGGCATGGCCGGCTGCTCGACGGGGTGGTTGTCGTGCACCAGGTCCGGATACCACTGGCTGGTCTCGGCCCCGAGGAAGCCGTAGAAGCGCTCGAAGCCGCGGGCGACCGGCCAGTTGTGCTTGGTCGAGGCGAGGTTCATCTCGTCCTCGGCACATAGGTGCCACTTGCCGACATGGGCGGTGCTGTAGCCGCGCTCGACCAGGATCTCACCGAGCGTGGCGCACTCCGGCGGGATGTGCCCGTTGGCGCCGGGGAAGCCGACGGCGCACTCGCTGATGCAGGCCATGCCATTGGTGGTGTGGTTGCGGCCGGTGAGCAGGCAGGAGCGGGTCGGTGAGCACAGCGCGGTCGTGTGCCACTGGCCGTAGCGCAGGCCGTTCGCCGCGATCCTGTCGATGTTCGGGGTGTCGATCGGGCCGCCGTAGCAGCTCATGGCGCCGAAGCCGACGTCGTCGAGCACGATGTACAGGATGTTCGGCGAGCCGGGCGGCGCCTTCGGCTGTTCGTACGGGGCCCAGTCCGGGACCGAGTCACGGATATCGAGGTTCACGACACCTCGGAATGGCTTGGTCATGGCAGCTCTCCTCCCAGGTCGTCCCTCAGTTTCGGGAGCTGCCGGGACGCGCACATCACCCGTACCAGGTGACGCGACGTCCAGCTCAGAGGAGCTTGAGTTCGCGGGCACGGCGTACCGCCGCGGTCCGCTGGGACACCCCCAACTTGCGGTAGACGCTCTTGAGATGGGTCTTCACCGTGTTCGCCGACAGATACAGCTGAGCGGCGATTTCCTCGGTGGTCATCATCTGGGAGAGATTGACCAGCACCTCGAGCTCCCGCTTGCTGAGCCGCTCGGTCACCCGCGGCCCCGGGTGGCGCTCGGGGCTCGCGGCCGCCCTGCCCGCGGCACCGGCCGGCGTCGGTGCCGGAGCGTGCCGTACGGGGGTGGCCCGGGCGCGCGCCACCTCGCTCTCGAACAGCTCCACGAGCCAGGGGGCCGGCAGGTCACCGCCGGCCTGCGCGACCGCCTGCGGGTCGGGAAGCGGGCGGCCCTCGGCGATGCCGGTGAGGAAGTCCACGAGTGAGCGCAGCCCGCTGACGAACGGGTCAGGGGCGGTGCGCAGTGCCGCGCCCGCGACGGAGAGCTCCTCCCGGGCTTCCGTCGGCCGGCCGCGGGCGAGATGCACCCAGCCGCGGAGCACGTGGGCCGGAGCCGATGAGCCGGCGGTGGCCGCCCGGGGCACCACAGAGAGCAGTTCCGCCTGGGCCACGAGTTCGGACGCTTCCCGGAACCGGCCGCGCAGCGCCTCGATGAGCGCCAGACCGATCAGGCAGTCGTGGCGCAGCTCGCTGTTCCCCGCGGCGATGGCCGCTCTGAGCGCCTTGCCCAGGGTGGTCTGCGCGGCGTTCAGGTGGCCACTGCGCAGTTCCCCGTCGCCGTGCGCCGACAGGACGAGGGCCCGCAGTTCGGGGCGGTCGGCCAGCACGCCGGACGGGATCAGCCGGAAGAGCCGCTTGGCCTCCGCGGCCGCGCGCAGTGCATCGGGGGTGCCGCGGTTCCGCTCGCTCTGCAGGCGGATCACCGCGTGCGTCAGCTTCGCCTCCGCTGTCCGGCCGGGCGAGCTGTCGTCGTCCGCCAGCAGTTCCCCGGCCTGCGTCAAGGCCTCGGCGCTGAGCCGGTGCTCACCGCGTGCCAGGGCGCTGGCGGAGGCGACGAGCATCAGCTCGGGCTCCGCACCGTCCGGCGCCGCGGCCAGGACGTCCGTGGGAATGTGCTTGAAGACCTCGGTCAACTGGCCACCGGTCAGCCCCAGGACGTGGCCGACCGCGAGTCGGTGGATGACCAGGGAGCTCATGTACTGCCAGTCCCCGGCGGCCGCGGCATGCGACACGGCCTCGACCATGTGGTCCCGGCCGCCGAACCAGGTGGCCGCCCGCCGGTGCAGTTCGATGACCTGGTCCGGTGCTTCATGCCGTAGCCGGAGCCGCAGGACGTCGCGGAACATCTGGTGGCAGCGGTACCAGCCGTGTCCCAGGGACTGGAGGAAGGAGTTGTTCTCGACCAGGGCGGCGAAGTGGCCGGCGGTCGCCTCTCCGGCGAGCTCCGCGGCGAGCTCGGCGTTGACCTGTTCCGGGAGGCTGGTGGTCAGGAGCAGCTGGCGCATGTCGGACTTCTGGGCGTCCAGGACCTCCTCGACCAGATAGCTGACGACGGCCTCGTCGTCGCCGGCGAACTGCGCCACGAACCGTTCCGGATAGGGGTGTTCCACCATCGACATGGCGGCGAGCCGCAGGCCGGCGGCCCATCCTTCGGTACGGCGGGTGAGGGCGCCGATCGCGGTGCGCGGCAGGGAGACATCGTGCTGCGCCAGCAGCGCCTGGGTCTCGCTCTCGCTGAAGGCCAGGTCCTCGGTGCGGATCTCGGTGAGTTCGCCGGCCAGCCGCAGGCGGTGCAGCGGCAGCGGCGGATCCCGCCGGGACGTGACCATCAGGCGCAGCGCAGGACCCGCGTGCTGCAGCAGATACGCCATGCCCTCGGCGGTCGGGGACCGGGCCGCGGGCTGGAAGTCGTCCAGGACGAGCGTCACCGGTTCATCCCGGGCTGCCAGGTCGGCCGTGAGCCGCGCGACGAATCCGGGGACGAAGTCGGCGCTGTCCGGCGACAGCGTGCCGAGCCAGGCCGTATCCACGCCCGCCCGGCACAGCGCCTCCACCACGCAGGTCCAGAAGATGCCGGGCGGCTCCTCGCTGCCGTAGCAGCTCACCCAGGCCAGCGGTCCCTGTGCCGTGCCGGTGTGCGCCCACTCCAGGGCCAGCGCGGACTTGCCCGCACCCACCGGGCCGACGATGACGGTCAGCGGTCCGTGCACCCCGCGGGTCAGCCGGCTCACCAGCTGCGGCCTGCTGACCAGCCATGTCGGCTTGGGCGGCACGGTGATCTTGGAGACGAGGGTGGGGAAGGCGGGCGCGATTTCCACCCATGGGCGTGTCACCACCACGCCTGGATCCGACATCAATACCCCCCAGGGTGAGCCCAGTTCGAGTCTCACCCCGGCATCCGGGAAGTGAACCCGTGTCAGTTGTCATCTCACCCGGGTGAACTCCTGTGCGTATCCGGCCGGTCGGTGCCGACCGGTGATCAGAACTCCGAAATCGCGTCGCCGATGAGCTTGGCGCCCAGCACCAGCAGCAGCACCGACATGACGGCGGCATTGTGGGCGGCCAGCCATTCCTTGAGAGTGCCGAGGATCTCCTGGGCGCCGGCTCCGGCGAGATAGTAGATGCCGAGCGGGGTGAGAATGGTCAGCGTCCCGAGGAGCACGAAGACACCCAGGGTCACCGCCTGTTGGCCCCCCGGGATGCCGGTCTCGGCGATCGCGGTCATCGCGCCGAGGTTCAGCGCGAGGTTCTTCGGGTTGACCCCGGACAGCAGCGCGCCCATCCCGAAGGACTTCACCGGGCTGAACTGATCGATCGCGCTCATCCACTTCGGCATCCGCGCCTGCTGCCCCTCGGCCGGGCGCCCACGCCACGCACGCGCGGCGAGAAGCAGCAGGAATACGCCGATGAGCAGGGCCAGTACGGTCACCCAGGTGGCCTGCTCACCCTGGTCAGAGGACGCCGGCCCGCCGGTGAGCAGCAGCACCAGCGCGCCCACCAGTGTCAGCCCGGAGATCCAGCCCAGCGTGAACGACGGGCCGTTCGAGCGGGCACGGGGTGTGCCGAGCATGAGGATGATGGCGATGACCGGCATCGGGCTCAGCGCCACCCCGAGCGCCATGGGCAGCATGCTTCCCATCGCGTTACCCATCAGCCTCGTCCCTCTCGTAACGGCCCGGTGGCACCTATGCGGTGCCGGACTGCTCCGCCTCGCTCCGTCCGTACACGCACAGCGCCCAGATCACGAACACGTCGAGCGCGATGATCAGCATCGACCAGAGCGGGTAGTAGGGGATGAAGAAGAAGTTCACGATGGCGCTGAGCACCGCCAGGGCAATGCCGACCATGCGGCCCCACAGCGCTCCCGTGATGACTCCCCAGCCGGCCAGGCCGAGGACGAGGCCCAGGATGAGGTGTATCCATCCCCAGGCCGTGACATCGACTTCGAACGCGTAGTTGCGCACGTTCACGTAGAACTCGTTCTCGAGGATCGCCGCGAAGCCCTGGATCGCCTGGAAGAGCCCGACCGTGATCATCATGATGCCGGCGAAGAGCACGAGCCCTACGGTCCAGCCGCTTACCTCTCTTGCCGCGTACGTCTTTTGTGCCATGAGATACCTCCCATCGGTGTGTCTGTCGGTCCTTACGCGCGATCCGGGGGTGCGGGAACCGAATCTGTCCGGTCCCCGCCCACCGCCACGAGATCCGCCGGGTGCACCCAGCCGTCGGCGAGACTGGCCCCTCCCGCCCGGTGCACCATGTCGCGCATCGGTATGGCCCAGCGGTGCTCGAGCAGTGCGACCGCCGCGGCCGATCCGACCGGGATGGTGTCGGCCACGGCCCACCGCTCCGCGTCGGTGAACACCCCTTCCCGCTGGGCCTCCGGGCCCGCTTCGACACCCTCGTCCCCGTCGGCGGCGAAGCCGATCAGCGCGCCGACGACCGAACCGAGTTCGCGGGATTCCTCCTGGGACAGATCGCTCATCTCCACGGTGGACAGGCTTCCGTCATCGGCCTTCGACACCACCAGCAGGTCGATCAGGCGGACGATGTCGTGCTCGCGCAGCCGGCGGAGTTCGGGAAGGATCTCGCCGGTGAACTTGGGATCTTCGAAGGCGACCACGAGAATCTGCACGGGGCCGAATTCCATGACGCGTCCCTACCCCTCGAGGATCTTCTGCTTGGCGGCTTCGAACTCTTCCTGGGTGAGCACGCCCTGGTCGAGCAGCGCCTTGAGGCGCTCCAGGTCGGCGACGGTGCCGCCGCCGGCCGGAGCCGGCGCGGCAGCCGGCGGTGCCGCCTGCTGCTCGTACGCTCCGCCGGCCGCCTGGTCCTGCTGCCGCTGACCGGCCTTGTACGCGACCGCGCTCGCGCCCGCGAGCATCGCGGCACGCGCCAGCGGCCGCCGGCGCCGGAACATCAGTCCCATGACCCGTCCCTTCTAGGTCGTGGGCTGACCGTGCAGGGCCTCCTGCAGCTGGCGCTCGGTGTCCTCGGAGAGCGAGGACTTGAGCACGGTGCCGCCGTACTTGCTGAGCGCGGCGACTGCCTTGTCCGGCGTGACCTTGTGCACCACGAGGAACAGGGCGGACGTGCCCGGCTGCAGCAGGTTGCGGACCTGCTTCTGGAAGGTCTTGTCGATGCCCGACTTCTCGATCTTGCCCATCAGGGCACCCATCCCGGCGCCCAGCGCCATCCCGAAGAACGGGATGAAGAACAGCACGCCGAACAGCAGCCCCCAGAACATCCCCCACGTCGCGCCGCCGGCCACCGCGTGGTGGTTGGTCGTGACCCGGAACTTGCCGCCCTTGTCCCGCACGATCACGGCGACCGCGTCGGGCTGGATGACGAGGTCCTCCGTCAGCCGGTGGACTTCCCGCTCGGCCTCGGCCGCGGTGGTCTCGTCCGGGTAGCCGATCGCTATCAGATTCGCCATGTCCAACGCCTCTCTTTGCGTTTCGGGTTGGCGAACTCATGCAAGTGCGGACTGCCCTCGGTCGGCATCACCCGGAACGGATGAATTGAGCGGGCCGGTACGGCTGGTGCGGGTCACACCTGCCGGGTGATGTGCCGGACCATGGACACCGGGACCGTGTTCGGCGATGAACACTCGGGGCGCGACGGGCGGCAAAAAGGTTCTCCACCGGGCGACAGGTGCGGCCGGCCGCCGACTGCGCTCCCTGCGCCCCCGGCCACGCGACCTGCGCGCCGACGCGATCGGAAGTCTGCCGGTCGCGGTCGGCGCCGTACCCGACGGGATGGCCGCGTCGGTGCTCGCGGGCGTAAATCCGGTGTACGGGCTGTACGCCAACTTCGCGGGCACGTTCGCCGGCGGCCTGTCGACGCGGACCAAGCTCATGGTCGTCAACACGACGAGCGCGGCGGCGCTGGCGGCGGGCTCGGCGCTGCAGGGCATGAACCCGGCGGACCGCCCGGGGGCGCTCTTCCTCCTCACCCTGCTCGCCGGCGCGGCGATGATCATCGCCGGGCTGCTGCGTCTCGGCCGGTACACGCGCTTCGTGTCGCACTCGGTGATGATCGGCTTCCTGACCGGGATCGCCGTCAACATCATCTGCGGTCAGATCCCCGACCTCACCGGTGCGTCAGCGGAGGGCCCGTTCGCGCTGGCCAAGGCGCTCGACGTACTGACCCACCCGGCGCGCATCGACGTGCCTTCGCTGCTCACCGGGCTGGCTGCGCTGGCCATCATCGTCGGTCTGGCGCGCACCCGCTGGCCGGTCGCGGGGACGCCGCTGGCGCTGGCCGTGCCCACGGCCGGAGTGATCCTCTTCAGCGCCGGAAGCGTCGAGCAGGTGGCGGACATGGGCGAGATCCCGGACGGCTTTCCGCTGCCGCATCTGCCCGAGTTCGACCAGCTGTCCTTCTCGCTGGTGACGGGCGCCCTCGCGATCATGGTGATCGTGCTCGTCCAGGGCGCCGGGGTGGCAGAGGCCGCCCCGAACACCGACGGGACCCCGCCGGACCCCAACCGGGACTTCGTCGCGCAGGGCGTGGGCAATCTGGCCGCCGGGCTGTTCCGCGGTCTGCCGGTGGGCGGTTCGGTCGGTCAGACCTCGCTCATGGTCGCAAGCGGCGGCCGTACCCGGTGGGGGCCGATGCTGGCCGGGGTCTGGATGCTGCTGATCCTCGTCCTCTTCTCCGGACTGGTGGGCAAGGTCGCGATGCCGACGCTCGGGGCCGTGCTGATCTTCGCCGGGGCGAGCGCGCTGCGGACCGGGCAGATCGTCACGATCATGCGTACGGGGATGACCGCGCGGATCGGCATCGTCGTCACGTTCACCGCGACGCTGGTGCTGCCGGTCGCGGCCGCGGTCGGCATCGGCGTGGCCCTGTCGCTGCTGATGCAGGTGAACAAGGAGGCCATGGATCTGAAGGTGGTGGAGCTGGTGCCGGACGGCGAGCGGACGTGGACCGAGCGCCCGGCGCCGCACGAGCTGACCGGCCACCCCGTGACCGTACTGGACGTCTACGGCAGCCTGCTCTACGCCGGCGCCCGCACCCTCAGGGCCCGGCTGCCCGATCCGGCCGGCGCCGAGTCGCCCGTCGTGATCCTGCGGCTGCGGGGCCGCACTTCGCTGGGCGCCACCTTCGGGCACGTCACGGCCGACTACGCCAGAACCCTGGCCGCCGTGGGCGGGCGGCTGTACCTGAGCGGCCTGGACGGCGACATGGCCGAGCTGCTGCGCCGTACCGGACGCCTCGACGTCGCCGGGCCGATCCGCACCTTCGAGGCGACGGACAAGGTGGGCGAGTCGACATGGGCCGCCTACGCCGCCGCAGAGGCGTGGGCGGTCAGCCACCGGGATGGCTGACCGCGCTACGTCACCCCTGACAGGTGATTCGGTGCCGCGCCGGCAGCTGGCACGGTGCCCGGGATGGAAACAGAGAAGGGGACTGCCATGACGATCGGACCCGTTCAGCTCATCGTCCTGGGGTTCAACCACCCCGAGTTCCACGGCGAGATCATCGCCGAGCTGGAGCGCCTGCGACAGAGCGACACCGTCCGCGTGATCGACGCGCTCGCCGTCCACAAGGACAAGAGCGGAGAACTGGAGGTCGCGCACCTCAGCAACCTGACCGAGAAGGAGGCGGTCGAGTACGGCAGCAAGATCGGCGCACTGATCGGCCTCGGCTTCGAGGGCGAGCAGGGAGCCGAAGAGGGCGCGGCCATCGGCGCGGCGATAGCCGAGGAGGGGCTGGAGGTGTTCAGCGACGACGACGCGTGGGATGTCATCGAAGAGATCCCGAACGACTCGGCCGCCGCCCTGATCCTGATCGAGCACCACTGGGCGGTGCCGCTGCGCGACGCGGTCATGCGCGCCCGCGGCTACCGGCTCAACGACGCCTTCATCAGCCCGCTCGACCTCGTGGCCATCGGCATGCACACCGCCGAGGAGGCCGCCGAACTGCACCGGTTGGAGAAGGCCGCCGAGTAACCGGATCACATTGGAGGCAGGACATGTTCGGAAGCCGCAGAGTAGCCCGCCGCACCGCACGTCGCACCGCGCGCCGCACCTCGCGCCGCGTCTCCCGCCGCCGTTCCTGACGGCGATCCACTGCCGGCCCGTACCGCGCCTCACCCGGCGGGGGTGAGGTGCGGTCAACGGTCATGAGGGTGGCCATGGCGACAGAAGTGCTGACGGGCGAAGCGCCGCAGAGGTCACGATGGTGGGCGATCGCGCAGGGCTTGCTCACCCTGGTGCTCGTGGGGCTGCTGTTCGGTGTGGCGATCCCGAACTTCGGCAGCTACGCGGACATCTGGGCAGCCATCACGAAGCTCACCTGGGTCGCCTTCGCGGCGCTCATCGCCCTGACCCTGGCGATGGAGATGATGAAGGCCATGGCGGCGGCCGTGCTGATCGGCCCGCTGAGCCTGCGCCGCGCTTACGTGGTCCAGGCGACCGCGTCCCTCGTCTCCCACACCATTCCGGGCCCGTCCGGCATGGCCATGCGCCGCCAGGCGTACCGGCGCTACGGCCTGAGCCCCGCCGACACCAGCCGGCCCATGCTGGTGAACAGCCTGTGGAACAGCGCCGTTCTGATGCTGCTGCCCAGCATCGCGATCACTCTGCTCGCCTTCCAGGACTCGATCCCGTCGCGGGTGCTCTGGCTGACCCTCATCGGCCTGGTCGGCACCCTCCTCGGACTCGGCCTGATCACCTTCGTGATGCGCCGCGAGGACACCGCGTACCGGGCCGGGGCCATCGCCAACCGGGCGGTGAAATGGGGGCTCGAGGTCGTGAAGCGGCCCGGGTCCGTGGACGTGGGCACGGGAGTCGTCCGGCTCAGGACCGACGCGCTCAGCGTGGTCCGCCGCCACTGGGGCCGCCTCACCGCGGTGGTGGTGGCCAAGGAGCTCACCGTATTCCTGATCCTGCTGGTGGCGCTGCGCTCGGTCAGCGCGGAGCGCGGCCTCCTCATGCCCATCGAGATCTTCGCGGTGTACGCTATCGTCCATCTTGCCACTATTGTCCAGATAACTCCGGGCGGCATCGGCGTGACGGAAACGCTGTACATCTCGGCCCTGCTGTACGCCTCGCAGGGCGCCGCCGAGAACGAAATCGTCGCCGGAGTGTTCGTCTTCCGGCTGTTCTCCTACCTCGGCCCGATCCTCATCGGCCTGGTGTGCTGGCCCATCCTGGCCCGGCACCTCGGCCGCACGGCGAACGCGCGGCGCACCAAGTCGGTGGAGAGCGGCGGTGCGGCATGACGGAGGCGCGGTACGAGGACCTGCCGCGAGCATCCCGGCGCCGGCTGCTCCGGCGCGCGGTACTGCGCCCGGCGCTGACCGTCACCTGCATCCTCGGCCTCTACTTCGCGGCACCGTCGGCCGATCGGTTCACCGCCGGCACCGCGCTCATGCTCGGCGGTGGACTGCTGCTGCTCGCCGGGATCATCGCGTGGCAGACGCGCGCGATCAGCCGGTCCCCGTATCCGCGGCTGCGCGCCATCGAGACGCTCGCGCTGGCTGTCCCCGCGTTCCTGGTGCTGTTCGCCGCGGCCTATTTCCTGATGGGTGACAGCGATCCGAGCGCGTTCTCCGAGCGCATGTCCCGGACGGACGCGCTGTACTTCACGATCACCGTGTTCGCCACCGTCGGCTTCGGCGACATCGTTCCGCGCTCGGATCCGGCACGCATCCTGACCATGGTGCAGATGCTGGGCAACCTCGTCGTGCTCGGGCTGGTCGTCCAGATAGTGCTCGATGCCGTCAAGCGCGGCCTGCGCCGGCGGGCGGACGGCGCCGCCGAGGAGTGACCGGCCCTCCGCTATCACCCGTCAGGGAGGATGCCGGGAGCACCGGCGGCCACGGATCCTGGCGGGCATGCGTGGAGCACCCGGCCGTCTGAACACCGCGGGCACCGCGGCCTGGATGTTCACCGGGCTGGTGGCCGCGAGCGGCCTCGTGCTCTTCATCCTGACCGTGCTCCGGCCGCTGCTGCTCCCGTTGGTCATCGCCGCCGCCCTCGCCACCGTGCTGCTGCCGCTCGTGGACGCGCTCGCGGCCCGGCGCGTCCCCAGGGCGGCAGGCGCGCTGCTGGGCTGCCTGCTGGTGATCGGCATCCTCCTCTTCTCCGCCATCGTGTTCGTGGCCGGGCTGGTCGACCAGACCGACGACATCGGCGCCATGCTGGACGAGGCCGGCACCAACCTGGCCGAGACCGCGGGCGATCTGGGCATCGGCGAGCAGCAGGCCACGGACGTCCACCAAGCCATCGAGAAGGCCGCGCCCACCGTGCTCTCGGCGATGCTCAGCGGGCTGGCCGACGGCGCGGCCGCCACGCTCCAGCTCGTCCTCGGCTGCACGCTGGGCCTGTACATGTTGTTCTTCCTGCTCAAGGACGCGGGAGCGGTACGGAAGACGGTCGTCCAGGTGATACCGCTGCGGCCGCCGCTCGCCGACCAGGCCGTCACCCGCTCGGCGGCGCTCGTCCGCCGCTACTTCGCAGGGATGACCCTGATCGGCCTGGTGAACGCCGTCCTGACCGCCGTGGGGGCGCTCATCCTCCAGGTGGAGTCCGTCCTGGCGATCGCCGTGCTGACCTTCATCCTGGCCTACGTCCCGTACATCGGGGCGCTCGTGTCCGGTGCCTTCGCCGTCCTCCTCGCGCTCGGCTCCGGCGGGACCACCACGGCGATCTGGATGCTGCTGATCGTGCTGCTGGCCAACGGGGCCCTGCAGAACATGATCCAGCCATTCGCCCTCGGCGCCGCACTCCGCATGCACCCGCTCGTGGTGCTGCTCGCGACGGTCGCGGCCGGCGTGTTCGCCGGCGTCGCCGGGGTCATGATGGCCGCGCCGCTGACCGCGATCGTCCTGGACATCCGACGGCTGATCCGGCAGGCGAGCAGCCACGACAGCCCGCCTCAACGACCCTGAAGCGCGACCGGAGGAATCCACGATGGGCTGTGTGTTCGTGCTCTTCGCCGCACTGTTTCCGAGGCTCGCCCTGCTCATCTTCTGGATGGCCCGGCCGAACGCGGTCGACGACGCCTTCAGCAGCTGGGCCTGGCCAGTGCTCGGTTTCTTGTTCTTCCCCTTGGGGACCCTGGTGTACGTGCTCCTCCATCAGTCGGGCCTCGGCCTGACCGACTGGGAATGGGCCTGGGTGGCCATTGCCCTGCTGCTCGACGTCGGCCACTGGGGAGCCGGTGCGCGGCAGCGCACACGGCGTGCCTGACCGCCTGGACCGAACCTGGCACCGCGTCGACCGGGTGCAGCAGCGCCACCGGGCGCTCGGCTTTCCGTACGCGGTGCTGCGGAAGTACTCCGACGACAACGGGGGCAAACTCGCGGCGCTCCTCACGTATTACGGCTTCCTCAGCCTCTTCCCCCTGCTGCTGTTCGCCGTCGGCATCCTCACCGAGGTGCTCAGAGCGCATCCGGCCCTGCGCGAGGACCTGGTCACCGAGCTTGTACCGCATTCGCTGCGAACGGACGTGGAGCAGGCATTCCACCAGCTCCCGCCGAGCGGCATCCCCTTGCTCGTCGGCGGCCTCGGCCTGCTGTGGTCCGGCACCGGTGGCGTATTGGCCGGGTCCAACGCGCTCAACCGGATCTGGTCCGTGCCGTATCGCGACCGCCCGGCCCTGCCGAGCCGGTACGGCCGGGTGCTGCTCACCCAGCTCGTGACGCTCCTCGGCGCCTTCATCGCGGCCGGACTCGCGGCGCTGTCCAGCGAGTTGCTGCATCCGGCGTGGAAGCAGCGGCTGGGCAGCGCCGTCGGCACCTTCACCGTGATCTTTATCGTCCTGGTCCTGGCGCACAAGCTCCTGACCGCGAGGCCGCGCCCGGTCCGCCAGATCTGGGACGGGGCGCTGGCGGCCACCCTCGTGATGACCGCCACGCTGGAGGTGAGCGCCTCGCTGCTGCCCTTGCTGATCGCCCGGTCCGGGCCCGTTTACGGCAGCTTCGCGACCGTCGTCGGGATCTTCGCGTTGCTGTACATCGTCAGCCAGGCACTGGTCTTCAGCGGCGAGATATCGGCCGTACGGGCCTTCCGGCTCTGTCCGCGCAGCCTCTGGCACGACGAACCCACCCCCGCCGACGAGAAGGCGCTCACCCTGCTGGCCCGGGAACAGGAACGACTGCCCGGCCAGCGCGTCAGCGTCGCCTTCGATATCACCCACGACGGATGAGGTGGACCCGGCGCGGGCGCAGCACCATCGCGGGATACCACCACCCCCCGTGAGAGGAAGTCCACGATGGACGGACCGACGAACCAGCAGGGCCCACCACCGGCCATGGCCGAGAAGCCCGCAGTCGACGCGGGCCGGCTCTGGGGAGGCGGCCTGGCCACCGCCGTGGTCGCCGCACTGGTGGCGCTGGTCGGCGTGCTCATCGCCCGGGGAGTGTTCGACGTCGCGCTGCTCGCCCGCAATACGGAGGGGGCGTTCGGCGACTCGAGCACGACCGCTTATGTGGTCACGGCCGCGCTCGCCGCGATCATCGCCACCCTGATCCTGCAGATCCTGGTCGCGCTCACGCCGCAGCCGCTGGGCTTCTTCTCGTGGATCATCGGACTGACGACACTGATCTTCGCCGTCGTGCCCTTCACCACGGACGCGAAGCCGGCCACCCAGTGGGCCACCGCGCTCATCAATCTGGCGGTGGGGCTCGTCATCGTGATCCTGCTTCCGCAGATCGGCTATTCGGCCCTGCAGCCCCGTACCGAGCAGCGCACCCAGCCCCGGACTTGATGTGAATGGACGCAGCCGGGCCGGAAAGCGGCCATGACGACTTGGTGGTGCAGGCATCGCGGGTGGTGCTCGGCCTGGCCGGGCTCGGTGCCTCCGTCGTGCGGCGGCTGCTGGACCCTGCGGATTCCGGAGAGCCGGCCCGGGACGGGCCCGCGGATCTGCTGCACCTGGTGTCGTGGTCGGCCGTCGGGCTGGGGCTCGCGGCCCAGCGGCACTCGCTGCGGGTGGTGAGAGGGGCCGGTGCACGGCTGAGCCCGCTGGCCGGATTCGTGGCGCAGCCCTTGGTGGCGCGGTGGGGCGAGCGCGGCCGGGCCGAGCAGCTCCGCAACCGGGCGGCGGCCGAGGAGTTCGTACGGGCGCTGGTCCGGGACGCGACCATCGCGGTACTCGACGAAGTCGACCTCAACGGTGTCGCGGAACGCATCGACCTCGATCGCGCGGCCGGGCGGCTCGACATGAACCGGGCCGCGGAACGGATCGACGTCGACCGTATCGCCGCACGCGTGGACGTGGATCGCGTCGCGGCACGGATCGACGTGAATACGATCGTCGCGCGCGCGGACATCGACGCGGTGATCGACCGCCTCGATCTCGCGGACCTCGTGCAGCGGGTGCTCGACGAGATCGACTTCTCGCGGATCGTACGGGAGTCCAGCGGCACCATGACGGTCGAGGCGGTGGACGCCTTCCGGGACCGAGGGGTGAGCGCGGACCGGTTCCTGAGCCGGGTCGCGGACCGGCTCCTGAACCGGTCGGCGGTGCGGGACACGACCGGTCCCGCGCCGCTGGCGGAGGAGTCATGACGCCGCCGGCCGTCCAGGGGCAACGGGCCGGAATCGCCTCCCGGGCGGCGGCGGATCTGATCGATCTGGCGCTGGTCGGCGCGATCTGCGGTGCTGCCCTGCTGGCGTACGGCCTGGCGGACTTCCTGCTGACCGGTCCCGCGTTCGAGCTGCCGCGGATCTCACGGCCCGGTGCCGTCGTGGGCGGTTACCTCGTCTGCGTCGGCTATCTCACGGTCGGCGGGGCGATGGCGGGCCGCACGGCGGGCAAGCAGGTCGCAGGACTGCGCTTGGTGGGCGCCTCCGGGCGTCCGCTGAGCATCGGCAGGTCGGCGCTGCGCGCCGTGCTGTGCGTCCTCTTTCCGCTGGGCCTCGCCTGGGTGCTGGTCGACCGCCGCAACGCCTCGGTCCAGGACCGGCTCGTGCGCACCGTGGTCCTGTACGACTGGGGCATGAAGTGACGGCGGCCGGGCCGCGCTACAGCTGTCCTGCCCTCACCCTCCCACTGCGCACCGCCGCGCCCAGGGCGTCGAAGTCGCGCTCGTTCTGATCCGCGTAGGCCTCGGCGAACTCCGCCAGGGCGAGGTCGAAGGCGTCCCCGCGACCGAGATAGGCGGCGATGGCGATGCGGTCTCCTGACCGGGCGTGCGCCCGGGCCAGGCTGGCGCCGCAGACCCGGCCGAAGAGCTTCAGGGTGGGCGGCTTCATGGAATCGACCAGCGCGATGCCCTTCCAGTCGTGCAACTGCCGGACGTAGAAGTCGCGTTCGCGGCCGTCGATCCCCTCGGTGCGCTCCCAGCCGAGCAGGATGTCGCTCGAGGCCTGCATCAGCCGCTGACCGGCGACGACACGCTGCCCCTGGCTCTCGAACTCGCTCGGTCCCGCGTACTCGGCGAGGACGGAGTTCTGGGCTTCCTTGGCCTGCAGCAGCAGCGGATCGTGATCATCGCGGCCGAGCATCAGAATGATCCAGCAGCGGGTGCCCACACTGCCGACGCCGACGACCTTGCGGGCCATGTCCACCAGCCGGAACTGCCGCAGCAGCGCCCGGCGGTCCGACGGCAGGCTTTCGCCGTACTGGTCGACCAGCCGGCGCATCTGCTCCTCCAGCGAGGCCCGCTCGGCATCCGGGAGCAGGACATCGATCGGGGTGATCAGCGGATGGTCGGGAGTGATCCTGCGCTCTCCCTTGACGAGGTGGGTGAGCTTCTCGAAGGCGTGCAGATGGTCCTTGCCGCGTGCCTTGGCCAGGGACCGGGACGTCCGCGCGGTCACCCCCTCCTCGCTGCGCTCGGTGAGGGTCCGGTAGAGCTCGTCGGCGTCGATCCGCGCGTACCAGACCTCGAGATTGCGCATGCCGGCGAAGCGGCCCATCCAGGTCCGGTACGAGCCGACGGCCGCGCGCACCACGCCCGACCGTTCCGCGTCGGTGAAGCCGTTGCTGCGGCCGGCCATGGCCAGGCTCGCCGCGAGCCGCTTGACGTCCCATTCCCAGGGGCCGGGGAGCGTCTCGTCGAAGTCGTTGATGTCGAACATCAGATGGCGCTCGGCGGAGGCCAGCAGCCGGAAGTTGAGCAGGTGCGCGTCGCCGCACAGCTGCGCCCGGATGCCCGTGCTGGGGGTGCGGGCCAGATCGGCGGCCATGATGGCGGCGGCGCCCCGGTAGAACCGGAACGGCGACTCCAGCATCCGCCCGTAACGCACCGGGATCAGCTCCTGCACCCGGGTCGCCGACTGCGCCTCGAGCAGGCTCACGGGATCGGCGCGATCCGGTGGCGGCGTGAACTCGGCGTGCGCGGAGCGGGGCACCGGGCCGCGCGCCGCCTTCCCGCGGGCAGCCCGCTCCTCCGGGGTGAGATGCACTGTCCGGCTTCCGGTCATCGTCAGGCCCTCCTCCTCCGGCGCACCGCTCTTCGCGCAGGGTCACCAACACTCGTGCGGATGCGGCGGGCGGGCATCACCCCCGCCGGGTGATGTGACGCCCCGCGGTGGGGGTCACCGTGCACCTCATCGACTACCTGGGAGGCGGCAATGGACTATCCGCTGCTGAACGTGTTTCTGACCATGCTGTGGTTCTTCCTCTGGGTGCTGTGGCTGGTGCTGGTGTTCAAGACGATCGTCGACATCTTCCGCAGCTACGACCTGAGCGGCTGGGCGAAGACCGGCTGGCTGGTCTGCGTCATCGTGCTGCCCTTCGTCGGCGTCTTCGCCTACCTCGTCGTCCGCAGTCACGCGATGAACGAGCGGGAGATGCGTGCCGCGCAGGCGCGCGACGACCGGTTCGGGCACGGCGGCCCGGCGGGCGCGGGGAACGGCGAAACGAGGCAGCTTTCCCAGCTCGCCGAGCTCCGCCAGACCGGTGCGCTGACGGATCAGGAGTATCTGCAGGCGAAGACCAAGGTGCTCTCCATGTAGGGCTGCCGGCCGGCCCGGTTCACCCCTGCCGCGGCCGGCCGTTGCTGCCGTACACCGAGAGCGCCCAGATCGCCACCACGTCGAAGGCGATGATCAGGATCGCCCACACCGGGTGGTACGGGATGAAGAAGAAGCTCTCGACGGCGCTCAGCCCCGCGACGGCGATGCCGACGACGCGTGCCCAGGTATGGCCGCCGAAGATGCCGCCCGCCGTAACGACGAGGACGAGCCCGGAGATGAGCTGCAGCCATCCCCATGTGGTCGTATCGAACTCGAAGCTGTAGTTGGCCGTGGCGACGAAGAACTTGTCGTCGATGATCGCGGCCAGCCCGACGATGGCGTGGTAGATGCCGGTCAGCAACATCATGCTGCCGGCAAGCACCGAGAAGCCGACGGCCACGGGATTCGGCCCACTCTCCACTTCCGCCGCGCGGGGCGGCGCCACGCTTCCGGCGGACCGTTCCGGTGAAGTCTGATCAGTCATTTCTGGCTCCTCCTCTACGGGAGTTGGAGCATCCTGCGCGGCACCCCGGTTCGTACTCACCCACACGGGGTGATGTATTCCGCCCGGCCGCGACGGAGGATTCGGGCACGTCCACCAGCCCGAACGAGGTGACGCCATGGTCGCACCCGGAAGCGGCTTCGAGATCCGGATCAACGGACGGGTGGTCGGGGCGCTGGAAGAAGCGTTCAGCGAGCTGACCATCACGGTTCATCCGGCGGAGACCGTGCTGCGCGGCAGCCCTCTGGACCAGGCGGCGCTGTACGGGATCCTGGACCGCATCCAGTCTCTCGGCCTGGAGCTTGTCGAAGTGCGCCGGCTGCCCGGCGGCAGACCCAATCAGGAGAGCGAATAGGGCAATTAGGCCCTATCGGCCGCGCCGCGGCGGGCGGAAGATGCATATGCGACAGTCCCCAGGAGGGGGTGAGCACATGCCTGCACCATTCGTCCGTCCGTTACGGCAGGCGCGGCCGGCGCTCAGTTCTCCCGGCCCCGGGCGCGCGGACACCCTGCGCAGCGAGCTCAGCGCGCTCGGCTGCGACCCGTTCACCGCGGAGGCGGTGGTGTCCCTGTTCGTGTCCTCGTTCGCCGACACGCTCTGCGACGCCGCCCATGTGATCCGCGATCCACGCCTCACCGAGCTGTTGCTGGACGAGTCCGCCGCGATCCTGGCTTCGGCCGACTACGGTCTGCCGCGGACGGCGCGGGCGGGGCGCGGCTCGCACCGGCCGGAGCCCGCCCCGCCGCTCACCGAGCGGGAAGCCATCGTGCTGCGGCACCTGTCGAGCGAGCAGTCGCTGCGGGAGATCGGCGACGCGCTGTACCTGTCGGTGAATACGGTCAAGAGCCATGTGCGTGCCATCTACCGGAAGCTGGACGTCACCACCCGGGAGGCCGCCGTCCGCCGCGCCCGCGGACTCCGGCTCGAGTGAACAAGGGGGTGCGTTCCCGGACTTCGTCCCGGAGCCTGCCGGCCCGGCCCCACTGCGCTGCCGGCGGAACAGGCTCCGGGAAGGCCTGGGTCAGGTCGATTTCCCCAGCCGCCTGGCCGCGAGACCTCCGGACGACTCCTCGGCGGTCATCGCGTCGAGTGCGAGCACGGCCTGCGCGACCTCGGAGGCCACCGGTCCGAGCGTGTCCGGGGTGAGGAACCCCTCCGCGGTGGGCACGCCGCCCGCTTCGCGGATCAGCCGCCGCAGCGTCCTCGCCCACACGTGCTCGAGCAGGACGTATCCCGCGGCGGCGCCCGGCTTGAGGTCGTTGCCCATCTCCTTGATGTCGTCTCCGGTCAGCCCGAAGGGGTAGCCCTCGTCCGCCATCTGCTCGAGCTCCGCGACCTCTTGACGCGTCCGTTCACCGAGGCCGAGCAGCGCGGCGATGGTGCTTCCCAGGCCTTCCGCCTGGTAGTCGCGGGCCATCAGGGTGCCGTCCTCCTGCTTGAGCACGAAGAGCAGATCGATGACCCGGATGAAGCCGAAGCGCTCGAGGCTCTCCAGCTCGCGGATGATCTTCCCTTCGAACTGTGCGTCGGGCCCGAACTCGACCGCCAGCATCTGTACCGGACCGATCTTGATCATGATGTCTCCTTCCGCTCGGCACTGCTGTCCATCCAGTCGGACGGCGGCCCGCGGCGCGTCACCCGGAAAGGGTGATGGGCGACGGGCCGCCAGGTCCGAGGGTGGGCCGCAGCGCCGCAAGGGCACAGCCGCGCGGCGCCCCGGCCGAGGGGGAGTCATGGCAGCACCCGAAACCAGCGGGCCGATCCCGCCGACGAGCCCGGGCAATGGCCAGGGCGAACTTGACCGGCTGCGGGCGGAGGTGGCCGCGCTGCGCGCCGAATCAGCGGCACGCACCCGGCGGCACGGGCTCGGGCTCGCGATCCGTAGGACCATCGCCGCTCTGCTGATCGCCGTCGTCGGCTTCTGCACGGTCGCTTCGGTGATCGGCGTATGGGGCGCGCGGACGACGCTGAACACCGACCGGTGGGTGGCCACCGTCGGACCGATGCCGGAGGAGCCGGCGGTCAACGCGGCGGTGACCAAGCTGGTCACCGAGCAGATCTTCACCGCGGTGGACGTCGAGGACCGGCTGGCCGAAGCCCTGCCGCCGAAGGCCGGGTTCCTCGCCGCGCCGGTCAGCGGGGCGGTGCGGGACTTCGTCAGGGACAAGGTCTCCGCGCTGCTGAAGACCGACGAATTCCAGCAGCTCTGGGAGAAGGCGAACCGCACCGCACACGCGCGTATCGTCGCGGTGCTGGAGGACCGCAACGACAACGTGTCGGTCCAGGGCAGCACGGTGACGCTGAATCTGCTGCCCCTGATGAACGACGTGCTGAACGTGCTCGAGAGCCAACTGCCCACGCTCTTCGGCAAGGACCTCGACCTGCCGGCCATCGGCTCGGGAGAGATCCCGCCGGGTCTGCACGACAAGATCGAGAGCGCCCTCGGGGTCTCGCTGCCCGCCGACTTCGGGAAGATCACCCTGTACGACCGCGACAAGCTCGGTCAACTGCAGGACGCGGTGCTGCTCTTCAAGCGCGGCGTGCTGGGACTGGTGATCGGCACCCTCGTGCTCCTCGGCATCGCCCTGTGGGTCTCGCCGAACCGCCGCCGGACGGTGCTCCAGCTCGGACTCGCGCTGGTGATCTCCGTAACCGTGCTCACGAGCATCCTGCGCGCGGTGAAGGACCAGGTCCTCCGCGAGCTGCCGGGAGGCGTCTACGAGGACGGCGCGCGATCCGCGATGTACACGCTCTTCACCACCTTGCGCGAACGCGGCGACCAGCTGCTCTGGCTCGGCATCGCCCTGGCCGTACTCGCGTATCTGGTCGGCCCCGGCCGGCTGCCCGTCGGCCTGCGCCGCTACACGGTGCAGGGCGCCAGGGCCACCGGCCGGCTGACGGCGCGGGCCACCCGCCAGGTCGCGGGCAGCACGGCCCTCAGGGCCTGGATCCGCCGGTACGTCGACGGGCTGCGCATCGCGGGCGCGGTGCTCGCCGCGATCGTGGCGCTGGCGCTGACCACCTGGACCGCTCTGCTGGTGGTGGCGGTGCTGCTGCTCGGATACGAGGTGCTCGTCACCGTACTCGCGCGATCGGGGGCCCCGGCCGACGGGCAGCACGCCGGGGCCGAGCCGACGGAGAACGGGCAGGCCGAGCAGGAGGAAGCGGAGGCGGAGCCGACCTCGGGTCAGTCCGCGAAGGCGGCGGTCACCGGGGCCCCGGGGTGACGCATCGGCTTCGGACACCACGGCGGCTCTCCGTGGCCAAGGGCGGGCTGATCGCCGCCCGCGGCGTGTACGGCTGCATCGTGGTCCTGGCGCTCCTGCTCGCCCTGGAAGAGCATCCGCCGCCGGCGTTCGAGGCCGCGTCGCTGCTCGCGGCCACGGTCACCGGAATCGTGCTCGCGGAAGGGTTCGCCACGGCGATCGGTCAGGAGGTGGAGCGCGGCCGGCCGCTCACGCGCGCCGAGCGGGCAAAAGCCCTGACCGAAGGCGCGGGCGCCTTCATGGCCGCGCCCGCGCCGCTGTGCTTCCTGCTGCTGGCCGGCTTCGGAGTCCTTTCCGAGGAACGGGCCCTGACGCTGTCCCGCTGGGTGACGCTGGCCCTCCTCTTCGGCTTCTGCAGCACGGCGGGCGGCCTGGCCGGCCGGACCCGCAAGAGCGCCCTGCTGGCCGGCGCCGGGGCAGCGGTCATCGGCGCCGTGCTGGCGAACTTCAAGTCCCTGACGCACGGCTAGCACGTACCGCCGACGCGCGCCCACTCCCGCTCCCACCAGTCGGCTCGCCGGCGCTCGAGACTCAGGCGGACGGTCACCAGGACCAGCACGAGCAGCAGCGCGTACATCAGCGCGACGCACACGCCCAGGGTGATCCCGCGCGTCACCGCCTGCCCGGGGGTGGGCGGTGCGGGGACGGCGTGCCGCCCCCCGTCGGCGGTCCAGATCGTCGCGCTCGCGCCTGCCCGTAACCCCGCCCGCACCTGGGTCTTGCCCGTACGCTCGACGCCCGCGGCATCCGTCCAGCGCACCTCGGCACGCACGCGGGTGCTGTGCGAGGAGCTCGGATACTCCTCCGTCACCTGCGACGCAGGGCGGTCGGCGTCCTCGAGCAGCACCGCGGCGGTCGGCAGCCGCTCGTGGCGCTGCCGGACCAGATCCTGGTGGTAGACCGCACCGGAGGCCACGCCCAGCAGCGGGCTGCCGATGACCAGCAGCACCCCGGCGATCAGCACAATCCACGCCTCGGCGACATCAATGCGCCTGCTGAGCGGGTGCCGCCGCCGGCGCCACAGCAGCCGGGTCCTACCGGGGCCCTCGGTCATCGCTGCCTCGTCATCCCGCCGACCGGTGCCTGACGTCGGCCGACGAAGCCGGAGCGGGTATCTGACACGCCTTACGAGACCGCGCGAGCGAAAGGGAGTCTATGGGCCATACAGGACATAGCCGTTGGTGAGCACGGCGTCCGCGGTCTCCGGCGCGGTGAGTCCGGTGGAGTCGAGGACGTTCGCCTCGTACGGGCCGAGGTCGGCGAAGCCGTCGTAGATCCGGGCGAGGATCTCGCGGTCGGTGAGCGGGTGCTGGGAGCGGGACGTGCCGCGCCGCAGCGCCGTCTCGCGGTCGGGGCGGAGCACCACATACGTCAGGCCGACGCCCGCGGCCTTCGCCGCCCGCTCGTACGCCTCCAGGAACCACGGGCCGACGACCCCGTCCACCACGGTGTGGTAGCCGCCCGCGGCGTAGCCGGCGGCGGCCCGGGCGATCACGCCGGTGACGGTCTCGTTCTGCGCCTGGGCCTCCGGCAGGTACGGCGCCAGCGCGCCCTGCTTGATCGCCGCGTAGAAGTCGTCCGTGTGCAGATGCACGGCGGGGGAGAGCCGGCTCTCGGCCAGGATGCGCGCGACGGTCGTCTTCCCCGAGCCCGAGGGGCCGCTCACCAGGATGATCCGCATGCCCTCCACCCTAGGCAGACGCGCGGGGGAGGGGTTAACCCCACCATCGATCCGGATGATCGCCCCATCGCTCCGGCGCGTCACCACAGGGATCGTGGAGGGCAGTTGACAACCCTGACGATCAAGGACGTGCAACGGTGATGAAGCACAAGCGTGCCCTGGGTGGCGCACTCACACTGGCCGTGGCGATCGGTGTCGTGGGCGGCGTACTGCCGGCCACCGCCACCGCGACTCCCGCCGCGAAAACCGCCGCCGAATCCCCGTCCCACGCGGACGACGCGCGGCTGCGTGCCCTGCTGCACCGGCTGACCACGGTCGACGGCGCACCCGGAGCGCTCGCCGAGGTGCGCGACCGGCACCGCAGCAGAGTACTGACCAGCGGCGTCGCGGACATCGAGAGCCGCACGCCGGTGCACCGCGACAGCAGGTTCCGGATCGGCAGCATGACCAAGACGTTCACCGCGACGATGATGCTGCAGCTGGCGGGGGAGGGGCGGGTCGACCTCGACGCGCCGGTGGAGCGCTATCTGCCCGGCGTCGTCCGCGGCAACGGCAACGACGGGCGCAGGATCACCATTCGGCAGATGCTGCAGCACACCAGCGGGCTGCCCGACTTCCTGGCCTACCTGAAGCCGCAGGATGTCGTCCAGGACCCGATGGCCGACCGCGACCCCCGGGACCTGGTGAAGCTGGCGCTCGCCCACCCGCCGACGTTCAAGCCCGGCACCGGCTGGAAGTACTGCAACACCGGCTATCTGCTGGCCGGGATGATCATCGAGAAGGTGACCGGCCGCTCGTACGGCGAGGAGCTGCAGCGCCGCATCGTCGAGCCGCTGCACCTGCGGGGGACGTCGTACCCGGACGACGACCCGGCGATCCCCGGCCCGCATCCGCGCGGTTACGCGCAGCCGGGCCCGGACGCGCCGCTGCTGGACATCACCGCGATCAACCCCACGGTCGGCGGCACGGCCGGCGGGATCATCTCCAGCGGCACCGACATCAACCGGTTCATGAGCGCGCTGGTGGGCGGCAGGCTGCTGCCCCCGGCGCAGCTCAAGGAGATGATGACGACCCGCCCGACCGGCGGCTCTGACGGCCGTGCGTACGGCCTCGGCCTGGAGAGCAAGCCGCTGCCCGGCGGCGGCGTCTACTGGGGGCACACCGGCGACTTCCTCGGTTACGAGACGGCCGCCGGCGTCACCCTCGACGGCAAGGCGGCCACGGTCATGGTGAACCTCGGTCCGGGCAGCTCGGACGCGCAGAGCGACGACATCCAGGCGGCGGTCGAGACGGCGCTGTCCTAGCCGGAACGGCCGGATATGGGCACGGCGGCGCGACGCGGGCAAACGTATGGGGGCAAGGGGCCCGTCAGGGTCACTGACCCGGGGCCGGCTTCGCAACGGCACCGAAGGGAGGCCGCGATGACCGTTCAGCGTCGCCACTTGAGCGTATCCGGCCTGGCCAGCAGTGACGGGTGCGCGGTCCTGCGCGTCTCCGGGCAGCTGGACCATCACTCCGAGCGGGACTTCCTCGTCACCATGGGATCGGCGGTGGCGGAGGGCCGCCGCTACGTCGTCCTCGACGTCACGGCCCTCGCGTTCTGCGACTCCCGCGGCCTGAACTGCCTGCTGGGACTGCACTGGATCCTCGACCGCCGCGGCGGGACCCTGCTGCTGGCCGGCGCCGGCAGCAGGCTCTCGCAGCTGCTGGAACTGACCGGCAGCGCGGCGCTGCTGCCGGCGCACACCGCCGTAAAGGAAGCGCTGCAGAACGTCCCGGAGGACGACCGGCCGGCCTGGCCGCCGGCCCCTCAGCAGGAGCGCTGAGCCCGTCCGGGGGACGGGATGTATGTCTGCGGAAAGGCGGGGCAAACGCCGCAATAGATCAGGTGACAGCGGCACTAGGAGAGATTCGACGTGGGCGGGTCAAGGAACCGGGACGAGGGTGAGGTCCTGCTGGCCGCGATGCAGGGCGAGCTGATGGTGACGCACTTCGCGGGCGGCACCTGCTGTGTGAGCCGTGCGCGGGACGTGGCCGAGACCTTCCTCGCCGACCTGAAGCGGGCCCGGCCGCCCAACTCGCGGGCGGCCGTGGATGACGTGCTCCTCGTGGTCAGCGAGCTCGCCGCGAACAGCGTGCGGCACGCTCCCGGACCCTTCGTCCTCACCCTCCGTGATCCCGGGGACGCCGTCCATATCACCGTCCGGGACACGAGCCCTGAATTCCCCAGGCTCCGCCCCATGGACCGATTCGGGAAAGGCGGCATCGGCTGGAATCTGATCCGCCTGCTGGCGAGCAACAGCTATGTCGTCGCCGAGCCCGACGGGAAATCGGTGCACGCCTTTCTGCCCTGGTGACGGTCGCTCGGGCGGCGCGCCCTCAGGAGTCCACGCGCTCCTCCAGGAGGACGGTCACGGTGTCCCCCTCCTCCTTGCCGATCGCCTTGCGCACATCCGCCTTCACCGGCAGCTTGTGCGTGCCGTCGCCGAGGGCCATGAAGGAACTGCGGAACGGGTGGCCGTCGATCGTGCCCCGTACCTTCACCAGGCCGCGGGTCCCGAAGAACTCCGCCGCCTCCGGCCACACGACGTAGGTCCAGCCGCCTTTGTTCGGGCTTTTCCGCAGGGTCGCGGTGAACTTCTTGTCCAGCATGGGATGCCGCCTTTTCAGGAGATCTCGTCGTCTTCGTCAAGGTAGACGGAGACGGGCGGCAAAACTCATCGGCCCTTCAGTTCTTCTTCAGTTCCTCGGCGAGCATCACCAGGATGCCGCTGGGGCCGCGGACGTACGTGAGCTTGTAGACGTCCTGGTACGTCGCCACCCCGCGAAGCGGCCGGCATCCGTGCCTGGCGGCCGTCTCGAGGGCCTGGTCGAGGTCGTCGACCGCGAAGGCGACGCGGTGCATGCCGATCTCGTTCGGAAGCGTGGGCTCCGTCTCGATCGCCTCGGGGTGGATGTACTCGAAGAGCTCGAGGCGGCCCTGGCCGTCCGGCGTCTGGAGCATCGCGATCCTGGCGTGATTGCCGTCGAGGCCGACCGCGGTGTCGGTCCACTCACCGCTGACCGTGTCCCGGCCGAGGACCGTCAGGCCGAGGTCGGTGAAGAAGGAGATCGCCGCTTCGAGGTCGCGGACGGCGATGCCCACGTTCTCAAGTCTGATGGCCATGCGCCGCATGCTAGCCGTACGGGACCGGAGTGCGTCATCCTGTGGCGGCCCCCCACGGATGCCGTCGCAGCACTGACACCCATCCGGGAGGACGCATGTCCCGCCGTCTGCTCACCGTTTGCATCACATCCGTGGCGCTGGCCACGCTCGGCTCGCTGGCCTCGGCGCCCGCCTCGGCCGCCGCCGCCGACCCGACCGGGCGGGTCTTCATGGTCAACCCGGTGCAGTCCTCCGGCACCCAGACCCTCACCGACCAGAAGGACTCCGATGCCGCGGTGCGGCCCTCCGACTACGCCGAGGCGCCGATCCGCAATCTCGACGGCAGCGGTGAACTGCACGGCAAGTGGGTGAGCGTGGTCTCCGACACCGGCAAATCCGCCACTGCCGGCGATGACGGCCGGTTCGACTACACCCGCAGCGCCGACCAGTTCGAGCAGGTCATGACGTATTTCTGGGTCAACGAGGCGCAGGAGTATCTGCAGGGCCTGGGCTTCGGCAGCGAGCTGCCCGGGGTCAATGACCGGCAGCAGCCGATGCGGATCAATCAGTGGGGCGCCGACAACTCCTTCTTCACCGACAAGAAGGCCGAGATCCGCCTCGGCAAGGGCGGCGTGGACGACGCCGAGGACGCCGAGGTGATCGTGCACGAGTACGGGCACGCCGTGCACCACGCTCAGGTGCCGGGATACGGCACCAGCGTGGAGGCCGGTTCGATCGGGGAGGCCTTCGGGGACTATCTGGCCGTCACCGTCGGCGACTTCGCCGACCAGCGGTACGGCTGGCCGCGCAAGGCCGACCTGGCCTGCGTCGCCGACTGGGACGCCGTCTCGTACACGAGCACCGCGCCGCACTGCCTGCGCCGGGTGGACGGGAACAAGGTGTACGGGGACCGGGTCGGCCAGGTGCACGCGGACGGCCAGATCTGGTCCCGGGCGCTCTACGACATCCGCGGGGCGCTGGGTGCCCGCGCCGCCGACCGCATCATCATCAACGCCCAGTTCGACTTCGCACCCGACACCAGCTTCACCGCCGCGGCGCGGGCCACCATCGCGACCGCGGCGGAGATGTACGGGGAGAAGGCGGCGGACGCGGTGCGCAAGGCGTTCCGGGCGCGGGAGATCCCCGGGGTCTGACCTGGTGGCTCAGGCGGCGGGCGCGTTCGTGCCCGGCTTGCCGTCGGCCGCCCCGGCGGTCAGTTCGCCGATGGCGTCGGCGATGTCCTTCCAGGCCGAATCGGGGAGGTCGTGGCCGACGCCGGGGAGGATCCGCAGGCGGGCGCCGGGGATACGGGCGGCGGTGCGCCTGCCGCCGGTGGGCTTGATCAGGGGGTCGTCCGCGCCGTGCAGCACCAGCGTGGGCACCGTGATCTCGGTGATCTTCGGGCCGTGCCACTGGGCGCCGATCTGGCGGCTCTGCGCCTTCGCGTCGTGCAGGCCGCTGTCGGCGACGCGCTCGGCCGTCTCGCGAGCCGCCGCCTCGTCGAAGGGGTGGTTCGGCGAGGCGAGCAGCCGCTGGATGGCGACCCCGGCCTCGACCGTGCCCTCCCGGGTGTCGGGGAACTTCAGGCGGGCGAACTTGCTGAGCGTGCCCGTCCGGATGTACTTCAGCGTGCCCATCCCCGCCGCGTCCCCGGGGATCGCGGACATCGAGGTCAGGGTGCGTACCCGACCGGGGTGCCGCAGCGCGATGCGCTGGGCCACGGCGCCGCCGAGCGACTGGCCGAAGAGATGCGCGGACTCCCAGCCCAGGGCGTCGAGCACGGAGATCGCGTCGTCCGCCATGTCCTCGGCCGTGTACGCCTCGCCGCGCTTGCGGAAGAGCGACGTGATCGGGTTGCTGGTGGCGGTGGGCGGCAGGTGGGTGGACTCGCCGGCGTCCCGGTTGTCGTAGCGGGCCACGGCGAAGCCGCGCGCGGCCAGCTCCGCGCACAGCCCGTCCGGGATCATCCGGCGGGAGGCGCCCAGGCCGGAGACGATCAGGAGCGGCTCGCCGCCGGCTTCCGGCTGCCACCGGTCGTAGGCGAGCTGCACCTGCCCGTTTCTGGCCCAGGCGACCGGTGTCCACCGCGATGTCGACGGAGTGCTCATGATCCTTTTCCCTTCCCAGATACTGCGAATGGCGTTCGCACTATTAGAGTGTACGGCATGAACGCTGAGGAGCCGGTGACGGTATGGACGCGCCCCGAGCGCGGCGCGCGCGGCCCCGCCGGCGGGTACAGCCGCGCGCGGATCACCGCCGCCGCGATCGAGCTGGCCGACGCCGACGGGCTCGCCGCCGTCTCGATGCGCCGGGTGGCCGGCAAGCTGGGCACCGGCCCGGCGTCCCTGTACCGGTACGTCGCAGGGCGTGACGACCTCCTGGACCTGATGAGCGACGAGGTCGCGGGGGAGGTCGACCTCGGCGTCCCGCTGACCGGGGACCCCGTCGAGGACCTGCTGTCCCTGGCCGTACGCACCAAGACGGCGCAGCTGCGGCACCCCTGGGCGCTCGACATCCCGCCCGAGCCGCTGCGCCTCGGCCCGCGCGGCCTGGACTATCTCGAGTACGCGCTGCGCGCACTGGAGCCCGCGCCTCTGTCGGGAGGGGCCAAGCTCGAAGCCATCGGGCTGCTGAACGCCCAGGTCACGGTCTTCGCCCGCACCGAACTGCAGGGCCGCCGCGCCGACACCGGCCGCCGCGCGGCCCAGGCCGCCTATCTCGCCCAGGCGGCCGCCGCGGGCGACCATCCGGTGCTCGCGGCGACGATGGCCGACGCGGCGGCCGCCCCTCCCGTCGAGGATCTTTTCGAGCGTTTGGTACGTCGCGTGCTCACCGGCCTGCTCGGCTGATCAGCCGCCCTGCAGCCCGAAGAACTCGGTAATGAAGTGGCTGGAGCAGATCGAGTCGAGGAAGTACGCCCCGGCCGTCCCGCACTGCTGCTCGCCGGAGCCCGGGTCCACCGGGGTGCCGTGACTGATGCCGGGCACCTTGTCGACCTCCACCGCGACGCTGCCGTCCTGGGCCAGATACTGCTCGCGCTGGGTTCTGTTCGGCCCGATCGTGGCTGTCTTGTCCGGCGTCTGGTCGGTGCCGTGCACCGCCGTCCACTGGTCGCGCAGCTCATCCGCGTTCTTCGGCACCACCGTGGTGTCGTTGTCGCCGTGCCAGATCGCGACCCGCGGATAGGCCCCCGAGTAGCCGGGATAGCCGTCCTTGACCTGCTGCGCCCACGCCTCCGGGGTCTTGTCGGTCCCCGGGCTCATGCACGTATACGGGGACGAGACCGCGCTGCAGTCGTACGGCAGCCCGGCCACCACGGCGCCCGCCTTGAACACGTCCGGGTAGGCGGCGAGCATCACCGCCGTCATCGCGCCGCCCGCCGACAGTCCGGTGACGTACGCCTTGCCGGTGTCCGCGCCGTACGCCGCGCCGGCGTGGGCGACCATCTGCGCGATCGAGGCGGCCTCGCCCTGGCCGTGCCGGATGTCGGCGGTCTGGAACCAGTTGAAGCACTTGTTGAGGTTGTTGGACGACGTGGTCTCGGCGAAGACCACGAGGAAGCCGTGCTTGTCGGCCATCTCCGGGAGCCCGGAGTGGTCGGCGTAGCCCTGCGCGTTCTGGGTGCAGCCGTGCAGTGCCACCACGACCGGCGCGTTGGCGGGCGCCGACGACGGCTTGTAGACGTACATGTTCAAGGCACCCGGATTGGCGCCGAAGTCGGCGACCTTTTCCAGGGTGACCGCCGCGCTTGCCCTTGACGACGGGATGACCAGGGTGGCGAGCGCGGCCAGCGCCGCCGCGATGGCGAGCAGTGCGTACGTGCGCACAGGAGACCTCCTAGGTGGGGGGATGAGACACCGTAGGAGGCGGTGCGGAGGGGCCGACATGGTGAGCGCGTCCACAGTCACCGGGCCCCGTACCGCCCGCGGGACTGTTGCCGCGGGCGGAACGGAGCTGCTACGCCGTCGTGTCCGGCTTCCAGTCCTCGGCGAGCAGGCCGAGCAGCACCGAGTCCATGAACCGGCCCATCACCCAGGTCGCGGAGCGCAGCACGCCCTCGCGGACGAAGCCGTTGCGCTCGGCGGAGCGCAGCATCGCGACGTTGTCCGACAGCGTCTCGATCTGCAGCCGGTGCAGGCCGCGGACGACAAAGCCGTAATGGCACAGCACCGCGACGACGTCGGTGCCGTAGCCCTTGCCGCGGGTGGACGGCAGCAGGCCGAGGCCGATGTGCGCGGACCGGTGGTGGGTGTCGATGCCCCAGAACGTCGCGGTGCCGACCAGGGTGTTGGTCTCCAGCTCCACCACAGAGAACGGGACCTTGCCCGCGTCCTTGTCGTCCACCACGAGCCGCGGATCGCTCGACCCCGGCGTGATCGGCCGCCACGGCGCGCCTTCGGCCCGGGCGGCGTTGACCACGTCGTCGTAGAGCTCGGTCCGCAGGATCGGTATGTCGTCGTCGTGCCGGGCCCGGAGCCCGATCTTGTTGCCTCTGAGCATGCAGGCTTCCTATCAGGCGTCCTGGAGGATGAGGTCGGCGGCATGCCACGCCAGGGCCGAGACCGGGCCGTTGAGATTGCCGGAGATCATGGTGGGGAACGCCGAGGCGTCCACGACGCGGAGTTGGGGCACGCCGCGTACGCGCAGTCGGGGGTCGAGGACGTCGGTGTCGTCCGGGCCCATGGCGCAGGTTCCGATGGCGTGGAAGCCGGTACTGCCCATGGTGAGCGCGGCGTCGATGATCTCCTGGTCCGTGCGTACGCCGGGCCCGGGCATCGTCTCGTGCGCGATCCGCTGGGCCAGCGGCTCGGCGGCGAACAGGCGGCGGATGCCGCGCAGGACGCCGACGGCTGTGGTGCGGTCGTGCTCGGTGGCGAAGAAGTTGGGGTCGATGTCCAGCGGAGCGTCGGGGCCCGCGGCCGTGATGCGGATGCTGCCTTCGCTGTCGGGGCGGAGGAGATAGGCCACGCAGCACATGCCCGGCTCGCGCTCCACCTGGACGGCTTCACCGGGTGCGGGCGGCCTGAACGACACCGGAGCGATCTGGAACTGGGCGTCGGGGCGATCGAGTTCCGGATGGGTCTTGAAGAAACCGGCGATCTCGAACGACGGCGCCGCCAGCGGTCCGTCAGCGTTCGCCTGGTACTGCGCGGTGACGTCCCGGAGGCCTTCCTCCGTGCCGAGCATCTTGTTGTAGCCGAGGTCCTCGGCGAGCCGGAACTGCAGCAGGAAAACGCGGTGTTCGCGCATCCGCGCTCCCACGTTCGGGCTGTCCACCACCACGTCGACGCCGGCGGCCCGCAGCGCGACCGCGGGGCCGACGCCGGAGAGCTGGAGGATCTTGGGCGTGGCGATGGCGCCGGCGGCCAGGATCACCTCGCGGCCGGCGCGGGCCTCGACGTCCTGCCCGCGTTGGCGGCCCCGGACTCCGACCGCGCGTCCGCCCTCGATCAGCACGCGGTCGACGACCGTCTCGGGCCAGACGCTCAGGTTGGGACGGTCCGTGACCGGGTGGAGGAACGCGGTGGCCGCGGTGACGCGCCGGCCGTCGCGGATGGTCGCGGTCGCGTAGCCGAGGCGTTCCTCGTCGGTCTCGTTCAGATCCCGCATCCGCCGCCAGCCGAGTTGGCCGCCGGCGGTGAGTACGTCCTCGAGCAAGGCGTCGCCACCGTCGCCGGTCGACACCTGCAGCGGGCCGTCCGCGCCGCGCAGGGCGGAGGCACCGAGCGAGTGGTCCTCGATCGTCCGGAAGACCGGGAGCACGTCGTCCCAGCCCCACCCGGGGTTGCCGAGGCGCTCCCACTCGTCGTAGTCCGCGCGGTTGCCGCGGTTGTAGATCATGCCGTTGACCGCGCTCGACCCGCCCAGCGTCTTGCCGCGCACCCAGACGTCGGTCTGCTTCGCCGGTCCGAAGGGGCGGGTGGGATAGTGCCAGGCGGTGTCCGGATCACCCAGCAACTGGGCGTATCCCTGGGGTACCGAGATGAGCGGGTTCGTATCCGGGCCGCCGGCCTCTATCAGCAGCACGCTGATCCCGGGATCCGCGGAGAGCCGGTTGGCGAGCACACACCCGGCCGGGCCCGCGCCGACGATGACGTAGTCGAACGGTGTCACAGACATCTCCTCTATGTGGGGGGCTGCTCCTCAAGGCCGGGGCGGACCGTCGACGGGGCGGTCGTCCCGGTGGGCGGCGTAGAAGTCGGTCTGGCGGGCCATGATCGTGCGCATCGGGGTGTCGCGGGGGACGCCGTAGACGGTGCCGGGGAAGTCCAGGGGGCGTTGCTTCTCCCAGAGTTCGGGGTGCCGGTCGGGGGAGAACAGCTCGGCCGGGTCCCCGGCGGCGATCCAGCCGATCGGGAGGACGGTGTCCGGGAGCAGCCGGGAGTTGACGTGCAGGATGCTGTTGATACGCAGTTCCGAGCCCGTCCCGGCCACCGCGCCGGGGAAGACCGACACGCCGGTGGCGATGAAGACCTCGTCCTCGACGGTGGCGCCGTTGACGTGCGCGTGCGGGCCGACGAGAACCGCGTCGCCCAGCGTCGCCGGGTGGTCGGCGCGGCCCCGGATCAGGGCGTTCTCCATGACGACCACGTCCGCCCCGGTGCGTACGGCGCCGTCCTCCGCGGTCAGCACCGCGCCGTGCAGGATGCGGGCGCGTTCGCCCAGCACGACCTCGCCGCAGAGGACCGCGGAGGGGGCGACATAGGCGGATTCGGGGACTACGGGCTGCTTGCCGCGGTGTTCGATCAACATGCCGCCGAGCCTAAGCGGGGCCGCCGGGTGTTGCCCTGGAAGGCCGGATGTTGTGGTTGAGGTGGAAGACGTTGTCCGGGTCCCAGGCGTCCTTCAGGGCGGTGAGCCGCGCGAGTTGTTCCGTGCGGTACGCGCTCCGGACGCCGGCGCTGCCCTCGTCGGCGAGCACGTTGACGTACGCGCCGCTGGCGAAGGGGCTCAGCGCGCGGCCGTAGCGGCGGGCCGCGGCCATCCGGGCCTCGTCCTCGGCCGGGTCGTCCCAGCGGGCGGCGGCGACGAACTCGAAGAGCGCGTCGCGCTGGCTGAACGCGGTGTCCGCGACCGGTACGGCCGCGATGGCGCCGCCGTAGGCCTGCAGGCTCGCGGCCGGCAACCCCTCGCCGCGGCCGTCGGGCGTGCCGCGCAGCAGGAACGCCTCGATCGCGGCGTCGGACAGCTCGCTGAAGTACTGGCCCTTCCAGTACCGGCGGAAGGTGTGGCCCTCGACGCTGTCGTCCATCGTCTGCAGTTCGAGATACGTCAGCTCCCTGACGCTCTCCGCGGCCGGGCGGCCCAGCGCCCGTAGCGCGGGCAGCAGCTTGCGCCCCTCGTCCGGGTCGCCCACCCAGACCAGGCCGACACTGGCCTGCGGGCGGCCGTCCTTGTCGCCGACCCATGCGGTGAAGGTGGCCTGGCGAGGCGCGGTGGCGTTGAGGTCGCGCCAGCCGCGGAAGGCGGCCGGGGCGTCGTCGAGTTCGAAGAAGAAGTCCGCGAGCAGGGTGCGGCCCGCTTCGGGGTGCAGCGCGAACTCGAAGTCGGTGACGACCCCGAAGTTCCCGCCGCCGCCGCGCAGCCCCCAGTACAGCTCGGGGTTGTCCTCGGCGTTGGCCTGGACTCTGCGGCCCTCCGCCGTCACGACCTCGAAGGAGACGACGTTGTCGCAGGAGAGGCCGTGCTGTCTCGCCAGCCAGCCCATCCCGCCGCCGAGGGTGAGACCGCCGACGCCGGTGTGCGAGACGTTCCCTGCGGTGGTGGCCAGGCCGTGCGCCTGCGAGGCCACGTCGAGCGCGCCCAGCAGGGCACCGCCCTGCACCCGCGCCCGGCGGGCTCGCGGATCGACCCGGACCGCGCCCATCGGCGTGAGGTCGATCATCAGACCGTCCTCGGGGACGGCCGCCCCCAGAATGCCGTGCCCGCCGCAGCGCACGCCGATCTCGAGGTCGTGCGTCCTGCCGAAGCGGATCGCCGCCGCGACGTCGGCGGTGTTCGCGCAGCGCGCGACGAGGCGCGGCCGGCGGTCGACCATGGCGTTCCAGACCGCCCGCGCCTCGTCGTATCCGTCGTCCCCGGGCAGCAGCAGCGGGCCGTCGAGCTCATCCCGCAGGGCCTTGGTGCTGATGTCGAAACCGCCTGGCATGGCGTCCCCCTCACGTCAACGCACAGCAACGGAAGGGACTCTGGCAGAGAACGCCGCGTCGCGTAAGGCGCCGGGCAGCGCTCAGGCCGGCGGCTCGAGGCTGCCGTCCTGGACCATGGCGTAGAGCTTCTCGCCGGGGCATTCGGTGGCCAGGTGGTCGCGGTGGCCGTTGAGGCCGGTCGCCGCGCCGCCCTGCTCGCGCAGGCGGCCGATGGCGTGGTGGAAGCCGTCGACGAGTTCCGCGGTGATGGTGTCGTAGTCCTGCGTGGTGCCGCCGACGAGGCCGCAGACCGCGTACCAGTTCTGGTTGCCGGGGTCGGTGCCGTTGGCGGCGGTGCGGCGGCCTTCGCCGCGGCCCTCGAAGACGTAGCCGTGGACGCAGGTGAGATGGCTGTAGGCGATGTCGGCCCAGCCGTTGCTGTCCATGTGGTCGTTCTGCACGGCGCGGACCTGGCCCGCGCACTCGGCGTGGTCCGCGGCCGCCCACTTGGTGCCGCTGTAGTGGTGGATGGTCACGCCGCCGTTCTCCGGCGTGATGTTGTTGTTGATGTTCGTCGGCGGGCGGGCGCCCCATTCGGCGCGGGTGACGAAGGTGGCCATCAGCCGATCCCCTCCCGGCGGCCGTGCAGCCCGCAGGCCACGGAGGCGTTCAGCGGCTCGGCGCCGGGCTCTGATTCGGTGCCGGGAGCGAAGTGGGCCGCGGGATGGCGGCGGTTGGTGACGACGGGGAGTTCGGCTCCCGCGGCGTACGAGGGTCCGGAACATATGACGGGCAGGGCGGCGGCGGTGCCGAGAGCGGCGGCGGCGCCGAGAAAGCCCCGTCTGCTGGGACGAGCGGACACGTCATCCTCCTGGGCAACGGTGGGGCGATGCCGTTCAGCGTTTGACGGTACAGAGTCAAACAGTCGGGTCAAGAGGGCACCTGTCCCTTGTGATCGACAGGGCCTGCGGCCAAGATGCTCCGCAAACGCGATGATCGGAGCCTCTCCATGCCCGCGTCCCGTCCCCGCCCGGCCCAGCTCGACTCCGCACTTCTCCCGAAGATCATGAAGTACATGTCGCGGACCCAGGTGTGGTTCTACCGGCGAACGCGCGGCAGGCTGGGCGGGAAGTGGCGGGTCGGCGCCGGCTTCCGCAAGCCCGTGCCGGTGCTGCTGCTGGAGCACCGGGGCCGTAAGACCGGCAAGGTCTTCACGACCCCGCTGCTCTACGTCACCGACGGCGACAACATCATCGTCATCGCCTCACAGGGCGGCCGGCCGCGACACCCGCAGTGGTTCCACAACCTGCGCGCCGCCCCGGACACGCACCTCCAGATCAAGGCGAACCGCAGGCCGGTACGCGCGGAGGTCGCCGAGCCGGAGGACCGCCCCCGTCTCTGGTCCCTGGCCACGGCGGCGTACGCCGACTTCGACAACTACCAGGCCTGGACCGAGCGGGAAATCCCGGTCGTGATCCTCAAGCCGCGGCCGTGACCACCGCGCACCTCAGTCGCGCAGCAGTTGGCGGGCCACCTCCGCGTCGGTGATGAGGGTGTTGATCCAGCCGCCTGCGACCGCGCCGCGGATTGCTGCCACTTTGTCCGGGCCGCCGGCGACGCCGATGCGGCGGTCGACTGCGCGGAGGTGGTCCGGGTCGATGCCGATGATGCGGTCGTTGAAGGGGGCGTCGACGAGGTTGCCGGTGGCGTCGAAGTAGCGGGCGCAGACATCGCCGACGGCGCCGAGCTTGGTGAGCTGGGTCTGGTCGGCGGCTGTGATGGCGTTGCCCGAGCGGCGGAGCAGCGGGGACGGGGCGAGGGTGCCGATGCCGAGGAGGGCCACAGTGATGCGGGACCAGGCGCGCATGGCTTCGGCCATGGCCGGCTCGCGCCAGAGCAGGTCGCGCAGTTCGCGGCTGCCGACCAGGGCGGCGGACGGGGCGAACACCGGCTGGGCGCCGGTGAGTTCGGCGAGGCGGCTGGTGAGCCGGGTGGCGTGCAGCTGGACCTCGGGGCTGCCGGCGCCGCCGATGACCTGGACCACCTCCTGGGCCGTGGTCGACGTCCTGGCGCGCATGACGTTGACCGATTCCAGGAGGGTCGCGCTCCAGGAGGAGACGCCGATGACGTCGCCGGTGGCGAGGGTGGCGTCCAGATAGGTGGCGGTGGCGGCGGCGAGCGCGGGGATGACGTCTGACACCGCGCTCTCCACCTCGACCACCAGCACGTCGCGCAGCCCGTAGCGCTCGATGAGGGCGTCCTCGAGCTCGGCGTGCACGCCCTCGGGGGAGACGACCACGGTGCGGACGACGCCGCGGTCGACCGCCTCCTTCAGCAGACGCGACACCCGCGGCTGGGACATGTGGAGATGCGCCGCGATCTCCGGCTGCCGCACCCCACGCTCGTGGTACATGCGGGCCACCTTGACCAGGAGCCGCATGTGATCAGGGCTCGGAGTGGACGACGAAGCCGCCACCGTACCTCCATCCATTGTCGATTCCGGCGTTACGGGTCCCTGCCGGGCTGCACACTACCGGCAGCGGATTCGGCGTCAGCGCCGCGCGAACAGGCCGAATTCGGCGGCGTTCTCCTTGGTGACGAGCTCGCAGTCGATGGCCTGCTTCTCGGGTTGCCCGGTCTTTCCGGTCTTGATGTACTTGTCCGCCTGCTGCACCGCCCGCTCGGCGCCCAGCGCCGCCGGCTGCAGCACGGTCGCGTGCATCTTCCCGGCCTTGATCTGTGCGATCGCGTCCGGGCTGCCGTCGAAGCCGACGACCACGACGTCCTTGCGCTTGTCCGCCTTCAGCGCGGCGACCGCGCCGAGGGCCATCGTGTCGTTGCCCGCGATCACGCCCTCGATGTCGGGGTGGCGCTGCAGGATGGTCTCCATCTTGCTGAACGCCTCCTGCTGGTCCCAGTTCGCCGTCTGCCGGGCCACCCGCTTCAGATCGGGGTACTGCGACAGCACGTCCTTGAATCCCTTGGACCGCACCCCGGCGTTGGTGTCGGATTCCTTGCCGGTGAGTTCTACGTAGTCGCCCTTGCCCTTCATCGCCTTGACGAACTCCTGCCCGGCGAGCTGCGCGCCCTGCGCGTTGTTGGAGACGATCTGGGCCTTGGCTATTCCGGTTTCATTGATCTCGCGGTCGATCAGGAAGACGGGGATGCCGGCCTTGGTGGCCTTGCGGACCGGGCCTATGGAGGCGTCGGCGCCGGCGTTGTCGAGAATGATCGCCGCGGATTTACGGGAGATGGCGCCGTCGATGAGTTCGCTCTGCTTGTTGGGGTCGTCGTCGTGCGAGGCCACGGAGGTCTGGTAGCCGAGCTTCTCGGCCTTCTTTTTCGCCGCGGCGGCCTCGGCCTTGAAGAACGGGTTGTCGGAGGCGGGGGTGATGATGGTGATCAGGTTGCTCTTTGACGACTTCGCTTCGGACGAGCCGCCGTCGTCACCGCAGGCGGTGAGGAGGAGGGCGCCGGCGAGCGCGGCGCTTCCCAGGGCGGTCGTGCGAGTGCGGGTACGGCTGGACATGCGGCTCTCCTAGGTTGCGGGTCGGATGGTGGGGACTCGGGACTTCAGGCTTTCGCCGGCGCAGTCGGCGGAGCCTCCGAGTCCTCGTGCTCGGCGGCGATGGCGGACGCGGCGGCCCGGTTCCGCTGGAAGCGCTGCTGGCTCTGGTCGAGCACGACGGCGAGGACGATCACGGCGCCCTTGATGAGCATCTGCCAGAAGGTCGAGACGCCGAGAATGACCAGGCCGTCCGCGAGAAAGCCGATGACGAAGGCGCCGACCAGCGTGCCGCGCACATTGCCGCGGCCGCCGGAGAGCGCGGCGCCGCCGATGACGACGGCCGCGATGGCGTTCAGCTCGAAGGTCTCGCCGGCCTGCGGCGCGGCCGAGGTCAGCTCGGAGGCGATGATGAGCCCGGACATCGCCGCGCAGGCGCCCGAGATCACGTACACGGTCACCTTGACCCGCTTGACCGGGACACCGCTGAGCTGAGTGGCGCGCTCGTTACCGCCGGTCGCGTAGAGCCAGCGGCCGAAGGGCGTCGAGCGCAGCAGCAGCGTGACGAGTCCGGCCAGCACGATCATGATCCAGACAGCGACGGGGAGGCCGAGCGGCCGGCCCTCGCCGAGCCAGCCGAAGCCGGTGTTGTTGGTGGCCGGGTCGCCCGCCAGGTCGGGGTAGGTGGTGCCGCCGGAGATCAGCATGGCGGCGGCGCGGGCCATGTAGAGCATGCCGAGGGTGGCGATGAACGGGGCCACGTTGAGGCGGGTGATGAGCAGGCCGTTGACCGCGCCGACCACCGCGCCCACCGCGATGCACAGCACGATCACGGCCCAGACCTGCGGATACGCGACGGCGTCGAGGAAGCCGATGTGCAGGCCCTGCAGCAGCTCGCCGGCGATGACTCCGGAGAGGCCGACGGTGGAGCCGACCGAGAGGTCGATGCCGCCTTTCAGGATGACCAGCAGCATGCCCAGGGCGAGCACCGCGTTGATGGCGACGTGCTTGGTCATGGTGATGACGTTGTCGACCGTAAGGAACGAGTCGGACAGCAGGCTGAAGACGACGATGAGCACGCCGAGCGCGATGAAGGCGCGCAGCTCGAAGAGCGATTCGAGGGTCTTCAGCCGCCGGGCCTGGGTGGCCGCGTCCCGGCGCTGCTGGAGTACGACCTCGTGGTCCTTGGCCAGGGTGTCAGTCATGTGGTGCCTCTTCACTCGGTGCGGCTCCGTCGGCCAGGCTCATCAGGCGGTCGCGGGTGAGCTCGCCGGGGCGCAGGTCGGCGATCAGCCGCCCGCGGGCGACGATCAGCAGCCGGTCGGGGATGTGCAGGGCTTCCTCCGGCTCGGAGGTGGTGAACAGCACGGCCAGGCCGCGCTCCGCCTGCTGGGCCATGAGCGCGAAGACATCGGCCTTGGCGCCGACGTCCACGCCGCGCGACGGCTCGTCCAGCAACAGCACGCGGGGGCCGGTCAGCAGCGCCTTGCCGATGACGACCTTCTGCTGATTGCCGCCGCTGAGCGAGCCGATGGGCGCGTCGGCGCCGGGGGTCTTGACCGTGACGTCGGTGATCATGGCGTCCACGGCGTCGCGCTCCGTCCCGCGGTGCACCAGCAGCCGGCGTACGAACCGGGGGACCGAGGCCAGCGACAGGTTCTGGCCCACCGTCATGGACTGAACGAGGCCATCGCGCTGCCGGTCCTCGGGGACGAGCACCACGCCGGTGCGGATGCGCCGCCGGACGTCGCCGGTGAGCGGCTCGCCGTGCAGCCGGACCGTGCCCGAGGCGGCGGGCAGCCGGCCGGCCAGGCACTCGAGCAGTTCGGTGCGGCCGCTGCCCATCAGGCCGTAGATGCCGACGGTTTCGCCGGCCCGTACGGTCGTCGAGATGTCGTGGACGGCGAGCCGGCCGGGGGTGGCTGGGTCGGCGACGGACAGCCCTTCGATCTCCAGCGCGGGCTCGCCGAGGGTGGGCGCGCGGTCCGGGAAGAGGTCGTCCTGATCGCGGCCGACCATGGTACGGACGATCCAGGCCAGGTCGACGTCGGCGGCGCGGGCGGCGGCGACCATGCTGCCGTCGCGCAGCACGGCCACGTCGTCGGCGATCGCCAGGGCCTCCTCCAGGTGGTGCGAGATGTAGACGATGGCGACGCCGGTGGCCTTGAGTTCGCGGATGACCCGGAAGAGGACCTCCACCTCGGGTGCGCTGAGCGCGGAAGTCGGCTCGTCCATGATCAGCACGCGGGCGTCCTGCAGCAGCGCGCGGGCGATCTCGACCAGCTGCTGCTGCCCCAGGCGGAGGTCGCCCACCGGGACTTCGGGGTCGATGGTGCCGTCGAGCCGGTCCAGGGCCCGGCGCGCGAGATCCTTCTGGCCGGCGCGGTCCAGGAGGGCGCCGCCGCCGCGGGTGTGCTCGCGGCCGAGGAAGAGATTGTCCTGGATGCTCAGGTTGGGGCAGAGGCTGAGCTCCTGGTGGATGATCGAGATGCCGTGGTCGGCGGCCTGCCGGGCGGCGCCGAACGCCACGGTGCGGCCGTCGAGTTCGATGTGTCCGGTACTGGGCGGCTCGACCCCGCTGAGGATCTTCATCAGGGTCGACTTGCCGGCGCCGTTCTCGCCGAAGACCGCGGTGGTGCGGCCGGCCGCGATGTCGAGCGAGACGCCCCTGAGCGCGTGCGTGCCGCCGTACACCTTGGTGACGTCCGCGGCGCGCAGGACGGGCGGGGCCGCCGTCATGACGCCTCTTCGATCGCGATGGGCGTGATGGTGAGGACGTCGGGGGTGAGCGGGGTCATGGCGCCGGTGACGGTGAGCTTGTCGCCCTTGGCCGCCGCGGCGTCGAAGCCCTTGAGCACCTGGCTCTTCACCCGGGCGTTCAGTGCGGTCGCGGCGTCGGCGTAGTCGACCTGATTGACGAACTGGCTGAACTTGATGAACCCGGCCGCGTCGCGCAGCGCCGTGCCGCTGACCGCCGGGCCGATCTGCACCGAGACCCGGGTGTCCTTGCCGAGCCCGGCCACGGTGACCGGCAGCAGCCCGCCGCGCGCCGTGCCGGCGGTGCCGGTGAGGGTGACGGCATAGCTGTACGCGCCGGCGCCGGCCCGGTGGCCGTAGCGCTTGCCCGCGGCGTTGGGGTCGTCCGTGAGCGCCTTGTGCAGGGTGGCGAGGTCCACGGCGTCCTTCTTGATGGCGGGCACGACCTTCGGCCCGTACGTCTTGGCCGCGTACTTCGCCGGGTCGAACGCGGGCTTGGCGCCGGCCTTCGCCTCGCTGTCCGAGCGATACGTCGTGGTCGTCGCGATCGCGATCGCGAGCAGCACGGCGGCGAGGAGGGAGCCGCGGCCGAGGGTCAGCCGGAAGCGGCCGACCGCCGCGCGTGGTGGGTCCGGTGTCGTCATGGTGTCTCCTGCTTGTCGCGTTGCCCGAGGTCGCGGGCGGCCGCGAGCCGGCGGTGCCAGCGCGCGAGCGCGCCGCGGCGCCGGGCGTCGTCCCAGGTGGGTGTGAAGGCCCGCATTCCGTCGTCCGCGCGACTCTCGAGCCCGTTGGCCGTCCACAGCCCGAGGCCGAGGCCGGCGAGCCGGGCGGCGCCCGCGGCAGAGAGTTCGTGGTGGTCCGTACGGAGCACGTCGACGGCCGCGACGTCGGCCTGGAGCTGCATCAGCGCGTCGCTGCGGCTCAGCCCGCCGTCGGCGACGACCTGCCGCACCCCCGGCAGCGCCGCGAGCACATCCGCCACCTGGTGGGCGACGGACTCCAGCGCGGCGCGCGCCAGTTGCCCGCGGCCCGTACCCAGGTCGAAGCCGGCCAGCACCGGCACGGCGTGCGCGTCCCACCAGGGCGCGCCGAGGCCGCCGAAGGCCGGGATCAGGCTTACGTCACCGGCGTCCGCGCCCGCCGCCAGCTCGAGCAGCTCCTCCGGCCCGGTGCCGAGCAGCTCCGCGAGCCAGGTCAGCGTGCGTCCGGTGGAGCGGATGTTGGCCTCGTGCGCATATGTGGTCCGGCCGCCGTGCGCCCAGGCGATCGTGCCGCACAGCCCCTCGGACGGGCGGGGCGACTCGGCCGCCGTCATGGCCGACGAGCCGGTGCCGTACGTGACCTTGACGACGCCGGGCCGCCAGCCCGCGTGCGCGAACAGGGCCGCGTGCGAGTCGCCGAGCACGGCGAGGACCGGGGTGCCGTCGAGCAGTGGGTCGAGGCCCCGCAGTTCGCCGAAGGGGCCGTCGGACGGAACGACCCGTCCCAGGGCTGTGGGCGGCACGTCGAAGAGGCCGAGGAGTTCGTCGTCCCAGTCGCCGGTGGCGAGGTTGAGCAGCTGGGTCCTGGAGGCGTTGCCGATCTCGGTGACGAGGTTCCCGGTGAGCGCGTACAGCAGGAAGGCGTCGACGGTGCCGAGACGCAGCTCGCCGGTGGCGCTGCGCCGCCGGGCGGGATCGTGCTCGTCGAGCAGCGCGGCCATCTTCAGCGCGGAGAACATCGGGTCGAGCGGAAGACCGGTACGCCGCCGGATCTCCTCGCCGGCGTCCGCCAGTTGCGCCATCCGCTCGCCGCCGCGCTGGTCCTGCCAGCTGACCAGGGGCGCTACGGGCTGCCCCGTAGCGGCGTCCCACAGCACGGCCGACTCGCGCTGGGTGCTCAGCGCGACCCCGGCCACAGCGGCGGGCTCGACGCCCTTCATGCAGTCCGCGACCGCGGTGCGCACGCCGTCCAGGAGCTCCTGCGCGTCCTGTTCGACCAGGCCGGGCTCCGGGTGGGTCTGGGACAACGGCGCGGACGCCCGGGCCACGACCTCACCCGCGTCGTCGAGCAGCAGCGCCTTGGTGGCGCTGGTGCCCTGGTCCACGGCGAGCAGCAGCGGCCTCATCGGGTCCGCCCGAGGACCGTACGGGCGGCGTCGGCGATGCCGGCGGCGTTCAGGCCGAAGTGGTCGAGCAGGAAGGAGGTGCCGCCGGTGGGTGCGAAGGCGGGTACGCCGACCATCCGTACCGGCACCGGCTGCTGCTCGGCCACGACCTTGGCGACGGCCGCGCCGAGGCCGCCGGAGAGCAGCCCCTCCTCCGCGGTGACGATGGCGCCGGTCTCCGCGGCGGCGGCCACCACGGCGGCGACGTCCAGCGGCTCGACGAACGTCATGTTCAGCACCCGTGCCGACACGCCCTCGTTGCGCAGGAGTTCGGCAGCGTCCAGGGCCCGCGAGACCATCGTCCCCACCGCGATCAGCGTGACATCGCCGCCCTCGGCGAGGCGTACGGCCCGGCCCGCCTCGAACGGCGCGTCGTCCGGGGTGACGGCGGGCACCTTGAAGCGCGGCACCCGCAGATACGTGGGCCGCCCCGACTCGGCGGCCCACCGCACCGCGGCGCGGGTCTGCGCCGGGTCGGCGGGCACGATGATGTCGAGCCCCGGCACCGCGCGCATCCAGGAGATGTCCTCCACCGCGTGGTGCGTGGGGCCGAGCGCGCCGTACGCCATGCCGGGGCTCTGGCCGCACAGCACGACGTGCCGGTGGCTGTAGGCGATGTCGGCCTTGATCTGCTCCAGGGCGCGGCCGGTCAGGAAGGGCGCCGCGGCCGAGGCGAAGGGGATGAACCCGGCGTTGGCGAGTCCGGCCGCGACGCCGACCAGGTCCTGCTCGGCGATGCCGACGTTGACCAGCCGGGTGGGGAACTCCTCCCGGAAGGCGACGAGATTGCTGGAGCCGACGGAGTCATTGCACACCGCCACGATGCGGTCGTCGGCGCGGGCCAGCTCGGCCAGCTCGGCGGCGAAGTCCGCCCGGCAGTCGAAGGTGGGCGCCGCGGTGGCCTGCGAGGTCATCGGCTCAGCTCCTCGAGCGCGCGGCGGACCTGCTCGTCGGTGGGCACCTTGTGATGCCACTCGACCCGGTCCTCCATGAACGAAACTCCCTTGCCCTTCACGGTGTTGGCGATCACCGCGACCGGCCGCCCGGTGGTGGACGGCCCGTACGCCTCCTTGATCGCCTTGTGGTCGTGGCCGTCGATGACCCGCACCTCCCAGCCGAAGCTCGCCCATTTCGCGTCCAGCGGTTCGAGCGACTTGGTGTCCTCCGTGCGGTCGCCCTGCTGCAGCCGGTTGCGGTCCACCACCGCGGTCAGGTTGGCGAGCCCGTGGTGGGCGGCGGTCATGGCGGCCTCCCAGTTGCTGCCCTCCTGTATCTCGCCGTCGCCGAGCACCACGAGGGTCCGCCACGGCTCGTCCCGCAGCCTGGCCCCGAGCGCGCAGCCCGCGGCGACGGGCAGCCCGTGTCCGAGCGGTCCGGTACTGGTCTCCACGCCGGGCACCTTGAGCCGGGCGGGATGGCCGTTGAGCGGGGAGAGCGGCGCCATGAACTCGCGCAGCCGGGCCTGCGGGAAGAAGCCGCAGGAGGCCAGCGCCGAGTACAGGGCGGCGGCGCAGTGGCCCTTGCTGAGCACGAGGCGGTCGCGCCCCGGGTGGCCGGGGTCCGCGGGATGCACCCGCAGCGTCCCCCACAGCGCGGTGACCAGCAGGTCGGTCACCGACAGGTCCCCGCCGACGTGCCCCATGCCGGCCGCCTGGATGGTGGTGAGGATGTCCCGCCGTACCGCCGTGGAGATCTCCGCGAGCTCGTCGGCGGCGGCGCCCGGCGGCGCTTCCCGCAGCCGCGCGCTGCGCTCGCGGTAGGCCTGGGCCGCGGCCTCGTCGGGCAGCAGCGGCGGGGGTACGTCCACGATGGCGGTCACGCGGTCTCGCTCTCCGCGAGCGCGCGGAACAGCGCCCGCTTCGCGATCCGCTGCGCGGCCAGGGCGTCCTGCCGCGCCTGGGCGTCGGCGAGCTGGTCGCGGTCGAGGTAGCTGAGCGCCCGATGGAAGGCGCGCATCGTGCGGATGCCCGCGCGGGCCGCCTCGACCGGGTCCTCCCGGAACGGGAACTGATCGAGCTGCCACACGCCCTCCCACCCGGCGTCGTGCAGCGCGAAGAAGAACTCGAACGTCTCCAGCAGATGCACCGAGCCGACGACCATGTCGTCGTCCCAGCCGCGGAAGTTGTCATTGACGTCGATGGCGAACAGCCGGTCGTGGGCGATCGCCATCCGCGCGGCCTCGGCCGGGGTCTCGCCGCCGTAGAGCGAATGGCCGAAGTCCAGCAGCACGCCGACGTTGTCCGCGCCCGTCTCCTGGATGGCCAGCAGGGTGCGGGCGACGGAGGACAGGATCATCCGGTTGCGCGGCTCGCGCGGCTTGTACTCGATGGCGAACTTCAGGTCGGGGAAAGCCTGGGCGAGTTCGCGCAGCGCGCCGGTGGTCTTGCCCCACAGGTCGGCGTAGTCGGCCTGGAAGGGGTAGTCGTAGCCGTCCTGGCCCGGCCAGAGCTTGATGTAGTCGACGCCCAGCTCGCGGCCGACCTCCGCGGCGGCGGCGACGAGTTCGATCGCCTCGGTGCGCACGGCGGGATCGGGGTTGGTGAAGCCGCCGCGGGCGAAGCGGCCGGTGTAGATCTCGGGCGTCAGGGCGATCGCGCGCAGCCGGTGTTCGTCGAGCGCCTTCTTCACCTCGGCTGTGCTGATGTCCCCTGGTGGAAACGGCCAGTTGAGGTCGAGAACCGACAGGTCACCCACGGATCCGGCGAGCGCGATGCCGTCGAGGACGGTGCGCGGCTCGCCGTATCCGTCGGTGGCGTAGCGGTCGACGTAGGTGGCGAAGTGCCAGACGCCGGCGCCGTAGACGGGTTCGTTGCCGCTCATCTGGCGCATATCCATTCGCTGTTGACTCGACATGCCTCGAAGCTACGAACGGGTGCCGGGCCGCGTCAAGACCCGTGCATCGTGAAGCCGGTTGCGATCAACCGCCGCTCGTGCCGGACCCGTTGACAGCGGCACACATCCCTCCCAGAATCCGCCGAGGCATTTCAATGCGCTGATGCATTTCTATTCATCGGGTGCGCGCGAGCACGCCCCGGAGAGCGGAGGAACGGGATGGCAACCGGGAAAACGCGAGGTGCGGCCGCGGCGGCCGCGCTCCTCGCCGTACTGACACTCGGCACCACCGAACCGTCCGCCGCGGCGGCGAAGCCCCCGACGCCCGCCCCCGCGCAGGGCGACCACCGACCGCGGACCATCGTGACCACCGACCCGGAGCTGGACGACTCGAACTCCCTGGTCCGATATCTGCTCCACAGCAGTGACTTCGACACCGAGGGCATCATCTACGCCAGCAGCCAGTTCCACTGGAAGGGCGACGGCAAGGGCACCAAGTGGTGGCAGCCGGGCCGCGAGTACGACCGCTTCGGCCTCAGCGGACTGTGCCCGTGCACCTCATGGCGCTGGTCCGAGGACGAGCGGTTCATCCACGACGCCGTCGACCGGTACGCGAAGGCGTACGGCAACCTCAAGACCCACGACCCCGGCTACCCGACGCCGGACTACCTGCGCTCCCGGATCAAGGTCGGCAACGTCCAGTTCGACAGCGACATCTCGCTCTCCGGCGACTCGCCCGGCTCGGACCGGATCAAGGACGTGCTCCTCGACGACGAGGGCGGTCCCGTCTACCTGATGGCCTGGGGCGGACCCAGCACCATCGCCCGCGCCCTGAAGTCGATCCAGCTCGAATACCAGGGCACCCCGCGCTGGCCGGCCATCCAGCGCAAGGTCACCGAGAAGGCCGTCATCGTCTCCTTCGGCACCCAGGACTACAGCTACCGCGACTACATCTCGGTGAGCTGGCCCGGCATCGAGCTGCGGCAGGCGTCGACGGACACCTGGGGCTACGGCGCCCGCGATGTCGCGCTGCCCGGGCACGCCAAGTACCTCACCGCGGACTGGACCCGGAAGAACGTCTCCGGCGTGGGCCCGTTCGGCGACTTCTACCGGGTCTGGGGCGACGGCAAGCAGATGGTGAAGGGCGACATCTTCGACCACTTCGGCTTCGCGGGCCTGACGACGGAGGAGCTGCGCGCGCGGGGCTATCTCGTCTGGACGCCGCCGCAGCAGCAGGGCTCCTGGATCTCCGAGGGCGACACCTCGACCTTCCTCAGCCTGCTCGACAACGGCCTGCGCAGCCGTGAACACCCGGGCTACGGCGGCTGGGGCGGACGCCTTGAGCGGAACCCCGACGACCCGTCGGAGTGGAGCAGCGAGGGTGTCGCCGACCGCGACGCCGATGGTGACACCCCGCCCGACTATGCGGCACAGCGGTGGTTCGGCGACGCCCAGCAGGACTTCGCCGCGCGGCTGCGGTGGACGGTGACGCCCGATTACGACGATGCCAATCACCATCCGGAGGTGTCGGTGCGGGGGCGCCGCGACGTGACCGCCCGGCCGGGGCAGCGCGTCGATCTCCACGCACGGGCGACCGACCCGGACGGCGATGCGCTCAGCTACCGGTGGTGGCAGTACCGGGAGGCCGGGAGCTACCCGAAGGCGGTGGACATCGGCCGGTCGGACTCGGCACGCGCGACGCTCGAAGTGCCCAGGGATGCCAAGCGCGGCCAGACGATCCACGCCATCGTCGAGGTCGCCGACGACGGCGAGCCGTCGCTGACGTCGTATCAGCGCGTGGTGATCACCGTCAGGTGAGGGCAACTCCCGTCCGGACCATTGCCCTTGGTTCCGCGCGGCCCGTAAAGTCGCCGAATGCCGGTGATTGAAACGATTCATGCCAGCTGTCGACGAGAGGAACCCGAGCCGTGCCCGAGGAGCAAAGCAGCGCCCTGAGCCGTCGCCACCTGCTCGGCGTCGTGACCGCAGCGGCGGCCGGGGCGGCGGTCCCGCTCGCGGGCCGGCCGGAGGTCGCGGCGGCTCTGGGCACGGCCGGGAGGTCCGCGCCGCGGGATCTGCAGGTCGGGTCGCGGATCGCGCCGCTGGGTACGGAGCGGGCCCCGGCGTTCAGCTGGGTGCCGCGGGCCGGGCGGCAGACCGCGTACGAGATCGAGGTGGGGACCGCGCCCGGCAAGGCGGACGTCTGGCGCAGCGGCAAGGTCGCGGGCGCCGACAGCATCGAAGTGCCGTACGGCGGCGGTGCGTTGCGCTCCGAGCAGCCGTACCACTGGCGGGTGCGGACGTGGGACGAGAGCGGGGAGCGCGGAGGCTGGAGCGAGACCGCGCGGTGGGAGACCGGGCTGCTGAAGGGGGAGGACGACTGGGCGGGCGCCGAATGGATCGGGGGGCGGCAGCCGCAGGATCACGACTGGAAGGACCTCACCGCGACGGTCGTCTTCCGCGGCGGCAAGGACCCCGGCACCGGTCTCTCGCTGCTGCTGCGCGCCGAGCCCATCGGCAAGACCTGGGGAGAGGCGCTCGACTGGACCATCCAGCGCGTCGACGGCGAGCTGCGGCTGGTGATGAGGACGCGGCACTACGCGGGCAACACCTGGGTGGACGACGGCGCCTCGGAGCCGGACTGGGGTGTCGATCACTACGACCCGCAGAGCGAGACCAACCCGACCGCGAGCGGCACCCGCACCGTCCCCGTCGCCACCGTCCCGCTGCCCGCCGCCGCGGGCCTCACGGCCGACATCTGGGCCGCCCGCGACCACACCGTCGAGGTCGAGGCCCGCGGCCTCACCGTCACCACCCGGATCAACGGCGTCGAGGTCGACCGCCGCACCCTCACCGGCGATCAGATACGCCGCCACGGGTCCTTCGGCTTCGGCCCCAGCGACGCGACCATCCGCTCGGTGGAGGTGACCGGCACCGGCGCCGCCGACTTCGCGGCCGACCTCACCACCGGCGCCAACCCCTTCGAGTCCGGTATCGGCACCCCTGAAGGCCTGACCTTCATCCCCGGCTCCCAGCGGGTGCCCGCCAAGAACGTCGTACTGCCCATCGCCAACCCGGCGCCGCTGCTGCGCCGTTCCTTCACCCTGCCCGGCAAGCGCATCGCCCGCGCCCGCCTCCATCTGAGCGCGGCCGGCAACGTCACCTTCACCGTGAACGGCGACCCGATCACCGTCGACGGCAAGCAAGCGGCGGCGGAGGGGGCCAACGTCCCCCGCCTCCTCACCGACCACACCACCTATGACCGCACGATCCTGTACGACACCTTCGACGTCACCCGGCTGCTGCGCACCGGGCGCAACGTCGTCGGCGCGGAGCTCGGCCGCGGCTGGTACGGCGTCACCACCCCGCAGGAGTGGTACTGGCAGCTCGCCCCGTACGCCGGGCCGCCCCGGATGCGCGCCAAGCTGGTCGTCACGTATACCGACGGCGACTCGACCACGCTGGTCACCGACCGCGACTGGCATACGGCGGACGGGCCGACGACCTTCGACTCGGTCTACTCGGGCGAGAAGTACGACGCCCGCCGGGCCGAGGCGCTGGGGGAGTGGCGCTCGGCCGGCCACCGCACCGGCCGCGCGTGGCAGCCGGCCACGGTGCTCATTCCGCCGGGCAGCTGCTCCGGCCCGTCCCCGAAGCATCACGGCATGCTGCCCGCCACCCGGGTGCCGGACGGCTTCGCCCCGGCCGTCGTACGCGCCCATGAGGCCGAACCGGTCCTGGTCGGCGAGCGGTTGCGGCCGGTCTCGCTCAAAGAGACGGCGCCCGGCTCCGGCGTGTGGCTGGCGGACTACGGCCAGATCGTGAGCGGTTTCGTCCGCGTGGCGCTGCGCGGCGTGCGTCCCGACAAGGAGGGCCTGACGCTGCGGATCCGGGCGAGCAATCGGCTGACCGGCGGCGACGGCACGGCCGCGTCCCCGTACACGCTGATCGAGGAGAACTTCCATCACGACGCCAACCTCGAGACGCACTACTACACCCTCGGCCGCCGCTCGCATCAGACCTGGGAGCAGCAGTTCAGCCACGTCGGCGCGCGCTACCTGGAGATCCGTAACCTCGAGGCGGTCCTCGGCCGCAAGCCCGAACTGGCCCGCGACGCCGACGCCTTCACCATCGACGTCGCCCGCTCCGGCTTCGCCCGCACCGGCACCTTCACCACCGGCAATGCACTGATCAACCGCATCCAGCGCAACCTGGAGTGGGCCGAGCAGAACAACCTGGTGCAGAAGCCCACCGACACCCCGTCCCGGGAGAAGAACGGCTGGACCGGCGACGCGATGGCCAGCTCCGAGTCGCAGTCGCTGACGTGGGACGTGAACGCCGCCTTCACCGCGTATCTGCGCGGCTTCCCCGACGGGCAGATCTCCACCGGCCAGCTGCCGATGATCCTGCCCGCGGCCAAGGGCGGCTACGGCTACGACCGCACGCCCGGCTGGAACTTCACCTGGAAGGCCGTGCCCGCCTGGGATTCCGCGTACTTCGTCATGCCGGCCGAGCTGCACACCTATTACGGCAACAGCAGCCTGTTCGCCGAGCTCTACGAGCATCAGGACCGGCTGCTGACGTACTACGAGACGCTGTTCACCGCCACGGACAACTACCGCTTCGAGGCGGCCCTCGGCGCCTACTCCGGCGCCGAGAACCCCGGCAGCAACGCCGTCATCAGCCTGGCCTTCTACATCCACTTCTGCGACTACATGGACACGGTCGGGCGGCGGCTGGGACGCACCGCCCGCGCGGCGCACTACGCGCGGCTGGCGCGGACCCTGCGCAAGGCGTTCATCGAGAACTACTGGGACGCCTCCGCCGGGCACTTCACCAAGGGCAGCATCTCCAGCGAGAACGCCATGGCCATCGCCTTCGACCTGGTCCCCGGCTCGGACCTGAGCCCGGACGATCCCCGGTACGTCGCCGGCGCGAAGCCGGTCGCGGAGAACCGGAAGGCGCTGGCGAAGCTGCTCGCCGACCGGCTGGTGGCCGCGGACCATCACATCCAGAGCGATATGTACGGCTCGCGCTATGAGTTCAACATCCTCAGCGACTACGGCTATACGGACATCGCGCTGAAGGCCATCACCCAGACCGGGCCGCCCGGCTACGTGGACCAGATCGCGCAGGGCGCCACCTCCCTGTGGGAGAGCTGGACGAACTCGGCGTCGGTGAACCATCACTACCGCTCGAACGTGGCCACGTGGTTCTACCAGAGCCTGGCGGGCATCCGGCCCACCGAGCCCGCCTACGCGGCGCTGCGGATCCGTCCGTACATCCCGGCGGTCGCGGTCAACAGCCGCGTCCCGAAGTCCCCTTCGGACACCGACCTGTCGCCGGCGACCCTCGACCACGTCGCCGCCTCGATCGATACGGTCCGGGGGCGGGTGTCCTCGGAGTGGTGGCGGCGGAAGGACGGCAGGATCGAGCTGGCGGTCACCGTCCCGTACAACACCGACGCGGAGATCTGGGTGCCGACGCGAGGCGAGTCCGTGAGTGCGCCGCGGGGCGTGGCGTTCGTCCGTGAGGCCACGGCGGGGGGTGCGGCTTACCGGGTGTACCGCGCCCGGGCCGGGGCGTATCGCTTCAACGCCTGAGCGGGGCGGACGGGACCCACGGCTTGATCCAGATTCGCGGGCGCCTGTCTCTTGATGATTGCGTGTGAGTGTGGCGCAATGGCCCGGCTGTTCCGAGGAGAGGATGTCGCCGTGTCCGACGCGGAGAACTGGGCCCTGCTGCTGGTCCGTCTTGGCCTGGGCGTGGTGATGCTGCTCCACGGCTGGAACCACTGGCGGGGCAAGGGCGGCATCGACGGCACGGCGGGCTGGTTCGGCGGGCTCGGGCTCACCCGGCCCCGGCTGCAGGCGTGGTTCAGCGTGCTCACCGAACTCGGCGCGGGTGCGCTGCTGATCCTCGGCCTCGGCACGCCGCTGGCTTGCGCGGCTGTGGTGGGCGTGATGCTGGTGGCGGGACTGCTGGCGCACCGCCGTAACGGCTTCTTCGTCTTCAAGGACGGCTACGAGTACGTGCTGGTGCTGTCGCTGGTGGCGATCGCGCTCGCCGCCTTCGGCCCGGGGGCGGCATCCATCGACGAGGCCGCGGACATCGCGGTCGTGGGCTGGGCGGGCGCGGGCATCGCGCTCGGCGGGGGAGTGGTGGGCACGGCGGCGCTGCTGGCGGCCTTCTACCGGCCGCAGGCGGCGGTCTCAGAAGAGAGCTGAGCCGGCGGACGGCAACGGCCGGAGCCGTGATAGGTGTGCGGAGTCCAGACCGCGCCGCCCGCGGTCCCGAGCATTGAACGGAACCGCCCATGCCCGCCTTCCACCTGACCCCCGCCGTCGCCGAGGCGTTCCCCGGCACGCTCATCGCCGTCGTCACCGCCGCCGGTCTGCGCGGACACGAGCCGTGGCCCGGCACCGTCGCCGCCGTGGCGGAGCTGGAGGGGCAGCTGGCCGATGGCAGCTGGCAGCCCGCGGACGAGAGTGATCCGCGCATCGAGGCGTGGCACACCGCGTACCGCTCCTTCGGCACCAACCCGCGCCGCATCCGCCCCAGCGTCGACGCGCTGGGCCGCCGCCTCGCCAAGAAGGGCGCGCTGCCGCGCATCAGCCCGGCGGTGGACTCGTACAACGCCGTGTCCGTCCGCCACGGGCTGCCGGCCGGGGCCTTCGACCTGGAGCAGGTCAGCGGCGACGTCGTCATCCGGTACGCGGACGGCAGCGAGGCGTTCACCCCGCTCGGCGAGCCGGACACCGTCGAGCACCCCAAGCCCGGCGAGGTCATCTACGCCGATGACGGTGGCGTCCTGACCCGCCACTGGAATCACCGCGACGCCCACCGCACCCGCGTCACCGAGGACGCCACCCACGTCGCCTTCGTCCTCGAGACGCTCCACGCCGAGCGTGACGGCCACCTCCTGAAGACGGCCGCGAGCGAGCTGCAGGACCTGCTCGCGCCCCACTCGGACCGGACCGCCGTGCACTATCTCAGCCCGGCGCAGCCCCAAGCCGCCGTCTGACGCCAGACCCCAGAGGCGCTCACCCCACTCGTTTTGTTAACAGCATTGACTTACCTCCGGCACATCCCTAACTTTCGTCGAAGCGCTTCGACAAACATAGCCAACTCACCCGGAGGCAGTCGATGTTGAAGGTACGGAGAAGGGCGCGGCTGCTGGCCGCCGCCCTGGCGGGGACCCTCTGGCTGAGCACGCTCGCCGCATGTGGGGACTCGGATGACGCAGGGTCCGGCGACACGCTGCGGCTCTGGCACTACGAGACGCCGGACAGCGCGATGGGCAAGGCCTGGACCCAGGCCATCGCGGAGTTCAAGAAGCAGCATCCGGACGTGAAGGTCGAGTTCGAGTCGAAGGGCTTCGAGCAGATCCAGAAGACCGCCCCGCAGGTGCTCAACTCCGACGAGGCGCCCGACCTGCTGGAGTACAACAAGGGCAACGCCACCACCGGCCAGCTCTCCAAGCGGCAGCTCCTCACCGACCTCACCGGCGAGGCGAAGAAGCGCGGCTGGGACAAGGCGATACCGCCGACCGTCGCCACCACCAGCCGCTACGACAAGAACGGCGTGATGGGCTCGGGCAACTGGTACGGCGTGCCCAACTACGCCGAGTACACGATGGTCTACTACAACAAGGACCTCTTCAAAGAGCACGACGTCAAGGTGCCCACCACCGTCGCCGAGCTCGAGACGGCCCTCGCCGCCTTCAAGAAGGCCGGGCTCACCCCGTTCGCCAACGGCGGCGCCGAGTACGTCGCCCAGCAGTACGTCTACCAGCTCGCCCTCTCCCAGGCCGACCGCTCCTGGGCCGAGTCGTACCAGATGAAGGGCAAGACCGACTTCTCCGACGAGGCCTGGACCTACGCCGCCGAGACCTTCGCCGACTGGGTCGACAAGGGCTACATCGCCAAGAACTCCAGCGGGCTGAAGGCCGAGGACACCGGCGTCTCCTTCATGCAGGGCAAGCACCCGATGTTCTTCTCCGGCAGCTGGTGGTTCGGCCGCTTCGACGCCGAGATCAAGAAGTTCGACTGGGACACCTTCATGTGGCCGGAGAGCAAGCAGACGCTCGGCTCCGGCGGCAACCTCTGGGTCGTACCCGAGGGCGCCGACAACAAGGAACTGGCCTACGACTTCATCGACATCACGATGAAGAAGAAGATCCAGAACACCCTCGGCAACGCCGGCGGGGTGCCGGTCGCCGCCGACGCCTCCGCCATCACCGAGCCGCGGTCCAAGAAGCTCATCGAGCGCTACGACGAGCTGGCGGGGAACGACGGCCTCGCCTATTACCCGGACTGGCCCGCCAACGGCTTCTACGACACCCTCGCCTCCGAGGTGCAGAAGCTGATCACCCAGAGCGCGAAGCCGGCGGCCGTACTCAAGTCGCTGCAGGCCGAGTACGACGAGAATGTGCTGCAGGAGTGAGGGGTCACAACAGCCGCCCCCGCGCCGAGGGCTCGTACGCGCTCTATCTGGTCCCCGGCGGGCTCGCGTTCCTCGTCGTCATCGTGGTGCCGTTCGTCATGAACACCGGGATCAGCTTCACCGACTGGTCCGGCGTCGGCACCCCGGAGTTCACCGGCCTGGAGAACTACGAAAAGCTCCTCGGTGACGAGGACTTCTGGGAGTCCTTCCGGCACAGCCTGGCGATGGTCGTGGCGATGGCGGTGGTGCCCACCGCCATCGGCCTCGTCCTCGCCTCCGCGCTCTTCGACGTCGTGGCCAAGCACGCCGGCACCCGCTGGGCGGCGACCCTGCGGGCCTGCTTCTACCTGCCGCAGGTGCTGCCGATCGCCGTCGCCGGCATCGTCTGGAGCTGGATCCTCGCCCCCGAGAACGGCTCGCTGAACGAACTGCTCGGCGCCGTCGGCCTCGACAGCCTGCAGCAGGACTGGCTCGGCGACCCGAACTGGGCGCTGTACAGCGTCATGGCGGTCATGGTCTGGGTGCAGATCGGCTTCCCGCTGGTCATCTTCATGTCCGGGCTGCAGCGCCTCGATCCGGCGCTGCACGAGGCGGCGGAGCTGGACGGCGCCGGCTGGTGGCGCAGGTTCTGGCACGTCACGCTGCCGCAGCTGCGCCCTGAGATCGCCGTGGTGCTGCTGTGGTGCACGATCGCCGCGCTGAAGGTCTTCGGCATGGTGTACGTGCTCACCGGCGGCGGGCCCGGCGGGGCGACGAACGTGCCCTCCTACTTCGCGTACCAGAACTTCTTCGAGAACTTCCAGGCATCGTACGGAGCCGCCATCTCGACCGTCCTCACCGTCCTGATCATGGTGCTGGCCGTCGTGGCGCTCCGTCTGCAGACCCGAGCGGAGGACGAGGCCTGATGACCGCCGTCAGGAAATACCCCGTGCTCGCGGCGCTGGCGCTCGGCGCGCTCTTCATGGTGCTGCCGTTCGTGGTCGTGGCCATGAATGCGGTGAAGTCGCCGGACGAGTACTCCGCCGACGGTCCGCTCAGCCTCCCCGACGGCCTGTACCTGGACGGCCTCGCCGACTTCTGGGAGCGGGTGAACTTCGGCGAGAAGCTGTGGAACTCCGTGCTGATCTCCGGCTCGGTGGCGGTGCTCGCGGTCGTCCTGTCCATCCTCAGCGCGTACGCCATCGGCATCGGCCGGATCAAGGGCCGCCCGTGGGTGCTCGCCTTCTTCGTGCTCGCGAACATGCTGCCGCAGGAGTCCCTGGTCTACCCGGTCTACTACCTCTCCAAGGAGGTCGGCCTCTACGACACCCGGCTCAGCGTCATCATCGTCTTCACCGTCGTCCAGTCCGCCTTCGGCACCTATCTGCTCTCCTCCGTCCTCTCCGGCTTCCCGCGGGAGATCATCGAGGCCGCCCGGATCGACGGGGCCACCAAGAGCCAGGTGCTGTGGCGGGTCGTGGTGCCGGTGAGCCGGCCGACCATCGGCGTGCTGATGGTGCTGTTCTTCATCTGGACCTGGAACGAGTTCCTGCTGCCGCTGGTCATGCTCGTCTCGAACGACGTCCAGACCGTCTCCGTCGCCCTCGGAGTGCTGCAGGGCCAGCGGGACATGGACGCCACGATGACGAACGCCGCCGCGCTGCTCGGCGTGCTGCCCAGCATCGCCTTCTTCCTGATCTTCCAGCGGACACTGACCCGCGGTATCGCCGCGGGCGCGGTCAAATAACCCGAAGGACAGCCGCAAATGAAGTTCACCGACGGCTACTGGATGCTGCGCAAAGGCATCCGCGCCGCCTACCCGGTCGAGGTCCTCGACGTGACCGGCACCGACGCCGGCACGCTCGAGATCCACGCCCCCACCCAGCCCATCCGGCACCGCGGCGACCTGCTCAAGGGCCCGGTCATGACGGTCCGGTGCCACTCGCCGATGCCCGACGTGATCGGAGTGACGCTGACCCACTTCGACGGCGAAGTGGACCGCGGCCCGCACTTCGGCTTCGCCGCGGGCGAGGGGCCCGCGCAGGTGTCGTACGACGAGGAGCACGCGCAGCTCACCGCGGGCAGCCTCGTGGTGCGGGTGGCGCGCGGCGGGCCGTGGCAGCTCGACTTCCGCACCACGGACGGGCGGCCGCTGACGTCGTCGGGGCCGAAGGCCATGGGCATCATGCAGACCGACGGCGGCGAGCACTACATGCGCGAGCAGCTGGAGCTCACCGTCGGCACCAGCGTGTACGGGCTCGGCGAGCGGTTCGGGCCGCTGGTCAAGAACGGCCAGGTGGTGGACATCTGGAACGCCGACGGTGGCACGGCCACCGAGCAGGCGTACAAGAACGTGCCGTTCTACCTGACCGACGCGGGCTACGGCGTCTTCGTCGATCATCCGGGCCGGGTGTCGTTCGAGGCCGGCTCGGAGGCGGTCTCGCGGGTGCAGTTCAGCGTCGAGGACCAGGAGCTGACGTACTACGTCATCCACGGGCCGACGCCGAAGGAGATCCTGCGCAAGTACACCGCGCTCACCGGGCGGCCAGCACTGCCGCCCGCGTGGTCGTTCGGGCTGTGGCTGTCGACATCGTTCACCACCTCCTACGACGAGGAGACGGTGACGTCCTTCATCGACGGGATGGCCGAGCGCGATCTGCCGCTGTCCGTCTTCCACTTCGACTGCTTCTGGATGCGCGAGTTCAACTGGTGCGACTTCACCTGGGATCCGCGGGTCTTCCCCGATCCGGCGGGCATGCTCGCCCGGCTGAAGGACAAGGGCCTGCGCATCTGCGTGTGGATCAACCCGTACATCGCGCAGCGCTCCCCGCTCTTCGCCGAGGGCCGCGCGCGCGGCTATCTGCTGCGAAAGCCCGACGGCGGGGTGTGGCAGTGGGACCTGTGGCAGCCGGGCATGGCGCTGGTGGACTTCACCAACCCCGAGGCGCGGGCCTGGTACGCGGGCAAGCTCGAGGCGCTGCTGGAGATGGGCGTCGACTGCTTCAAGACCGACTTCGGCGAGCGGGTGCCCACGGACGTGGCGTACCACGACGGCTCGGACCCGGAGCGGATGCACAACTACTACACGTACCTCTACAACCGGACCGTCTTCGACGTCCTGAAGAAGCAGCGCGGCGAGGGTGAGGCCGTGGTCTTCGCCCGCTCGGCGACCACCGGCAGCCAGCAGTTCCCCGTGCACTGGGGCGGCGACTGCGAGGCCACGTACGAGTCGATGGCCGAGTCGCTGCGCGGCGGGCTCTCGCTCGGCATGTCCGGGTTCGGCTACTGGAGCCACGACATCGGCGGCTTCGAGGGCACCCCGTCGCCCGCGCTGTTCAAGCGCTGGATCGCCTTCGGGCTGCTGTCCTCGCACTCCCGGCTGCACGGCTCGTCCTCGTACCGGGTGCCGTGGCTCTTCGACGAGGAGGCCGTGGACGTGCTGCGGCGCTTCACCAAGCTGAAGCTGCGGCTGATGCCGTACCTCGACGCGGTCTCCCGCCAGGCGCACGCCGAGGGCGTGCCGATGATGCGGTCGATGGTGCTGGAGTTCCCGGACGACCCGGCGTGCACGCACCTGGAGCGGCAGTACATGCTCGGCCCGGATCTGCTGGTGGCGCCGGTGTTCTCGGACGACGGCGAGGTCTCGTATTACGTCCCCGAGGGCACCTGGACGCACCTGCTGGCCGGCCACCAGGTGGGGGGTCCGCGCTGGGTGAAGGAGCGGCACGGCTTCGACAGCGCGCCGGTGCTCGTCCGGCAGGGCGCGGTGCTGCCCATCGGGGCCGTGGACGACCGGCCGGACTACGACTACGCGGACGGCGTCACGCTGCGCGCATACGAGCCGGCTGACGGCGACCGGGTGGAACTGACCGTGGGCGGCGTCGCCTTCACCGTCGCGTGCGAGGGCGCGACGGTACGGGCCACGGCCGGCGACGCGAGCCGCCCGTGGGCGCTGGAGCCGGCCGGCGGCACGACGGTGCGCGCGGAAGCAGGAACGTCCCACGTCGAAGCGATTCGATCAGACCGCAAGGAGACGCGTCAATGAAGCGTAGAACGGTCCTGTCCCTGCCCGTGGCCGCGATGCTGACGGCCGCCATGGCGAGACCCGCGGCCGCCGCCCCGACTGCCAGGCGGCGGGCGGCGGAATTACTCGGCAAGCTCACCCTTGACGAGAAGATCTCGCTGCTGCACCAGTGGCAGCCGGCGATACCGCGGCTCGGCATGAAGGCCTTCCGCACCGGCACCGAGGCCCTGCACGGCCTCGCCTGGCTGGGCAAGGCCACCGTCTTCCCGCAGGCGATCGGCCTCGCCTCCACCTGGAACCCGGCCCTGATCGAACAGGTCGGCTCCGCCGTCGGCGACGAGGTCCGCGGCCTGCAGCAGGAGCGGCCGAAGGGCTGGGGCCTGAACGTGTGGTCGCCGACCGTGCAGCTGCTGCGCGACCCGCGCTGGGGCCGTAACGAAGAGGGCTACTCCGAGGACCCGCACCTGACCGGCGTCATGTCGACCGCGTACGCGAAGGGCCTCAGCGGCGGCGACCCCGACCACCTCAAGACGGCCCCGCTGGTGAAGCACTACCTGGCCAACAACAACGAGGTCAGGCGCGACCGGACGTCCTCGGACATCCGGCCGCGGGTGTACAAGGAGTACGAGGAACCGGCGTACAAGGCGGCCATCTCCGCCGACGTCGCGTGCGGCGTGATGACCGCGTACAACCTGGTCAACGGCCGCCCCTGCACGGTCACCGACCTGAACAACTCGGTGCGCACCTGGACCGACCGGGCGCTGCTGAACGTCACCGACGCCTGGGCGCCCAACAATCTGCCGGCCACCGGCTCGCAGAAGTACTTCGACACCCTGGCCGAGGCGGACGCCGCGATCCTCAAGGCGGGCCTCGACAGCTTCACCACGGACGACACGGACCCGTCGAAGACCATCGCCGCGATCAATGAGGCGCTGGAGAAGGGCCTGTTGGAGGAGTCCGACATCGACACGGCCGTCGGGCACGTCCTGGACATCCGCGACCGGCTCGGCGACTTCGACGAGGACGGCGGCCCGTACGGACACATCGACAAGTCCGTCATCGACAGCCCGGCGCACCGCAAGCTCGCCCGCCGCGCCGCCACCGAGGCGATCGTGCTGCTGAAGAACGCCGGCGGCGCGCTGCCGCTGAACGCAGCGGCGCTGCGGAAGGTGGCCGTCGTCGGGCCGCTGGCCGACACCCTCTACGCCGACTGGTACTCCGGTGAGCTGCCGTACAAGGTGACCCCGAAGGAGGGCATCGCCGAGCGGCTCGGCGCGGGTGCGACCGTCACCGCGTACGAAGGCGTCGACCGGATCGCGCTGAAGAACGCCGCCACCGGCGCGTACATCACGGCGGGCGGTGCGGAGACGGCGCTGAAGGAGCGTGCGGGTGAGCCCGGGGAGGCGCAGCACTTCGACGTCTTCGGCTGGGGCCAGGGCGTGGTCACGCTGCGGGCCGCCGCCAACGGCAAGGTCGTCGGCATGCGCGACCCGGACGGCAGCGGGCCCGAGGGGAATCAGTTCTTCAACGACCAGGACCAGCCCAATGGCTGGTTCGTCTCCCAGCTGTTCAAGCTCGAGGCGCAGGACGACGACACCGTCCTGCTGAAGTACTCGGGCTACGAGGACTGGTTCGGCGACAGCGTCTATCTGCGGGCGCGGGAGGACGGCACGCTCGTCCTCGGCCCCGCCGCCGACGCCGGCCGCTACACCCGCGAGGTCGTCAAGGACGGCACCGAGGAGGCGGTCGCCGCGGCCCGGGCCGCGGACACGGCGATCGTCGTGGTCGGCTCGATGCCGTTCATCAACTCCCGCGAGACCGACGACCGCGAGGTCATGGGCCTGGCGGAGACCCAGGCGGCGCTGGTCAAGGCGGTGCTGGCGGCCAATCCGAAGACCGTGGTGGTCGTGGAGAACAACTACCCGACCACCCTGAACTGGGAACAGGAGCACGCCCCGGCCCTGCTCTGGACCACCCACGCGGGCCAGGAGACCGGCAATGCGCTGGCGGACGTCCTCTTCGGCGATGCGAACCCGTCCGGCCGGCTCACCCAGACCTGGTACCGCTCCGAGGACGACCTGCCGTCGATCCTCGAGTACGACAACATCAAGCACGACCGCACCTACCAGTACTTCACCGGCGAGGTGCTCTACCCGTTCGGGCACGGGCTGTCCTACACCACCTTCCGCTACGGCCGCCCGCGGGCGGTGCGCGACGGCGTCGAGGTCGCGGTCACCAACACCGGGCGCCGGGCCGGCGCCGAGGTCGTGCAGCTCTACACCCGGCAGCGGGAGTCGCGGGTCAAGCAGCCGCGGAAGAAGCTGCAGGCGTTCCGGAAGGTGACGCTGAAGCCCGGCCAGACGCGCACCGTGACCCTGCCGCTGTCGCGCGACGACCTGGCGCACTGGGACGTCACCCGCTCCCGGTGGGTGGTGGAGCGCAGCACGTACGAGCTCATGGTCGGCCCCTCGTCCGGGGACATCCGCGGCCGCACCACGCTGGACGTACGCGGCGAGACCGTCCCGCCGCGCGATCTGTCGCGCGTGACCCGGGCGGAGAACTTCGACGACTACGACGGCGTGCGGCTGGTCGACGAGGCCAAGCCCCGCGGCACGGCGGTCGGGGCGGAAGCCGCCGGGGCGTGGCTGCTGTTCGACGACGCCGACCTGGGTGGGGGCGCGAAGCGCCTGACGGCGCAGGTCGCCAAGGAGTCGTCGGGGGAGGGGACGCTCGAGGTCCGCCTGGGCGCGCCGGACGGCAAGTCGGTCGGCCGGGCGACGGTGGCGAGCACCGGCTCGCGCTACCAGTACGCGGAGGTGACGGCCGCGCTCTCGGGTGGGACCGGCCGCCAGGCCGTATACCTCGTCCTTTCCGAAGGGCTGCGCCTCTCCACCTTTTCACTGCGCTGACCTACGGTGGCGGCGGAGGGAGCACACCGCCCCCAGCGAAGGGACCCGGTCATGACCGCTCCGCTCGCCTATCGCGGCGTCCGCGCCGCCTCCGCCGTCACCTCGCGCCTGCCGGTCCGCAGCCGGCCGCTGGCGTTACCGCCGCCCGGCTCCGGCCTCAAGCCGGTGCCGGGCGACCACGGGCCGCCGCTCGTCGGCCACACCTTCAGCCTGCAGGTCGACTCGCTGCGCTTCAGCCGGCGGCGGTACGAGCGCTACGGCCCGGTCGCGTGGTCGGGGGTGCTCGGCACCCGGATGGTCGGCGTCGTCGGCCCGGAGGCGATCCAGACCGTGGCCGCCAACCGCGACCGCGCCTTCGGCAACGCCGGCTTCTACGGCTATCTGATCGGCGCGTTCTTCCACCGCGGGCTGCTCCTGCTGGACTTCGCCGAGCATCTGCACCACCGGCGGATCATGCAGCACGCCTTCACGCTGCCCCGCCTGGACGGCTATCTGGCGGCGATGAACCCGCGCATCGAGCAGGGCCTGGAGCGCTGGCGGCCCGGCGACCGCTTCCCGGTCTACGCCGCCGCCAAGGCGATGACCCTCGACATCGCGAACGCGGTGTTCGCCGGCGAGTCAGCGTCGCCACGGTCCGCCGAGGCCAAGCGCCTCACCAAGGCCTTCGTGGACGCGGTGCACGGCGGGCAGGCGATCGTGCGGGCCGACGTGCCGGGTGGCGTGTGGGCGCGCGGGCTGCGCGGGCGGCGGTACCTGGAGACGTATTTCCGGAGCCGCCTGGCGGACAAGCGCGACAGCAAGACCGACGACCTGTTCAGCGTGCTGTGCCGGGCCGAGAGCGAGACCGGGGACGCCTTCGGCGACGACGACATCGTCAACCACATGATCTTCGCGATGATGGCGGCGCACGACACCAGCACGATCACCCTCGCGATGATGGCGTACTACCTGGGCCGCAATCCGGAGTGGCAGGAGCGGGTCAGGGCCGAGTCCGAGGCCCTGGGCAAGGACGCGCTCGACTATGACGACCTCTTGCGGCTGCCGCTGCTCGACCTGGTCTTCAAGGAGACGCTGCGCATCAACGCGCCGGTCGGCGGCCTCTTCCGCGAGGCGGTCAAGGACACGGAGATCCTCGGCTATTACATCCCCAAGGGCACCCGGGTGCTGGCGAGCATCTATCAGACGCAGCGCATGGAGCCGTGGTGGCGGGACCCGGACGTCTTCGATCCGGAGCGCTTCGCCGAGGAGCGCCGCGAGGACAAGTCCCACCGGTATGTGTGGTCGGCCTTCGGGGGCGGGGCGCACAAGTGCATCGGGCTGTACTTCGGCGGCATGGAGGTCAAGGCGATCATGCACCGGATGCTGCTCCGCTATCGCTGGCGCGTCCCTGGCGGGTACGAGCCGCCGCTGTCGTACGGGACCGGGCCGATGCCGGTCGACGGGCTGCCACTTGAGCTGCGGCGGCTGGAGTCGGCCTGATCAGACCGTGTAACCGCCGTCCACCGCCAGATGCTGGCCGGTGATGAATCCGGCCAGGTCCGAGGCCAGGAAGGCGGTCGCCTCGGCGATGTCCTGGGCGGAGCCGAAGCGGCGCAGCGGGATGTTGCGGCGGGTCACCGCCAGTGCGGCGTCGTCGAGTTCGCCGTCCGCGACCAGGCGGGCGGCCATGCCGTCGGTGAGCATGCCGGGGCCGACACAGTTGACGCGAACGCCGTAGCGGCCCTCCTCGGCGGCGAGCGCCCGCGCCACGGCCTCGACCGCGCCCTTGGCGCCGGAGGAGAGACCGTCGCGTACGGGATAGCGCTGGGTGGCGGCCGTGGTCACCGCGACGACGCTGCCTTCGCTCTCCCGGAGGGGGGTGAGGGCGGGGTGGACGAGGTTGTAGAAGGCCACGGCGTCGGCTTGCAGCTGCTCCCGGTAGCGGGACGGCGGCACGGCGCTGAGGTGCCGCATCGGCACGTGCGGCCCCGCCGCGTAGACGAGGGTGTGCAGCCCACCGTCGCCCGCCGCCTCCCGGATCGCGCGGGCGGCCGCCTCCTCGTCACCGAGATCGGCCCGCAACGCCCGGGCCCCGCACTCCCGTTCCAGCTCGCGTGCGGCCTCGGCGCTGCTGCGATACGTGAAAGCCACCTGGCTGCCGTACCGGGCGAGCGTGCGCACCACCGCCGCCCCGATCGCACCCGTACCACCGGCGACCAGCGCCACACCTTTGCGTCCGGAAAAGTCCACGCGCCCTCTATAGCCGCAACCGCCGCAGACTTGAAGAGATCTACGTGCCGAGCGTCCGGTCCAGCTCGCCGACCGACGTCAGCTTCGTCGGGAGTGGCACCAGGAGTACGTCCCAGCTCACGGCCTCCCGCCCTCCGCCAGGTAGGCGAGGACCAGGTCGCCGAGCATCGTGCGGTAGTGGTCGCGGCGGTCCGGGGCGGTCAGGTCGCGGCCGAAGATGGTGTGGAAGGTGTGGCGGTTGGCTACGCGGAAGAAGCAGAAGGAGCTGATCATCGCGTGCAGGTCGACGGCGTCGACGTCGGCCGTGAAGACGCCCTGGGTGCGGCCCTCGTCGAGGATCCGGCCGATGACCTCGATCGCGGGGGAGTTGAGCGAGCTCAGCGACTCGGAGGCGGCGATGTGCGCGGCCTCGTGGATGTTCTCGATGCTGACGAGGCGGATGAAGTCCGGGTGCGCCTCGTGGTGGTCGAAGGTGAGCTCGGCGAGCCGCCGGATCGCGGAGACCGGATCCAGGTGCTCGACGTCGAGCTCCTGCTCCTGCCGCCGGATGACCGCGTACGCACGCTCCAGCACCGCCGTGAAGAGCTGCTCCTTGCTGCCGAAGTAGTAGTAGAGCATCCGCTTCGTGGTGCGCGTGCGATCGGCTATCTCGTCGACGCGCGCGCCCGCGTAGCCCTGGCGGGCGAAGACCTCCGTCGCCACGTCCAGGATCTCCGCCTGGGTCCTGGCCGCATCCCGCGTGCGCTTGGCTGACCCGGTCGGCGGGTGGACGGCGGCTGCCATGCGGCTCCTTGAAAGGGGACGGTTCGGCGCCGTCAGTCTAGCTCCGGCACTCAGCGGGTGACGTTGGAGTGCTGCGCGGCCAGCCGGACCGTCGCGTTGTGGGCGCCGTAACCGCGGTAGCCGCCCGTGCGCTGGACGATCTCGAAGAAGAAGCGGCCGACAGTGGCGGTGTAGAAGTGCCGGAACTCGCCGTATTCATCCCGGTCGTAGAGGATGCCGAGCTCGCGCAGCGTCGCCAGCTCCGCCGGGGCCGGCTCGTGGCGGGCGTCCAGGTCGTCGTAGTAGTTGGCGGGGACCGGCAGCAGAGCCGCGCCCCGTTCCCGTAGCCGACGGGCGGCCGCCACCGCGTCGTCGGTGGCGAGCGCGATGTGCTGCAGCGGGACGCCTGGGTCGCCGGGGCCGGGGGCGACGCTGAGCGCGATCCGCAGCGAGCCGTCGGCGTTGGCCATCGCGCGGCTGCGGAAGAGGCCATACGGGTCGGCGATGTCCAGGCTCTCGTCCGCGTGCAGCCCCAGCACGCTCCGGTAGAAGAGGGACGCCTCGTCGAAGTGGTGCCACGGCTGGGTGAGCGCGATGTGGTCGATACGGGAGATGCCCACCGGCTCGGCCGGCTCGTGCGGCACCGGCTCGAAGTCGTCGGTCCAGGTGGCGTGGCCCGGCCACCGGGTGCGGCAGAAGAACAGCTCGGTTCCGTCCGGCGCGGCCACCGCGTCGAGCGGCGCCTCGCCCGCGGTGCGGCGGCGCGGCAGTACGGGCGCGAGCAGCGCCTCGGCGCGCCGTACCGAAGCGGTGGGGTCGGCGGTCTCCAGGCCGATGGCGGCCAGGGCGGGGCCTTCGCGGCCGGCGCCGGAGGAGGGAACGGAATGGCCCGCGGACGGCGCGGTGTTGAGCAGCACCCGGGCCTCGCCCTGCTCCCACAGCTCCACCGGCTTCGCCGAGTGCCGGCCGGTCCTGGAGAAGCCGAGCGCGGCGAGCATGCCGTGCAGCGGCTCCGTATCCGCGACGGCCAGCTCGGCGAAGGCGACGCCGGCGGGGACGACCGGCGCGGGCAGCGGGGCGAGGCCCGTCGAGTCCTCCAGGGCGCGCAGCGAGCGCATCGCGTCGACGGCCGTACGGGAGGCGTCGGCCTGCCGGAAGACGTCGTTGAAGACCTCGAGGGACAGCGGCCCGGCGTAGCCGGCGTGCACGGCGAGTGACGCCAGGCCCGCGACGTCGAAGCCGCCCTGGCCGGGGAAACAGCGGTAGTGGCGGCTCCACTGCAGCACGTCCATCGCGATCCGGGGCGCGTCGGCCAGCTGCAGGAAGAAGATCTTCTCGCCGGGGATCTCCTCGATCCCCTTGGGGTCGCTGTCCCGGGAGAGGATGTGGAAGCTGTCCAGGCAGGTGCCGAGCGCGGGATGGTCCGCCAGCTCCACGATCCGCCAGGCGTGGTCGTACGTGCTGACGTGCCGCCCCCAGGCCAGGGCCTCGTACGCGATCCGGATGCCGTGCCGCCGCGCCCGCTCGGCGAGGGCGTGCAGGTGCTCGGCGGCGAGGGCGTCGTCGTCGATCGCGGCGGGGGAGACGCTGGAGCAGACCAGGAGCAGATCCGCGCCGAGCCGCTCCATGACGGCGAACTTGCGCTCCGCGCGCCGGAGATTGCGGTCCAGTACGTCGTCGCTCGGGTCGGCCTCGAAGTCGCGGAAGGGCTGGTACAGGTCGATGGTCAGGCCGAGGTCCGCGGCGCGCCTGCGGACCTCCTCGGGGTTGAGCGGGCTGGCGATCAGATCGTTCTCGAAGATCTCCACGCCGTCGAAGCCGGCGCCGGCGGCCGCGGTGAGCTTCTCCGACAGCGAGCCGCTGAGCGACACGGTGGCGATGGATTTACGCATGGCTGGTTCTCCTCACAGGGACGTGGCGCGGGCGAGGTCGGCGAGCATCAGCTCGGTGTGCGGTTCCAGGCCGGTGAAGAGCCGGAAGGCGTCGGCGGCCTGGAAGGCGGCCATGCCGCCGCCGTCGAGCGTGCGGCAGCCGCGCAGCCGGGCCTGGCGCAGCAGCTCGGTCTCCAGCGGCCGGTAGACGACCTCGGCCACCCACAGGTCCGCGCGCAGCAGTTCGGCGGGCAGCGGGAGGCCGGGGTGGGCGGCCATGCCGGTGGGGGTGGCGTGGACGAGGCCGTCGGCGCGGGCGACCTCGTCGGCCGCACCGGCCGCGGGGATGACGGCGCGGCCGGGGCCGAAGCGGCCGCAGAGCGCCTTGGTCAGCTGCTCGGCCCGGCCCCGGTCGGTGTCGATCACGGCCAGCCGGTCCACGCCGATGGTCAGCAGCGCGTGCGCCACCGCCGCCCCGGCGCCGCCCGCGCCCAGCTGGACCACGCGCCGGGTCGGCGCCTCGGGCAGGCCCAGGGCGAAGGAGCGGGCGAAGCCGGTGACGTCGGTGTTGTGCCCGATGGCCCGGCCGTCGCGGAAGACGACGGTGTTCACCGCGCCGAGCTCGGCGGCCTCGGGGGTCAGCTCGTCGAGGTGCTCGATCACCAGCTGCTTGCACGGGTGGGTGATGTTCAGGCCGTCGAAGCCGAGCGCGCCCGCGGCCCGTACCAACTCGCCGACCGCCTCCGGCGCGAAGCCGAGCGCGTCGATGTCGATGGTGCGGTAGAGCAGGCGGACGCCGTGCCGGTCGGCCTCGCGCTCGTGCAGCGCGGGGCTGAGGGAGGGGCCGATGCCGGCGCCGATCAGGCCGGCGAGGTACGAGGCCCCGGTGATACGCGTCATCGGGCGGTCTCCGTCAGGTCGCGGCCGAGCGGGCCGCGGGTGTCGGGGCGGGCGTGGTGTCGGGCCGCTCGCCGAGCTGCGCGGTGGGCACCTTGTGGGTCTCGCGGCCGGTCGCGATGGCGATGGAGCTGAGGACGCAGAAGGCGGCCGTGAAGACCGCGACACCGATCCAGTTCTGCCCGGACTTGCCGTCGATCTCCGCCGCGAAGGTGACGGCGAAGCCGGCGATGGCGAAGCCGATCTGGGTGCCGATGGCCATGCCGGACAGGCGGACGCGGGTGCTGAACATCTCGCCGTAGAGCGACGGCCAGATGCCGTTCGCCGCGCTGTAGACGACGCCGAAGAAGAGGATGCCGGTGGTGAACACCAGGGCGTAGCTGCCGGTGGAGATCGCCCACAGATAGACGAAGATCATCACGCCGCAGCCCAGGGTGCCGAAGAGGAACACCGGCTTTCTGCCGATCCGGTCCGACAGCGTGGCCCACAGCGGGATGGCCAGCAGCGCCACGGCGTTGGCGAGGCCGTTCACCCACAGCATGGCCGTCTTGTCGAGGCCGACGCCGTCGCTGGTGGCGTACGACAGGGCCCACACCGAGAAGATGGTGCTGACCGTGGCGATGGTCGCCGCCGCGATCACCCGCAGCACGTCCGCCCAGTGGTGGACCAGCAGGTCGATCAGGGGCAGCTTGGCCACCTCGTCGTTCGCGGCGGCCCGCTCGAAGACGGGGGTCTCCTCGAGCTTGCGCCGGATGACGTAACCGACGACCGCCACGACGAAGCTGAGCAGGAACGGGATCCGCCAGCCCCACGTGTACAGCTGGTGGTCGGGCAGCGCGGCGACCGGGATGAACACGACGGTGGCCAGGATCTGCCCGGCCTGGGTGCCGTTGAGGGTGAAGCTCGTGTAGTAGCCGCGGCGGTCCTCGGGGGCGTGCTCCAGCGTCATGGAATTCGCGCTCGCCTGCTCGCCGGCTGCCGAGAGGCCCTGCAGCACGCGCATCAGGACCAGCAGCACGGGGGCGGCGGTGCCGACCTGCGCGTACGTCGGCAGGCAGCCGATGAGGAAGGTCGAGACGCCCATCAGGACCAGGGTCGCCACCATGATCCGGCGGCGGCCCAGCCGGTCGCCGAAATGCCCGAGGAACAGGGCGCCGACGGGGCGGGCGGCGTAGGCGACGCCGAAGGTCGCCATGGAGGTGAGCGTCGCGGTGGCCGGGTCGTCGGGGTTGAAGAAGACCTTGGGGAAGACCAGCGCGGCGGCGCTGCCGTAGATGAAGAAGTCGTAGTACTCCAGGGCGCTGCCGATCCAGGCGGCGATGGCGGCCTTCTTCGGTTTGCCCTGGGGGATGGCGGGTTGGGACACGGCTGCTCCTCTGGGAACGAGGGAGGAGGTGCGTCCAGTGAACTCACTGGATAGTTAATTACTGACCCGAGATGCTGGAGCGGGTCAGGGCCGCTGTCAAGGTGGGCGGACGAACAATCTGCGGATGCCAACTGCGCAACGGCGGGCAGGCGTTGGGGGCCGCATTGGCACCGGTCTACCAGGAACCGCGATGCCCGGCCCGGGGGCATTGACCTTCGCGCCGTTCGATGAGTTACTGCTCGGTACGTTTTCGACGGGGAGGTCTTTGTGCTGGCGCACGAGCGTTTCGGAAGCGGCGAGCCTCTGGTCCTGCTGCACGGGGTCGGGCACCGCCGGCAGGCCTGGGAGCCGGTCGTCGCGCGGCTGGCCGAGCACCGCGAGGTGATCGTCGTGGACCTGCCGGGCCACGGCGAGTCGGGCCGGCTGCGGACCGGCGGCCGGCCGGCCGCGGACGCGGTGCGCGCGCAGGTCGTCGAGTTCCTCGCCGAACAAGGGCTGGACCGCCCGCACTTCGCGGGCAACTCCCTCGGCGGCCTGATCGCCCTGGAGATCGCCGCGGCGGGTGGCGCGCGCAGCGTCACCGCGCTGTCCCCGGCCGGCTTCTGGTCCTCCCGCTTCGACGCCTCCTACACCATCGGCCTCTTCGGGACGATGCTCGCCGGCGCCACGCTGGTCGCCCCGATCGCCCCGCGGATGGTGAAGTCGGCGTTCGGCCGCTGGGTCCTGCTCAGCTGGATAGCCGCCAAGCCGTCGCGGCTGAGCCCGGAGCGGGCCCTGGGCGACTTCCGCGACTTCCGCCGCTCGGCCGGCATCGTGTTCCGCTACGCCCGGGGCGGCGCCCCGTTCGACGAGGAGATGCCGGAGGGCGTGCCGGTCACCGTCGCCTGGGCGGGCCGCGATGTCGTCCTGCCGCGCTACCAGCGTCGGCGCGCCCGCAGGGTGCTGCCCGCCGCCGACCATCATCTGCTGCCGGGCTGCGGGCACGTGCCGATGTCCGACGACCCGGAGCGGGTCGCCGATCTGATCCTCCAGGGCAGCGCACCGGTCGTGCCGGGCCGGCACCTGCGCGCGAGCTAGGCGGTGGGACTTACCCCGGGCGCAGGTCCGTGACCGGCAGGTCGTGCTCGGCGCGCAGGCGCGCGGTCACCAGCGAGCGGTGGCAGGCCTCAGGATCGCGCTCGACGCAGAGGAGAGCGGTGGGGGAGTCCCCGGGAAGCTCCGTCACGAGAGCGCCGAGGTCGAACGGGTCGAGGATTTCCCGGGTGTAGCGCTCGGCATACTCGTCGGCGAGTGCGCTGCGGTTGCGCTTGCCCACGCCCTGGCGGTCGTCCTCGCGGTACTGGAGCCGGCGCAGCTCGGTCGTAGGCGCCAGCTCCTTTACGTGCCGATAGCCGAAGTCCGCCGCGGCGAGCGCGCGCTGGAGCCGCAGCGAGTTCGCCCAGGCGTATTCGGGGCCCCGGACGCCGCGGCGCTGACGGAGGTCGAGCAGTAGTCCCACGCCCTCGCCGGCGAGCTTCTCGAGGAAGGCGCCGGCGGTGAAGCCGTAGACGCCGATCGTCACGATGCGCCTCTTGTCGGTCATGCGGGTCATGTGGGTCATGCGGGTCAGCCTCGCAAGGCATATACGACACGGGGTGTCACGTATTCCTGAGAAACTTACATGCAGGCTTGCATGCTTGTTTGTTGCGGCCGTACCGTGTGCGCATGCCCGTAACGAGCGGTGGCGGTACGGAAGTTGCGCCCGTTGGTCGGCGCACCCAGCAGGAGCGGCGGTCGCGGACGCAGACACTGCTGCTCGATGCCACCGTGGAGTGCCTCGCCGAGGTGGGGTGGTCGGGGACCTCGACCACCGAGGTGGCGCGGCGGGCCGGCGTCTCGCGGGGGGCGCAGCAGCATCACTACCCCACGAAGATGGAGCTGGTCGACGCGGCCGTCGAGCATCTGCTCGAGCGGCAGCGGCAGGCCTACGAGGCGGCCTTCGCGGAGCTGCCGCCCGAGCGGCACAACATCGAGGGCGCGCTCGACCTGCTCTGGGACGTCTTCCGCTCGCCCCCGGCCCGGGCGCTGCTCGAGCTGGCAGTGGCGTCCCGTACCGACGCGGAGCTGCGCGCGCTCTGCAGCGACCTCAATGACCGGGTCCTGCAGCTCATCCTGGACACCTTCGAGCAGCTCTTCCCGCGTACCCACCTGCCCGACGACTCCATACCGACGGCGCTGCGCACCGTGTACGCGGTGTACGTGGGGCTGTCGGTCCAGAACGCGCTCGACGACGACGTCAGCGGCCATCAGCGCGCGGTGCACGACCAGTTCAAGTCGCTGGCCAGGCTGCTCATCCCCGACCCCGATGCCGATGCGAGGGACACCCGACATGAAGCAGGCCCCCAAGGAACTGGCCCAGGAGATTCGCACTGAGGTCAAGGACAAGCGGTCCTATCTCAGCGTCATCGAGCGCCTGAACAAGGCGTCGGTGGACAAGCACTGGGAGGCGTACGCGGACATCGCCTGGGACGATCCCGAGCTGCAGATCGACCGCAACGACCCGCGCTGGATCCTCCCGGACATCGACAAGCTGGGCCGCACCGAGTGGTATCGCTCGCAGCCGGCGGAGATCCAGGCGCAGATCGGGCTGTGGCGGGTGGCCACGGCGATGAAGATCGGCCTGCAGTTCGAGAATCTGCTGAAGCGAGGGCTGCTCAACTACGCGTACCGGCTGCCGAACGGGCGCCCTGAATTCCGGTACGTCTACCACGAGACGACCGAGGAATGTCATCACGGGATGATGTTCCAGGAGTTCGTGAACCGGACGAAGATGCCGATCCGCGGCATGCCGCGCTCGCTGCGGCTGATCGCCGAGGTGACGCCGCTGATCCCGCTGATCAACACCGAGCTGTTCTTCGTCTTCGTGCTCGGCGGTGAGGACCCGATCGATTACGTCCAGCGCAAGTCCCTCAAGGAGGGGCACATCAAGCACCCGCTGGAAGAGACGATCATGCGCATCCACATCGCGGAGGAGGCCCGGCACATCTCCTTCGCCCGGCATTATCTGAAGCACCGGGTGCCGGGCATGGCTCCCTTCCGCCGCCGCTACCTCGGCCTCGTCACCCCGGTCATCCTCGGCGTCATGGCACGGATCATGCTCTCCCCGCCCGGCACGATGGTCCGCCGCTTCCGCATCCCACCGGAGGTCATCCGCGAGGTCTACGCCTCCCAGGAGGCCCAGGACGAAATCCGCAACTCGGTCGGCAAGGTCCGCGACCTGATGGCGGAACTGGGCCTGATCACCCGGGCCAACAAGCGCCTCTGGAAGGCCTTCGGCATCTGGTCCGAGCCCCGCGCCCGACGCGGAGGGAGCGCGGCGAAGGCCGCCTAGTCCGGGACGCCGAGATCGGCCCAGCCATGCCCCAGCCGCCAGTGGCCGCCTGAGCGCAGCTGGGCGACGATCGCTCGTTGCAGGGTGCTGTGCTGCGGTAGGCGGGTGAGGTCTGCCGTGCCGGGCGGTGTGCCGAAGACGAATTCCAGGATGTCGTCGTCGCACACCGGGCGGTCGCCGAACAGGTGGAAGCGGTGCTGGAAGCGGAGGATGTTCGCGTCCGTGGGCAGGTGGGCGGCTAGTTGGGTGTCCAGTAGCCAGGAGTGGCAGGTCGCGTGCGGGTACGGGGTGGCCGGGAAGTGGTGGGCGTAGAAGTCGCGGGCGGTGGTGAAGGATGTGTCGCAGTGGGCCGGGGGCAGCGGGCCGTCGGCGGGGATGTGTACGTCGAGGACGGGGGCGCCGTCTTCCGGGCCGCCGGACTCCTCCGCCTTGCCGCCGCAGGCCGTCGCGTCGAGTGTGGTGCGTTCGAACTGCAGCCGGCCCAGCCGGTGCAGCGTGCCGCGGAAGTGGCGGACCAGCCATGTCTGGCGGTCGAGGCCTCCGGTGCCGTGGGCACGGCGGTGCGTGACCAGTTTCGCGCCCAGGTCGGTGAGGGTCGCCCGCGTCACGTCCGCCGGGATGCCGTAGCGGTGCTGCCATTCCAGGGTGAGCGGCAGCGCCAGCACGTAGAGGTGGACGTAGAAGTAGCGGCCTGCCGCGCCGAGGGACGACGGGGCGTTCGGCCAGTTGACCCGGGCGTCCGTGAAGAGCGCGCGGTGGCAGTGCAGCAGGGCCTGCCACAGGGTGGGCGTTCGTATCGGGTCGGGGAGGGTCGTCAGGACGGCCGTCCGGTCGGCTTCCGGTACGGCGAGCAGCCGCAGGCGGTCCCAGACCTCGGCGGAGGTCGGCAGAGAAGGGTCGGGGGTGCCGGTCGTCGCCGGCTGAGTGCCGAGGACGTCCAGCCAGCGCTCCAAGGTCGGGTCCCGCGTCATCCGCGCGCCGCCTTCAGCAGCTCGTGTCGCACGTGATCCATGCGCGCCAGGCTGTCGTCCAGGCCGCCGGGGCGGGAGCGCAGCAGCCAGCACGCGCGTTGCTCGGCGAGCAGCGGCTCGAGCTCGCGGAGCAGGCGCCGCGCCGTCCCCGCCTCGATGGCATCCGCCCCGCCGTCCGCCTCCGCGCGGGCTCGCAGCAGCTCCACCGCGAAGTGCGACAGTGCGATGGCATGGGTGAGTTCACGTCGTACGACATCGCCGTCGCCCGCCGCCGGATCGGCGGCGCCGAGGTCGCGGCGGCACTGGTCCAGGGTGCGCGCGACATCGTCGAGCGCCTGCCGCGTCGGATACGCCGGCAGCGGCGGCCCGACGTGCGGGAACAACACCCGGGCGATCGGGGAGGCATTCAGCAGCGGCACGCCGAAGGAGCGGGCCACCCGCCCCAGGCGATCCAGCACGGCGCCCGTGCGGCCGGTCGCGTCCAGCAGCACGTGCTCGTTGAGCACCCCCGCGATATCGAGGCCGCGATTGGTCTCCAGACACCAGCTCACCGCACCGCCGCAGACCGCCGGGCCGAAGGCCACCGACGGCGGGTCCCACATGCCGTGGTCGCCCCACGAGGTGAGCAGATAGCCCGCCGCCGCGGTTTCCAGGCCCACCTCCGCGGCGTCGGTCATGTTCTCCACCGCGTTGTCGAGCCGGCCGAGGATCGAGTTCCAGTTGCCGGTGCCCGGCGCCACCCAGAACGGCACGCCCGCCTCGCGCAGCAGCTTCGCCCGGCCGCGGAAACCGTCCCGCAGCCGCTCGATATCGGCACCCAGATCTCGCCAGGCCCGCAGCTCGCCGCCGTCCGCGGCAAGGACCTCCGCCACGCTCCCCGGCGCGTCGTACTGCCAGACCACCGGCACCGCACCGGCCGGCACCCGGTCCATCAGCTCGGGGTGGTCGCCGAAGACGTCGGCCCAGAACTCGACGGTGTAGCCCTCCTCCAGCCACGGCCGCATCACCGAGGTCACGTAGGAGAGATAGACCTCGCCGAGGCCGCCGTCCCGCTCCACCTCCTGCCGCGACCGTCCGGTGCCCAGCTCGAAGGGCTCGTCCGCGCCGATATTGATGCGCTTGCTACGGACATGGCCGGTCATCTCCTCCAGCAGCCCGGTCGCGAAGGCGGCATTCTCCGCGGTCGGGGCCAGCGTGCTCGGCGGGTGGTGCCGTCCGCCGCGCTCGAAGCCGTCCGGATTCTCGGCGCGATGGGCGTACGGCTCGCAGGCCAGAAAGCGCTCCATGTGGCCGAAGGTGTTCTGGTTGGCCACCAGCTCGATGCCGAGCGCCGCGCAGCGGGCGTCCAGCCACCGCAGGTCCTCGGCGGTGAGCGGGGAGGCGTCCTGCCAGACCTGCCGGTGGTCGCGGTACGCGAAGACATGCTCGCAGTACAGCTCCAGCTGGTTGAAGCGGGCCAGGGCGAGGATGCCGAGCCAGCGCTCCAGGGTGCGGCGGGTCGGCACCCGGTCCCGGCTGATGTCGAGGTGGAAGCCGCGGACCGGGAAGTCGGGGTGGTCGGCGATGTCGTAGCCGACCTCGGCGAAGTCGGAGGCGGCGCGCAGCTGGTCGAGGGTCTGGAGGGCGTAGCGGAGGCCGGCCGCGTCGCGGTGGGCGATGGTGATGCCGTCGGGCGCGGTGCGCAGCCGGTAGCCCTGGGCGGGCAGCGCGGCGTCGGCGGTCGCGGTGACGGGCGCGTCGGGGGCGGCGCCGCCGGAGGTGGTGGTGAGCGAGCGGGGCCTCGGGAAGGGGGTTACGGGCACGTGGCTGCTCCGGTGATCGGATACGCGGGGCGGGCG
>NZ_JAAKZV010000039.1 GCF_011044975.1 Streptomyces coryli | reverse complement strand
GTGCTGGGCCAGGGGGCGGAGCCGGTCCCGCGGGGTGTCCGTGCGCGGGAAGTCGATGGCGCCGCCGCGGCCCGCCAGGACCAGGCCCCACCACTGCTTGTCCGCCCGGTACTGGTAAGGCACCACGTCGAGCCCGGTGGAGCGCACCGACGCCACCACCGTCCAGTAGTCGTGCCGCTCCGCCCGGCCCCGCTCGGCCAGCGCCCCGACCCGGACCCCGAGGCGGCCGCCGGGCGCCAGCGCGCGGGCGGCGAGGCCGTAGAACTCCTGCGAATAGTCCTTCGCGGTCTCCTCGCCGCCGGGGTCGGGGAGGTCGGACAGGACGACGTCGTAGCGGCCGGGCCTGGCCTCGTGCCGCAGCCAGTCGAAGGGCTCGGCGCGCACCGCGCGCACCCGGGGGTCGCCGTGCACGCGGTCGTTGAGTTCCTTCAGCCCGGCGTTCGTACGGGCCAGGCGCAGCACCTCGGCGCTGGGCTCGACCAGCGTCACCGAGCGCACCCCCGGCGCGCGCAGCAGCTCGCGCGCCACGAGCCCGTCGCCGCCGCCGAGCACCAGCACGCGCGCGGCGGGGTGCGCGGTGCCGGCGAGCGCCGGGCCGACCAGGCCCGGCTGGTACGCGTCCGCGGGGCTGGAGCTCGCCCTCAACCTGCCGTCGGCATATAAGGACAGCGGGCCGTCGCGCTCGGTCTTCGCCTCGCCGATCCCGCCGGTGATCACCGTCTCCGAGCCGCCGGCCCTGACCGCGACCCGCACGTCGTCCCCGTATACCGCGGTGCGCGCCGCGCGCTCGAAGGGCGCGGTCAGGATGGTGGCGGCGGCGAGCAGCGCGAGCACCGCCGCATTGCCCGCGAACAGGCCCCAGCGGGCGCGCGGGCTGAGGTCGTAGCGGAACAGCCAGAGCACCAGGGCGCCGCCGACGGCCGCGTTCACCGCGCCGGTCAGCAGCGCCGAGGTCAGCTCGCCCAGCCAGGGCAGCAGCACGAACGGGAAGGCGAGGCCGCCGATCAGCGCCCCCACGTAATCCGCGGCGAAGAGGTCCGCGACCGCGCCGCCCGGGTCCTGCCGCCGGATCCGCTGGATGAGCGTCATCAGCAGCGGCACCTCGGCGCCGATCAGCACCCCGATGGCGAGCGAGAAGCCGACCAGCGCCACCCGCGGCTGCCCGAGCCAGGCGAAGCACGCGTACAACGCCATGGCCGAGAGCCCGCCGACCATGCCGAGCACCGCCTCCACCGCGCCGAAGCCGACCGCGGCGCGGATCCGCAGCCGCTTGGCGGCGAGCGCGCCGAGGCCCATGGCGAAGACCATGATCGACAGCACCAGGGAGGCCTGGGTGACGGAGTCGCCGACCAGATACGAGGCGAGGGCGACCAGCTCCAGCTCGTAAATCAGGCCGCAGGCGGCGCAGATGAAGACGGTGACGAGCACGAGGAAGCGGCCCGTGGCCGGCTGCACGGGCAGCCGCATCACGGGGCTGGGGGGCGCACCGCCACCGGCTGCTTGTACGGCGGGCTCGTGCGGATCGATCACGGTTTGAACGATACGTTTGCGGCGGTGGCGCCCCTTGTCACCCACACGGGTTCGATATGCCGTGCGCATAAGCCAGTTGTGGTGTGCGGCGCGGGCTCAGACCGGCTCCGCAACCTTCACGCCCACCCTCGTTCGGGTGGTGACGAGCCGGCCCTCCTGCGGATACGAGTGCCAGGTGCGCCATCCGACCTGGCCGCCCTGCCGGTGCACCAGCAGCGCGGTGAAGGCGTGCGGGCTGCCGGGGAAGGTGCCGGCCAGGCCGTGCGGGTGCTCGGCGACCAGCTCCAGCAGCTCCTGCGCTCTGGCCTCGAAGGCCCCTGGCGACAGGGTCTCGACCCGGGCGCTGAACTCGTACTCCCACTCGCCGACCTGCTTGGCCACGCCCAGTGGCAGCGGTGTGGAGCTGCCCGGCAGGCAGGCGACGGTCTCTGAGCAGCTGCCCGTCTCGTCCAGCAGGATCACCTGATGCGAGGCGCCGAGCAGGCGCAACTGCATGGCTTTGGCGTCCAGTTCAAGGTCGAGTACGGCCAGCGCGGGCAGCGGCTCCATGCCCAGGCGCCAGGCCAGGTCAGCCGCTCGGGTATCGGTGTAGGACGTCTTGAGGGTGGTGAGCATGGGTCGGCTCCGCAAACACGCAGTGATGGATGGGCCGGCCCTCCCCCAAGCTCTCCGGCGATGCTGCGAGCAAGGGGGTACCCCCTTGCGGGAGGACCTTCGGAACATTTCAGGCCAGCCGGTTCCGACTCACACGGAATCATGAACCGACCGATCCCCACAGCGTTTTTACCCATCTTCACCGGGTTTACATCCCCCAGGGGACTGCACTGTTCACATGTTCAACAAAAGTCGGGCCCGGCGACCAACTACGGTCGCCGGGCCGAAAGCAATTGGGTGTGATCCGGTCAGTTATCAGGAGCCGCCGCCGCCTCCGCCGCAGCCGCCGCCTCCACCGCCGCCACAGGACGAGCCGCCGCCGCACGACGAGCCGCCGTCACCTCCGCCCCCGAACCAGCCGCCGCCCCCGTGGTGACCGGAGGAGCTCCCCCCGGAGCCGCCCGAGCTCACGGCCTTGACTACCAGCGTCACGACGGCCACCACCCCGAGGACCATCAGAACAATCCCGAACCCCATGGCCAATCCCCCTTTCTGCCGGGCCCGTTCGACCCGGTAGAACGGGTCGTGCCCGACCCCGCCGAACCGCAAAACTGATTTGAGGAACACCAGAGCTTCACCCACCCGTATGCCCGACTGTGGCCGGAATCCTCCGCCGGGCCGGATCTCGCGGGGGCATGCGAGCATGTCCCGCATGGGACGACCGCTGCTCAACCGCCGCCTCGAAGGCTTCGGTACCACGATTTTCGCCGAAATGTCCGCCCTGGCGGTCCGCACCGGCGCGATCAACCTCGGCCAGGGCTTCCCCGACACCGACGGCCCCGCCGAGGTCCGCGAGGCCGCGGTGCGCGCGCTGCGCGAGGGCCACGGCAATCAGTACCCGCCCGGCCCCGGCATCCCCGAGCTGCGCCGCGCGGTCGCCGCGCACCAGCGGCGGTTCTACGAGCTCGAGTACGACCCGGACCGCGAGGTGCTGGTCACCGCGGGCGCCACCGAGGCGATCGCGGCATCGCTGCTCGCGCTCGTCGAGCCCGGCGACGAGGTGATCGCGCTGGAGCCGTACTACGACTCGTACGCCGCCTGCATCGCCATGGCCGGCGGCACCCGGGTCCCGGTCACCCTGCGCCCGAACGGCGACGGCTACGTCCTCGACCTCGATGAGCTGCGCGCCGCGGTCACCGGCCGCACCCGCCTGATCCTCCTCAACACCCCGCACAACCCGACCGGCACGGTCCTCACCCGCGCCGAGCTGGCGGCCATCGCCGAACTCGCCGTCGAACGCGACCTGTTGGTGGTCACGGACGAGGTCTACGAGCACCTGGTCTTCGACGGCGAACACCACCCGCTGGCCGGCTTCCCCGGCATGCGCGGCCGCACGGTCTCGATCTCCTCGGCCGGGAAGACCTTCTCCTTCACGGGCTGGAAGGTCGGCTGGGTGACGGCGGCGCCGGAGCTGATCACGGCGGTGCGGACGGCGAAGCAGTTCCTGACCTACGTATCGGCCGGGCCCTTCCAGTACGCGGTGGCCGAGGCGCTGTCGCTCGACGACTCGTACTTCCGGTCGCTGCGCGCCGACCTGCGCGGCAAGCGCGACCTGCTGGCGGCGGGCCTGGAGGAGGCGGGCTTCCGGGTCTACCGCCCCGCGGGCACGTACTTCATCACCACCGACATCCGCCCCCTCGGCGAGGACGACGGCATCGCCTTCTGCCTCGGCCTGCCGGAACGCTGCGGCGTGGTCGCGGTCCCGACCGCCGTCTTCTACGACGACAAGGACGCGGGCCGCTCCATCGTCCGCTTCGCCTTCTGCAAACAGGACGACGTGCTGCGCGAGGCCGCCTCCCGGCTGAAGGGGCTGCGGGCAGGCTGAAACTCGCCTACAGCGCCGCGGTGTTCACGATCCACTCCTGGGGTGGGCCGTCGTGTTGCCAGAGGCTGATCTTGCCGCCGGGGACCTTGGCTTTGCCCTCGAGGTTGAGGGCCGAGTCCGGGTGGGCGTAGCTGGAGAAGTAGCCGCGGGGGCCCTCGCCTGTTTGCTCGACCGTGGTGAAGCGCCAGAGCTGGTTCTTCTTGCGGGCGCAGGTGGCCAGTTCCGCGGCGCCCCAGCCGTCGGGGGTGACCGAGGTGGCGGCGATGCAGTTGCCGGAGTAGCTGTTGCGGAGCTGGTAGAGGCCGGGCTTGACGGTCTTCAGGCGCCAGTTCTGGTCGGGGGCGCCCTGCCGCTTCGCGCACGGGAACTGGTAGACCACGTCGCCCGGATTGCCCTGCGCCCACGTCTCGTCGTTGCGGTCGTAGCCGCCGTCGAGGCAGAGCCAGCTGTAGCCCGACTTGAGCTGGGTGGCGGGCCCGTAGCTGCCGGGCCAGTCGTCGGCGGCGGCGCGGGCGGCCTTGTGGGTGCCGGTGCGCGGGGCGGTGGTCATGAGGGGCGGCTTGGGGGCGCCCTTGTCCTTGGCCTTCGCCTTCTTCGTGGTCTTCTTCGCGCCGGATTTGCCGTCCTTTGTACGGACCTTCTCCGCGGCGGCCGGCTTCTTCGCAGCCCCGTCGTCACCGGCCAGCGGCCCGCTGGTGAACGCCCAGCCGGCCGCGCCGGCCAGCACGGCCACCGCCACGACGGCGGCGACGGGCCCGCGGCGGGAGCGCCGGGGGCGGGCGTGGCCCTGTGACATGGGGATCCCTCGTTTCCGTACCAGCTGGTCTGCCGCCGCGACCCTGAGTGGAGCTCTGGGGTCCGTTCGCGGCGGCGGCAGGATCCTATGCCCGGGGGGTGCCGGTGGCCAGAGGCGGCTCCCCGGTTGCGATGTGCCTCTCACGTCCCCGCCGGTAGCCGCCGGGTGCCACCCCGAATTCGCGCTTGAAGGCCTTGGCGAAGGCGAACTCGGAGCCGTATCCGGCCCGCGCCGCCACCGCCGTCAGCGGGGCGTCGGACTCGCGCAGCAGCTTCGCGGCCGTCGTCATCCGCCAGCGGGTGAGGTACGCCATCGGCGGCTCGCCGACCAGGGCGTTGAAGCGGCGCGCGAACGCCGCCCTGGACAGGCCAGAGCGGGCGGCCAGCGACTCGACCGTCCACGTGGTCTCCGGCGCCGCGTGGATCGCCGTCAGCGCCGGCGCCACGGCGGCGTCCTGCAGCGCGGCCGCCCAGCCGCGGGCGGCGCCGGCCGGCTGGTCGTCGAGCCAGGCGCGCAGGATGTAGAGCAGCAGCGAGTCGATCAGCGCGGGGACGATGCCGTCGGAGCCGATCCGCGGATTGTCCAGTTCGGTGCCGAGAAGCTGGACGGCGGCGCTGAGTTCGGGGTGCCGGCCGTGCCGCGTGGGCAGGTGGACGAACTCGGGCAGCTTGCTGACCAGCGGGTGCGGGCGGTCCTGGTCCAGGTGGTAGTTGCCGCACAGCAGGCTGGTGCGCGGGCCTTCGCCGCCCATCGAGACGGCGCCGATCGGCGAGTCCGCGCTGAACCGCGCGGCACGCGGCTCCTCCGGCGGCGTCCCCGGCTGGTCGGCGAGGATGTGCCCGCGCCCGTCCCGTACGAAGATCACGTCGCCCGCGGTCAGCGGGATCGGCGGCACGTCCTCGAGCGGGACCAGCCAGCAGGAGCCGTACAGCACCACGTGGAAGCCCGCGCCCATGACCGGCGGCAGCCGCAGCGCCCAGGGCGCGCGGCCTTCGGTGCGTACGGACGACGGGCCGGCGGTGCGCATCGAGGCCAGCGCCTCGGTGAGGATGTCCATCGCTCGGTCCCCCTTGTGCCCATGCCTTCCCCGTACGCACGATACGGGCCGCCCGGCGCACCGGGACGGCCCGTGCCGTCGCCCGCTCATACGGTCAGCGCGATCTTCCCCTGCACCTGCCCGGACTCGATCAGCTCGTGCGCCTTCGCGGCCTCGGCCAGCGGGAAGGTCTCCGATACGTGCGGCCGCAGCCGTCCCTCGGCGACCAGGGCGGCGAGGCTCTCGAGGCCCGCGGCGTCCGGCCGCACCTCCACGCCCGCGAAGACCCGGCCGGCCGCCGCGACCTCGGCCGCGACCTCGCGGTCGTAATGCTGCAGGATGCTGATCAGCACGCCCCCGGGCCGCAGCACCGACGCCGAACGGTCCGCCTGCGCCAGGGAGTCGAGGACCACGTCCGCGTCCCGCACCATCTCGGTGAAGTCGGTGGTCCGGTAGTCGATCACCTCGTCCGCGCCGAGCGCGCGGACGAAGTCGTGCCGGGGCGCGCTCGCCAGCGCGGTCACATGCGCGCCGCGCGCCTTCGCGAGCTGTACGGCGAGATGGCCGACGCCGCCCGCGGCGCGGGTGATCAGGACGCGCTGTCCGGCCTTCACGTCCGCGGCGTCCACCAGCCCGTGCCAGGCGGTGAGCCCGGAGAGCGGCAGGGCGGCGGCGTGGACGTGGTCGAGCGCGGCCGGCTTGCGCGCCAGCTCCCGGGAGGAGGCGGCGACGTATTCGGCGTATCCCGTCGCGGCACGCGGGAAGCTGACCAGACCGAAGACCTCGTCGCCGACCGCGAACCGGGCGCCGGGCGCGGCCTCCTCCACGACGCCGGAGATATCCCAGCCGACGCCGTACGGCGGCTCGCCGAGCAGCGGCAGCGTGCCCGAACGGACCGCGGCGTCAACGGGGTTGACCCCGGCGGCGTGCACGCGGACGAGGACGTTTCCGGCGTACAGGTGCGGGCGCTCGGTCTCGGTGACCTCGAGGACGTCGGGGCCGCCGAAGGACTTCTGGATCACGGAACGCATCGGGTACTCCTGTGGGTTGGTTTCCTGCTGTGCCCTCCACGTTAGGGACGCCGGGCGAGCCGATGAATGGCTTTCTGTCTTCAGAACATGTCCGATCGTCTCGCCTCGCGCGCGCTTCGGCTCGAACCGCTTTACGTGCAGGCGGCATTGACAGGTCACAGACACCGGGAGAACCTGTCAGGCGCATGTCCCGACAACGTTGTCTAAGCGGACGTACGGAGACGCCTTGAAACGCCTGATACCCCTGGCCGCCGTCGCGGCCCTGCTCGCGGGAACGGTGGGCGCGGCCCCCGCCGTCGCCGCCGGAGCGGACGACGACGCGCGGCTGACGGACTACGTGAATCCCTTCATCGGCACCCAGAACGAGGGCAACAACTTCCCCGGTGCCGCCGTCCCGTTCGGCATGGTGCAGCTCTCCCCCGACACCGGCCACAACACCGGTTACGACTACGACGAGAAGTCCATCCGCGGCTTCTCCTCCGTGCACCTCGCGGGCGTCGGCTGCGGCCTCGGCGGCGATCTGCCCGTGATGCCGACCACCGGCGACATCACCAAGACGGACAACGCCGACTACGCCGCCCCGTTCAGCCACGCCAACGAGACCGCGTCCCCCGGCTCGTACAAGGTCGCCCTCGACACCGGCATCACCGCCGAGCTGTCGGCCACCGAGCACACCGGCTACCAGCGCTACACCTTCCCGGAGACGGACAAGGCCAACGTCCTGCTCAACTCCGGCCAGTCGCTGCACAAGATCTCGTCCAGCACGGTCGAGGTCCTCGACGACCGCACCATCGCCACCGAGATCGACGGCAGCGGCTTCTGCCAGGACACCAAGGGCTACAAGCTTTACGCGATCACCAAGTTCGACCGGCCCTTCGCCTCGTACGGGACCTGGGCGGGCGACGAGGTCACCGCGGGGAGCAAGGCCTCGGAGGGCGGCGGCAAGCGTGGCGCGTATGCCCGCTTCGATACGTCCAAGGGCGACCGCAGCGTCGGCGCGGTCACCGCGATCTCGTACGTGGACGCGCGCGGCGCGGCCCGTAACCTCACGGCCGAGGGCGGCAGTTCCTTCGACCGTACGAAGGACAAGGCCCAGGCCACCTGGGAAAGCCGCCTGCAGCAGGTCAAGGTCGAGGGCGGCAGCGACGAGCGCCGGCGCACCTTCTACTCCGCGCTCTACCGCGCGCTCCTGCACCCCAACACGGGCACCGACGTGGACGGCCGCTACACCGGCTGGGACCAGAAGATCCACCGGGCCGAGCGCGGCTTCACGTACTACCAGAACTGGTCGCTCTGGGACACGTACCGCACCCAGGCGCAGCTGCTCTCGCTGCTCGCGCCGGACGAGTCCCGGGACATGGCGCTGTCGCTGCTGAAGGTCGACGAGCAGGGCGGCTGGCTGCCCAAGTGGGGTTACGGCACGGTCGAGACGAACATCATGACCGGCGACCCGGTCACCCCCTTCCTCACCAACGCCTACCGGCAGGGGCTGCTGAAGGGCCACGAGGAGAGGGCGTACGCAGCGCTGAAGAAGAACGCGGACGGGGTGCCGCCCGCCGACTCGCAGTACGCGGGCCGGGCGGGGAACGCCGAATACCTCCGCGACGGCTTCGTCCCGCTGGATCCCGAGCACCCGCACAAGCCGGGCGACAACGACTTCCAGCACGGCGCGTCGGCCACGCTCGAATACGCGCTGGCGGACGCCGCGCTGTCGGAGATGGCCCGTAAGCTCGGCCATGAGGCGGACGCGAAGCGCTATGCCGAGCGGTCGCAGAACTATCGCGAACTGGTGGACCCGGAGACGAAGTTCTTCCGGGCGCGGGACGCTTCCGGCGCCTTCACCAGCGATCCGGACCCGGCGAAGGGCGAGGGCTTCCACGAGGGGACGTCCTGGCAGTACACCTGGCTGGTGCCGCAGGACATCCCGGGCCTGATGGATGTCATCGGCGGCCGCGCCGCCACCGAGCAGCGGCTCGACTCCTTCTTCGCGTACGAAGAGCTGCTGAAGGACCCGGAGAAGACGGCCCGCGAGGTGTGGGTGAACGGCGCGTACGACTACTACAACGCCGACAAGTACAACCCGCAGAACGAACCGGACCTGATCGCGCCGTACACGTATCTCTCGACCGGCAGCCCGTACAAGACGACGGACGTGGTGCACGCCGCGCTGACGCTCTTCACCGACGCGCCGAACGGGGTCACCGGGAACGACGACCTCGGCACGATGTCGTCGTGGATGGTGCTGTCGTCGATGGGCGTCTTCCCGGTCTTCCCGGGGACGGACACCTGGGGCCTGTCGACGCCGGTCTTCGACCGCGTGGATCTGACGCTGGACCGCGACTACTACCCGCGCGGGCACCTGCGGATCAGCGCGGAGGGCGCGTCGGACACCGACCGCTACATCCAGTCGGTGGCGGTGGACGGCGCGGCGCAGTCGCACACGTGGCTGTCGACGGATGAGCTGCGGCGGGCCGGCGAGCTGTCCTTCGAGGTCGGCGCCGAGCCGTCGGAGTGGGGGACGGGGGCGGACGACGCGCCGCCGTCGACGCAGCGCTAGAGCGAGAACGGGAACGGGGTCCGGGGCATTGCCGCCCCGGACCCCGTTTACGCTGCTGCGACGCCGCTCAGGCCTCGTCGTCGCCCGGCTTCTCGTCGCCGTCGCCGTCGACCTCGGCCGCGAGGCCCAGCTGCTCGATCAGCCACTTGTCGAACTGGACCGACGCCTGCACCCAGCTCACCGTGGACGACACGAAGTGCTCCAGCGAGACGCCGGTGCCGATCAGCATCTGCGCCTCGCCGATCAGGCGGACGCCGCCGTCGTCGTGGGTGTGGGAGTAGACCTTCGGCCACAGCGTGCGGGCGTTCCACTCGTCGATGACCTCGAGCAGGCGCGGCTTGTCGTCGATGGAGTGCTCGCGGTCGTAGAAGGTGCGGACCGAGAAGATCTGCTGCTCGTCCTCACCGCGGAACATGAAGTACGTGCGGAACTGCTCCCACGGCGCGGCGAGGTCACCCTCGTCGTCGACGACGTGCTTCAGCTCCATCTGGTCCAGGAGCTGCTTGACCAGATCCTGGTCGGGGATGATCGGCCCGGCGGGCGGACCGGACTCCGGTTCTGGCTGGCCCCCGCCGAAATTCGGAATCGAGGACGGGTCGATGCTCACCGTGGATTTCCCTTCATACGCGTAACCGCCATCCTCTCCCATCCCGGACCCCGTGTGGCAACCCCGGAGGTCAGGGCGTGGGGGCGGAGGTCAGGCCGCCGGTCCCACCAGCAGTCCGTCGCCCGCGACGTCCACCCGGACCGTGTCGCCGTCCTTGACCTCGCCGGCGAGGATCTCGCGGGCCAGCTGGTCGCCGATCGCCGTCTGGACGAGGCGGCGGAGGGGGCGGGCGCCGTACGAGATGTCCGCGGATGTCTCGCCCTCGGGCACGCCGAGGCGGGCGAGCCAGGCCAGCGCCTCGTCGCTGACCTGCAGCGTCAGGCGACGCTCTGCGAGGCGGCGCTGGAGGTGGGCGAGCTGGATCCGGGCGATCCGGCCGAGCTGCTCGCCGCCCAGAGGGTGGAAGACGACCACGTCGTCGAGCCGGTTCAGGAACTCGGGGCGGAAGGATGCCCGGACCGTCTCCAGAACCTTCTCCTTCTTCTCGTCCTCCTTCAGCAGCGGGTCGACGAGATAGTTCGAGCCGAGGTTGGAGGTGAGGATCAGGATGGTGTTGCGGAAGTCGACCGTCCGGCCCTGGCCGTCGGTGAGCCGGCCGTCGTCGAGGACCTGGAGCAGGATGTCGAAGACCTCGTGGTGCGCCTTCTCCACCTCATCGAGGAGCACGACGCTGTACGGGCGCCGGCGCACGGCCTCGGTGAGCTGGCCGCCCTCCTCGTACCCGACATAGCCGGGCGGCGCCCCGACCAGGCGCGCGACGCTGTGCTTCTCGCCGTACTCACTCATGTCGATGCGGACCATCGCCCGCTCGTCGTCGAAGAGGAAGTCGGCGAGCGACTTCGCCAGCTCGGTCTTGCCGACGCCGGTCGGGCCGAGGAAGAGGAAGGAGCCGGTGGGGCGGTCGGGGTCGGAGATCCCGGCGCGGGAGCGGCGGACGGCGTCGGACACGGCCCGTACCGCCTCGGCCTGCCCGATCAGCCGCTTGCCGAGCTCGTCCTCCATGCGCAGCAGCTTCTGCGTCTCGCCCTCGAGCAGCCGCCCGGCGGGGATGCCGGTCCAGGAGGCGACGACGTCGGCGATGTCGTCGGAGCCGACCTCGTCCTTGACCATGGTGTCCTTGGCGGCCTCCGCCTCGGCCTCGCTGGCCTCCTCGAGCTCGCGCTCCAGGGTCGGGATCTCGCCGTAGAGCAGCTTGGAGGCGGTGTCGAAGTCGCCGTCGCGCTGGGCGCGCTCGGCGGTGCCGCGCAGCTCGTCGAGCTTCTCCTTGAGCTCGCCGACGCGGTTCAGCCCCTGCTTCTCCTTCTCCCAGCGGGCGGTGAGGCCGCGCAGCTCCTCCTCCTTGTCGGCGAGGTCCTTCTGCAGCCTGGCCAGCCGGTCGCGGGAGGCGGGGTCGGTCTCCCTCTCGAGCGCGAGCTCCTCCATCTTCAGGCGGTCGACGGCGCGCTGCAGCTCGTCGATCTCCATCGGGGAGGAGTCGATCTCCATACGGAGCCGGGAGGCCGCCTCGTCGACCAGGTCGATGGCCTTGTCGGGGAGGAAGCGGGAGGTGATGTACCGGTCGGAGAGGGTGGCGGCGGCCACGAGGGCGGAGTCGGAGATGGCGACCTTGTGGTGCGCCTCGTAGCGCCCCTTGAGCCCGCGCAGGATGGCGATGGAGTCCTCGACGCTCGGCTCCGCCACCAGCACCTGCTGGAAGCGCCGCTCCAGGGCCGGGTCCTTCTCGATCCGCTCGCGGTACTCGTCGAGGGTGGTGGCGCCGACCATGCGCAGCTCGCCGCGGGCGAGCATGGGCTTGAGCATGTTGCCCGCGTCCATGGCGGAGTCGCCGCCGGCGCCGGCGCCCACGACGGTGTGCAGCTCGTCGATGAAGGTGATGACCTGCCCGTCGCTCTCCTTGATCTCGGCGAGGACGGTCTTCAGCCGCTCCTCGAATTCCCCGCGGTACTTCGCGCCGGCGACCATGGCGCCGAGGTCGAGGGCGACGAGGCGCTTGTTCTTGAGGGACTCGGGAACGTCCCCCTTCACGATGCGCTGGGCGAGGCCCTCGACGACGGCAGTCTTGCCGACGCCCGGCTCGCCGATGAGGACGGGGTTGTTCTTGGTACGGCGCGACAGCACCTGCACCACGCGCCGGATCTCGTGGTCCCGTCCGATGACGGGGTCGAGCTTGCCTTCGCGGGCGGCGGTGGTGAAGTCGGTCCCGAACTTCTCCAGGGCCTTATAGGTCCCCTCGGGATCCTTGCTGGTGACGCGCTTGCCGCCGCGCTGGTCCTCGAAGGTGGTGAGCAGCTTCTTCGCGGAGGCGCCCTGCTTGTCGAGCAGGTCGCCGGTGGCCCCGCCCTTGGCGGCGATCCCGATCAGCAGATGCTCGGTGGACACGTACTGGTCCCCGAGCTCCTTCGCCCGCTGCGCGGCGTCGGAGATGACGGCGAGCAGCTCGCGGCTGGCCTGCGGCGGCGAGACGGTCGACCCCTGCACGCGCGGGATGCCGGCGAGAGCGGCTTCCGCCCCCGACCGCAGCGCGGACTGATCGGCACCGACGGCGGCGAGCAGATCCTGCAGATTCTCGTTGTCCTGCCCCTCGAGCAGGGCGAGCAGGAGGTGCGCGGGCGTGATGTCCGGGTGCCCGCCCTCGACGGCCCGGCTATTGGCTCCGCTGATCGCTTCCTGGCTCTTGTTGGTCAGCTCCGCATCCACTGCTGTGTGCTCCTCCTGCTGTTCTGCTGCCTGCCCAGGCCAACCTGAATTAAGTTGAGTCTATTCCACTCAACCTTGCGCGAGCCAGTCACGAGCCCGGTCCCGCCACCGGCGACGCTGTGGCACGCCTCACACCCCTCCAGGTTCCGCCCCCGCGCCCGCGGCCGCACCCCGCGCGCGGCGTACGCTTTCCGCCCGTGACGATCGCCCTGCACGCCCCCGCCCCGGACTTCCTGGCCTTCTGGCAGGAGTACCACCTTCCGACCCTCACCACGCCACGCCCCGACGGCACACCGCACGTAGTCCCGGTCGGCGCGACGTACGACCCGGAGGGGCGCCTGGCCCGAGTGATCGCGAACAAGGCAAGCCGCAAGGTCGCCAACGTCCTCGCCGCCCCGGCCGGCGCCCCGGTCGCCCTCTGCCAGGTAGCGGGCCGCCGCTGGGCCACCCTGGAGGGCATCGCCCACGTACGCACCGACACGGCGTCCATCGAGGAAGCCATACGCCGCTACACGGAACGCTACGGCCGCACCCCATCCCCGAACCCGGACCGGGTCTGCATCGAGATCGAGCTGAGGCGGGCGATGGGGCGGGTCTGAACGGCCGCCACCCGTCAACAGTGCGTTCGAAAGTCGCCTGATCAGGTGCTATAGCCACCAATGCACCTATGTACTGCGGTGAGTTGAGCGATTCTCGCCGTCATGAACGAGAACGTCAGCAACAAGCCCACCGTACCCGCGCAGCAGGGCACCACCCTGCCGGCCTGGTACGGCGACCTCCTCGGCGACGTGAAGAACACCGTCTCCCGCGCCCGCCTGCGCGCCCAGCGGGCGGTCAACACCGAACTGGTGCAGATGTACTGGGAGATCGGACACCTGATCCTCAAGCGGCAGGCCGAGGAGGGCTGGGGGGCGAAGGTAGTCGACAGGCTCTCAACGGACCTGAAGACGGCCTTCCCGAACCAGCGCGGCTTCTCTCGCCGCAACCTGATGTACATGCAGCAGATGGCCCGCACCTGGCCGGAGCCAATTGTGCAACAGCCCGTTGCACAATTGCCCTGGGGCCACATCACCGTCCTCGTCAGCCGCGTGAAGACCCCTGCCGCCATGCACTTCTACGCCACCGAGGCCGCCCGGCACGGCTGGTCCCGCGGTTGGCTGGAGCACTGCATCGCCCAGGAGCTGCACCGCACCCAGGGCGCCGCGGACAACAACTTCCCGGCCGCCCTCCCCGACGACTCCGGCCTCAGCAAGGACCTGATCAAGGACCCGTACCGACTGGACTTCCTCTCCCTGGACAAGAACTTCGGGGAGCGCGAGCTCGAGGACGCCATCGTCGCGAACATCGTCCGCTTCCTCACCGAGCTGGGCGTCGGCTTCGCCTTCGTCGGCAGGCAGTACCCCGTTCTGATCGGCGGCGATGAGTTCCGCATCGACCTGCTCTTCTATCACCTCAAGCTGCACCGCTACGTCGTCATCGAGCTCAAGACCAAGGAGGCCAGGCCCGAGCACGTCGGCAAGCTCGGCTTCTACGTCGAGGTGGTCGACCGCCTCGTCCGCGACCCGGACCGGGACGACAGCACCATCGGCATCCTCGTCGGATCGAAACGCAACCGGGCGGCCGTGCAGATGGCCCTCGATGCCAACAACCGGCCCCTGGCCGTCTCCACGTACACGACGCTGCCGCCGAGCGCCAAGGCGCTGCTCCCTTCCGAGGAAGACTTGTCACGCGTGGTGCAGGACGTGCTCGACGCAGAGGCAGGAGACGAGTCTCCGGCCTAGGCTGGACGGCAGCATGACAAGGGGGGCGGATGGAGCCGAGCACGGTCGGACTAAAGGTCGCGTCCGGCGTTATTGGACCGTTGGTGGCGCGGCTGTTCGTGAAGGACGGACCAGGTGCCGAGGTCGCTGTCCCCGGCCAGCCGGTGCGGCTGTCCGGGCTGGTGTCCTTCAAAGGCGAGAAGCGTGCGCTCGGCGACCGTGAGCTGCGCAAGCTTGCGCAGAAGCTGGTCGAGCAGGCGTTACGGAGCGGGGAGCGGCCCGTACCGCCGGACGAGGAGACCGCCGTCGCCGACGCGCTCGCCGCGTCATTGCGTGGCCTCGGCGACCTCACCCTCACCGACGTCGAGGCGGTCGAGCTCGGCCCCGAGAAGCTCGCGCACCAGCTGCGCGCCACCGGCGGACACCCCGAGCGGCACCTGTCCGCAGACGCCGCCCACCTCCACGACCGCCTGCTCGATCTCGCCTGCCTGCACATCCTGCACTTCTTCACCCAGCGCTCCACCTTCGTCGCGACCACGCTCGTCGCCCAGACCCGCCGACAGGCGGAGCTGATCGCGAAGACGGATGAGCTCATAGCCCGTACGCCACGGCCGGACGCGCAGGATGCCGCCTTCGAACGGGACTATCTCGGATATGTGACACGGCGGCACGGCAAGCTCACGATTTACGGCGTCGACCTGGCCCACTCACCGGCGAAGTGGCCGCTCGACGCGGCGTATATGCGGCTGGAGGCGACGGCGCCCGCGCCGGCCGCACAGCGGTCCGCCCAGGATGAATCCTTCCCGGAGCAGTTCGAGCCGAGCGGCCCGGTCATCGTTCCCGCCGACCAAGTGCTGGCCCAGCACGATCGGGTGCTGCTGCGTGGCGCCGCCGGCTCCGGAAAGACCACCCTCGTGCAGTGGCTCGCCGTCTCCACGGCCCGTGCCCCGGGCGAGCACATGGCGTACCTGCGCGGCCTCGTGCCCTTCGTGCTGCCACTGCGGACCCTGACCCGGAAGGACGAACGGCTGCCCGCGCCCACGGACTTCCTCGCGAAGACCGACTGCCCGCTGGCGGGCTCGCAGCCACGCAGCTGGGAGTACCGGGTGCTGACCGCCGGCCGCGGACTCCTGTTGGTGGACGGCATCGACGAAGTACCCAAGGGTGAGCGGCCCCGCGTCCAGCGCTGGTTGACGGACCTCATCGACGCCTATCCCGGCAATCGCTGGCTGGTCACCTCCCGGCCGTCCGCGGTCGACGAGGACTGGCTGGCCGCGGAAGGCTTCACAGAACTCACCCTCGCGCCCATGGGCGCCACGGCGGTCGCCGACTTCATTCACCGCTGGCACACCGCCGTACGCACTGGCGGCGACGAGGATGCCCGGCTGCCGGTGTACGAGAACCAGCTTCGCGCCGCCGTACGCGCCAAGCCCGATCTCGGCCGGCTGGCCACCAACCCGCTGATGTGCGGCCTGATGTGCGCGCTGAACCGCGACCGCCGCGGCTACCTCCCTCGCGGCCGCAAGGAGCTGTATGAGGCAGCCCTGTCGATGCTGCTCGCCCGCCGCGACCGTGAGCGCGACATGACGGGCCCCGACCCGCGGGAGGAGCCGCAGCTGCAGGTGCTGCAACGGCTGGCGTACTGGCTGATCCGCAACGGCCGCACCGAGATGACCCGCGACCGGGCGCTGCTCATCATTCATGGCGCCCTGCCGTCCGTCCCCGAACTGGCCGCGCTGGGCGAGGATTCCGCCGTCCTCGAGCACTTCCGGGACCGCAGCGGCCTGCTGCGCGAGCCGGGCCCTGACGCCGTGGACTTCGTGCATCGCACGTTCCAGGACTACCTCGGCGCCCGCGCGGCCGTGCAGGAGGGCGACATCGGCCTGCTGGCCACCCACGCCTCGGACGACCAGTGGGAAGACGTCATCCGCATGGCGGTGGCCCAGGCCCGGCCCCGAGAACGGGATCAGATTCTCCGGGAACTGCTGAGAGAGGCCGACTGGCACGCTGAAAGGCCCGGGGAAACGGCGGCCGTGCTCGCCATGCGGGTCCGTCTGCTGGCCATGGCCTGCCTGGAGCACTCCGCGGAACTGGATCCCATGGTCCGGGAGGCCGTGGAGCAGCAGGTGGAACGGCTCATCCCGCCCTCCACTCTGGAGGAGGCACGGTCACTCGCCGCGGCCGGCCCCATCGTTCTCGATCTGCTCCCGGCCCCCGAGGAGGCCGAGGCCGGCACGGCTCATCCGGTCATCGTCGCGGCGTCGCACGTCGAGTCGGACCGAGCCATCGGTTTCCTCTCCCAGTACGCCAAACACCCCTCGCTGAACGTACGGCGTCAGCTCGTGTGGGCGTGGCACCGCTTCGACAGCGAGGACTACGCGGCGGAGGTCATCTCCCGACTCGACCCCCTCCAGCTGTACTTCACCGTCACCTCCGATGCCGAACTGCGTGTGCTGAAGGCGCTGGGCACCCGCTCCATGCTCGAAACCCGGGGAACCATCGACCTGACGGAGCTGCAGAGCTACGTGGCGACAGCCCGGCTCACGAATCTCGTCATGCAGGATCACCAGCATCTCGAGGATCCGGCGTTCCTAGCTGATGAGTCCACGCTGACGTACGTCCGGTTTTCCAACTGCCCCCGCCTCCGCGACCTCACCGGTATCGCCGAACTGCCGCTAACCGGGCTGGTGCTGGACGAGGTCCCGCGGCTGGCAGATCTGCCCGGGCTACTGGCCACCCTGGGGCAACTGCGGCTTCTCTCACTGTCCCCCTCGCGGGACGTCCCACTGGAGCTGGGGCAACTGCCGCCCATGCCAGAGCTGGTGAGTCTCAACCTGATGACGGCCACCGTGGCGGATCTGCGGGCGTTGCGCAGATTCCTGGGCCTGTCGTCGCTCTTCCTGGGCTGGCGAAGCAGCCCGGGCGACCGCGCGGACTGGGCGGTGCTCGGCGAGCTGCCGGAGCTGCGGAAGCTCCGGCTGACGCCGAACGCCCTGATCGATGCGCCCGAAGGGGTGGCGCTGCCGAACGTGAACGATCTCACCATCGTCGACCGCGATCAGCTCGGCACCCAGGGTCTGTCCCGGCTGGCCGGGCTCTTCCCGGGCATGACCCGCCTCACGCTCGACGCGCCTTCGTACAGCAGCGACTTCCGCAGGGACTCGCTTCCCAGCGGAATCGAGGTAGTCGTCCGCTGACTACTGCCCCCGCCCCCGCTTCGGCTTCCACACCACCAGCGCGCTCGTCTGCTGCACCTGCTGATAAGGCACCAAGTCCCGCCGGTACGACGCGTGCACCGCTGCCTCTCGCTGCTGCATCGCCGCTGCCGCGCCGTCCACGGCGTCCTGCAGCTCGGCGCACCGCGCCTGCAGCGCCGCGACCTGGTTCTCCAGCTCGATGATGCGCTTGATGCCCGCCAGGTTGATGCCCTCGTCCTGCGAGAGCTGCTGGACCGTGCGGAGCAGGTCGATGTCGCGGGCGGAGTAGCGGCGGCCCCGCCCCGCCGTGCGGTCGGGGGAGACCAGGCCGAGGCGGTCGTACTGGCGGAGGGTCTGCGGGTGCAGGCCGGAGAGCTGGGCTGCTACCGAGATGACGTAGACCGGGGTCTCTTCGGTCAGCTCGTAGGGGTTGCGGCCTCCGCGACCGCCTCGACCGCCGTTCATCCTCATGCTCCCTTCGCGGCCTTGAACAGCTCCGCCCGGGGGTCCTCACCCTCCGTGGCGTCGCGATACGCCTCGAGCGACTCGGTCGCCGTCTCGTCCAGATCCTTCGGGACGGCGACTTCCACCGTCACGAGAAGGTCTCCCCGCGTGCCGTCCTTGCGAACCGCGCCCTTGCCGCGGGCGCGCATGGTGCGGCCGTTGGGGGTGCCCGGGGGCAGCTTCAGCTTTACGGGAGGGCCACCCAGGGTCGGTACCGAGACCTCGCCGCCGAGGGCCGCTTCCGGGAAGGTCACCGGGACCGTCACCGTGAGGTTGTCGCCCTTGCGGCCGAAGACCGGATGGGCGTCGACGTGCACGACCACGTACAAGTCGCCTGCCGGGCCGCCCCGTTCACCGGGGCTGCCCTTGCCGCGCAGCCGGATCCGCTGGCCGTCGGAGACGCCCGCCGGGATCCGGACCTGCATGGTGCGGGACGACTTCGCGCGGCCGCTGCCCTTGCAGATCTCGCACGGGTTCTCCGCGATCAGGCCGCGGCCCTTGCAGTCCACGCAGGGGTCGGTCAGCGAGAAGCCGCCGCCTCCGCCCCGCGACACCTGGCCGGTACCGACGCACGTCGGGCACACCCGCGGCGTGCCGTTCTTGTCGCCCGTACCCGAACAGGCCTTGCAGGGGGCGGAAGATGACATGCGCAACGGGACCGTCGCGCCGTCCACCGCCTCCGTGAAGCTCAGCGTCACCTCGGACTCGATGTCCTGGCCGCGCCGCGGCTGGGTGCGGGTGCCCGTGCCGGTGCGGTTGAACAGGCCGCCGAAGACGTCGCCGAGCCCGCCGCCGAAGCCGCCGCCGGAGCCGGTGCCGCCGCCCGGCGGGGTGCCGCCGAAGAGGTCGCCGAGGTCGAAGTTGAAGTTGCCGCCGGGGCCGCCGGGGCCGGTGCGCAGGCCGCCGTTGCCGAACAGCGTGCGAGCCTCGTCGTACTCCTTGCGGCGCTTGGGGTCGCCGAGCACGTCATTGGCCTCGGAGACCTCTTTGAAGCGCTCCTCGGCCTTGGCGTCGCCCTTGTTGGCGTCCGGGTGGAACTCGCGGGCGAGCTTGCGGTACGCCTTCTTGATCTCGGCCTCGGTGGCGTCCTTCGGGACGCCGAGGACCTTGTAATAGTCCTTCTCGATGAAGTCCTTGGTGCTCATCCCCGGCGTCCCTCCTCCCGAGCCGCGTCAGCCCTCGTCCGGGCCACCGTTCTCCTTGTCCGCTTCGTCGCCGCCGGTGCCGCCGTCGGCCTGCTTGGCCTCCGACGCCCCCGATGCTCCCGAACCCGATGCCCCCGCCGCCTCGTCGTTCGCGGCGCCGGCCGCTCCGGGCTGCGGTTCGGCGACCGCGACCCGCGCGGGGCGGATCGTACGCTCGCCGATCCGGTACCCGGGCTGCAGAATCTGCACGCACGTGGTCTCGGTGACATCCGGCGAATACGAGTGCATCAGCGCCTCGTGGATCAGCGGGTCGAAGGGCTCGCCCTCCTTGCCGAACTGCATCAGACCCATCTTGGCGACGACCGTCTCCAGCGACTCGGCCACCGACTTGAAGCCGCCGACCAGCTCGCCGTGATCGCGCGCGCGGCCGACGTCGTCGAGCACCGGCAGCAGCTCGGTCAGCAGGTTCGCGATCGCGACCTCCTTGACCGCGATCCGGTCCCGGTCCACCCGGCGGCGGTAGTTCTGGTACTCCGCCTGCAGGCGCTGCAGGTCCTTGGTGCGCTCGTCGAGGGCCGTACGGACCTGGTCGAGCTGCGCGGTGAGCGCGACGTCCACGGGGGTGCTTTCTCCTTGCTCCCCCTGCTCGTCCTGCTCCTGTGCTGCGTCCCCGTCCGGGCCGGCCGGGGCCGCCCCCTCAGGGGCGGACCCGGCGGTTGCCTGCTCCGGAGAGCCGGCCTGGTCCGGCGTGCCGTTGTCGGCGGGGACGTCGGGCTGCTCCTCGCGGCCCGGAGTCTCCTCCGTCACGCGGCACCGTCCTTCTTCTGGTTCTCGTCGTCGACGATCTCGGCGTCCACCACGTCGTCGTCGGCGCCGGCCTGAGCACCGTCACCGGCGTCCGCGGTGGCATCCTCGGGGCCGCCCGCCGCCTGCGCGCCCTGGGCGTCGGCGTAGAGCGCCTGGCCCAGCTTCTGGCTGGTGGAGGCGACCTTCTCGGTGGCCTCGCGGATGGCCGAGATGTCCTCGCCCTTCAGCTTCTCCTTGAGGTCGGAGATGGCCTCCTCGACCTCGGTCTTCACGTCACCGGGGACCTTCTCCTCGTTGTCCTTGAGGAACTTCTCGGTGGTGTAGACGAGCTGCTCGGCCTGGTTACGGGTCTCGGCGGCCTCGCGGCGCTGGTGGTCCTCCTCCGCGTACTGCTCGGCCTCGCGCATCATGCGGTCGATGTCGTCCTTCGGCAGCGCGGAGCCGCCGGTGACGGTCATCTTCTGCTCCTTGCCGGTGCCGAGGTCCTTCGCGGCCACGTGCATGATGCCGTTGGCGTCGATGTCGAAGGTGACCTCGATCTGCGGCACATTGCGCGGCGCCGGCGGCAGGCCGGTGAGCTCGAACATGCCGAGCTTCTTGTTGTACGCCGCGATCTCGCGCTCGCCCTGGAAGACCTGGATCTGCACGGAGGGCTGGTTGTCCTCGGCAGTCGTGAAGGTCTCGGACCGCTTGGTCGGGATCGTGGTGTTGCGCTCGATCAGCTTGGTCATGATGCCGCCCTTGGTCTCAATGCCAAGCGACAGCGGGGTGACGTCCAGCAGCAGGACGTCCTTGACCTCGCCCTTGAGCACGCCGCCCTGGAGGGCCGCGCCGATGGCGACGACCTCGTCCGGGTTGACGCCCTTGTTGGCGTCCTTGCCGCCGGTCAGCTCCTTGACGACCTCGGCGACGGCCGGCATACGGGTCGAGCCGCCCACGAGCACCACGTGGTCGATCTCGGACAGCTGGATGCCGGCGTCCTTGATGACGTTGTGGAACGGGGTCTTGCAGCGCTCGAGCAGGTCAGCGGTGAGCTGCTGGAACTGCGAGCGGGTGAGCTTCTCGTCGAGGTGCAGGGGGCCCTCGGCGGAGGCGGTGATGTACGGCAGGTTGATCGTGGTCTCGGTGGAGCTGGAGAGCTCGATCTTCGCCTTCTCGGCGGCCTCGCGGAGCCGCTGCAGCGCCATCTTGTCCTTGGACAGGTCGACGCCGTGGCCGTTCTGGAACTGCTTGACCAGGTAGTCGACGACGCGCTGGTCCCAGTCGTCACCACCGAGGTGGTTGTCACCGTTGGTGGCCTTGACCTCCACCACGCCGTCGCCGATCTCGAGCAGCGAGACGTCGAAGGTGCCGCCGCCGAGGTCGAAGACCAGAATGGTCTGGTCGTCCTTCTCCAGCCCGTAGGCGAGGGCGGCGGCAGTCGGCTCGTTGACAATACGCAGGACGTTCAGACCCGCGATCTCACCGGCTTCCTTGGTGGCCTGGCGCTCCGAGTCGTTGAAGTACGCCGGGACGGTGACGACCGCGTCGGTCACCTTCTCGCCCAGGTACGACTCGGCGTCGCGCTTCAGCTTCTGCAGGATGAAGGCGGAGATCTGCTGCGGCGTGAAGTCCTTGCCGTCGATCGCCTGCTTCCAGTCCGTGCCCATGTGACGCTTCACGGAACGGATGGTCCGGTCCACGTTGGTAACCGCCTGGCGCTTGGCCACCTCGCCGACGAGCACCTCGCCGTTCTTGGCGAAGGCGACGACGGACGGCGTGGTCCTGGCGCCCTCGGCGTTGGTGATGACGGTGGGCTCACCGCCTTCGAGAACACTGACGACCGAGTTCGTCGTGCCCAGGTCGATGCCGACCGCACGTGCCATGTCGCTATCCTCCGGATGCGTCTAACTTGAGCTTGGTTGGCTCAAGAGTGCCATGCCCTCCCGGCAGAGGCAAACGATGTGAGTGGATCTGGCTCAGGTTTGCTGCGTTTTCGCAGGTCGGCGCAGGATGGAGAGCGTCGAGAGGGAGGCCGTCCCGATGACGAGGGCCTGGGCCGTCGCGATCACCGCAGCGGCGATCCACCACGGACCGCTGGGCAGCAGCGCCCCCTGCACACTCACGCTCAAGGGAACCAACGTGGCAGCCGCCACCAGCGTGCCCAGCAGCAGCCCCGCCGTGGCCACGAGGGCGCCCTCCGCCACGGTCATCCCGAGCACCTGGCGCCGTCCGGCGCCGATCAGCCGCAGCACCGAGAACTCACGCCGCCGTGCCAGCGCCGCCAGAATCTGCGAGTTCACCAGGGCGATGGCGGCGTAACCGACGACCACCGCCAGGACGAGGTAGGCCATGCCGGCCTGGGTGTCGTCCTGGTCCGCGCGGGCGAGGAGCAGCGCCTCCCGGTCGGTGACCTTGAGGCCCGGGTGCCGGTCGGCCAGCGACGCGGCGAGCTCCGCCCGGTCCGCCCCCGGCTCGGCCGTCACCAGCAGCTGCGGTACGACGCCCGCGTCCGTGTGGGCAGCGAGCAGCGCGGCGGGCAGCAGCGCGGTCTCGTAACCGCGCTCCGCGTCCACCGTGGCCACCAGCCGCAGGCCGGCCCGGGTGCCGTCGCCCAGCCGCATGGGGACGGTGTCGCCGAGGTCGTAGCCCGCGGCGTAGCGGGTGGGGAGGGCGACCGTATCGCCGCGCAGCTTCCCGAGGTCGCCGGTGGCGGCCCGGAAGGCGGTCGTCCGCTCCACTCCCGCCGCCGTGACCCCGAGCAGCGCCATGGCGGGAGCGTCCGGGGCGCTCTCGCCCGCGTCCTCCTTCACCACGCGGCCGGCCAGCTCCGCGGGCTCGATGAAGCCCTGGCTGTCCACCCGGGCCGAGGCCGCCGCGACGCCGGGCAGAGCCGCGGCGTCGTCCACCAGCCCCTGCGGCAGGCCGCCCTTGCCGTCGGCGCTGACCACCAGGTCCGCCCGCAGCGACTTGTCGTACGCCGCGTCGGCGGCGTCCGCCTGCGTGGTCTGCATGTACGTCAGCGACAGCGCCAGCCCGGTGGCCAGCATGACCGGCAGCACCGCACCGGCCAGCCGGGCCGTACGCGCCCGGGCCTCCGCCTCGGCGAGCCGTCCCGCGTTGCCGCCCACCGCCCGCAGCACCGGGCCGAGCAGGCGCGTGATGCCCTTGGCGAGCAGCGGCCCGAGCAGCGCGAATCCGGCCGTCCACACCATGGCGGCCGGGGTCGCCACCCCGGCGGCGTCCGGGCCGTCCGCGCCCGCGGTACCGATGGCGAGCGCGACGCCCCCGGCGAGGAAGGCGATGCCCAGGCCGATACGGAACCGGCTGAAGCGGCGGCGCTCGGTGGCCGCCTCCGCCAGTGCCTCGACGGGCTTGGTCCGTACGGCCGTGGCGGCGGCGATGAAGGCGGCCGCCACGGCGGTCAGCAGGGCGGCGGCCGCGCCGGTGATCAGCGGGACGGTGCCGGCCCGGTAGGCCAGCGCGTCCGGGACCACGCCGAAGCCGGCGAAGGCGTCGAGCAGCCACCGGCCTGCCCGCCCGCCCACCGGCCAGGCCAGCGCGATGGCGGCCGCCGCCAGCAGCGTCGTCTCGCCCAGCACCAGCCGGCGCAGCTGGCCGGGGGTGGCGCCGGTGGCCCGCAACAGGGCGAGCTCGCGGTGCCGGTGCCGTACCGAAAGGCCCAGGGTGGCGGCGACGACGAAGACGGTCACCATGGCCGAGAGCCCGCCGAACGCGGCGGCCAGCGCCACCAGGTCGTCGGCGTCGCCGACCACGTCGGGGTGCTCCGCGCGGCCGCGCTCGTCGCCGGTCAGGACGGCGACCTGGCGGCCGTCGACCAGCCGCTCCACGGCCTTCTCGACCGTGCCCGGGTCGGCGCCCGGCTCGGGGTGCACGCCGATCGCGTCGACCCGGCCAGCGGTCCCGTCCGGCACCGCCCGAGCCACCCCGGGCTGCGCCGCCAGCTCATCGGCGAGCCCGCCGTCCAGGCGGACCCGCTCCGGGAAGACCTCGTCGCTAGCCGTGCCGTGATAGCGCTGGTCACCGGTGACCACGATCGGGGCCGTGTGCCGCTCCGGCTGCACCGCGGCGTGGATGCCGGTCTCCAGCAGGCCGCCGGCGCCCATGACGATCGCGGCGCCCAGGAACACGGCGAGGAACGAGGCGAGGAAGCCGCCCTTGTGGAAGCGCAGCGTGCTCAGTGCGAGGCGGATCATCGGACGCCACCCCCGGCGGCGATCGTGTCGAGACGGGTGAAGGACTCGGCGATCCGCTCGGCGCTCGGGCGGTCCAGCGCGCCGGCGATACGGCCGTCGGAGAGGAACAGCACCCGGTCCGCGTGCGCCGCGGCCACCGGGTCGTGGGTGACCATCACGATCGTCTGGCCCTGCAGCCGCACCGCTTCCCGCAGCAGCGTCAGCACCTCGCGGGCGGTACGGGAGTCGAGGGCGCCGGTCGGCTCGTCGGCAAAGAGCACCACCGGGCGGGTGACCAGGGCGCGGGCGATGGCGACGCGCTGCTGCTGGCCGCCGGACAGCTCGCCGGGGCGGTTGCGGCGGCGGTCGGCCAGGCCGACCCGTTCGATCATCTCGTCCACCACGGCCCGGTCGGGGCGGCGGCCCGCGAGGCGCAGCGGGAGCTTGATGTTGTCGACGACGCTCAGCGACGGCATCAGATTGAACGCCTGGAAGATGAAGCCGATCCGCTCCCGGCGCAGCCGGGTCAGCGCGCGCTCGCGCAGGGTCGACAGCTCCACCCCGTCGAGCCGCACGGAGCCGGAGGTCGGGGTGTCGAGGCCCGCCGCGCACTGCAGGAAGGTGCTCTTGCCGGACCCTGAGGGGCCCATCACGGCGGTGAAGCTGCCCTGGCGCAGGCCCACGGTCACGTCGTCCAAGGCGGTGACGGCGGTACGGGCGGCGCTGCCGTAGACCTTGCGCACGGCGTCGAAGCGCACGACGTCCTGGATTCCGCTGCTTGTAGTGGTCATGGAGAAAAGCCTGGCCGTCGGGGCGGGGGCGCCGACAGGCTCGACCGGTGGAACCCGGGGGTCCACCGACCGGTGGACACGGGCGCCGGGGTGGGGCCCGGCGGGCGACGCAGATCACCGGTCGGGTCGCTACCGAGTCGCGCGGAAACCCGGGTAACCTCTTGCCGAGAAGCATTAAGTTACCGCTTAGTAGTACGTACGGAAGCCGCTCCAAAGCCAGACCCGAGGAGCCCCTCATGCAGCTCGCCGCCATCGTCGTATCGCTGGTGATCACTGCCGTCGGCGTAGCGCTCATCGGTCGCGCCGCGGCGCAGATCTACCGCTTCGTCCGCCTCGGCCAGCCGGTCCCCGCCGGCACCAGAACCGACGATCCGGTCGCGCGCACCGTGACCCTGGCCAAGGAGTTCCTCGGCCATACGCGGATGAACCGCTGGGGCATCGTCGGTGTCGCGCACTGGTTCGTCGCCGTCGGCTTCCTCACCCTGGTGCTGACCATCGTCAACGCCATGGGCCAGCTCTTCCAGGCCGACTGGGTGCTGCCGATCCTCGGCACCTTCCTCCCGTACGAGATGTACGTGGAGTTCATCGGCCTGATGACGGTCGTCGGCATCGCCGTGCTGATCGCCATCCGGCAGCTGAGCAAGCCGTCGAAGGCCGGGCGCAAGTCGCGCTTCGCCGGGTCGGTGACCTGGCAGGCGTACTTCGTCGAGGCGGTCATCCTCACCATCGGCCTCTGCATCATGGTGCTGCGCGGCCTCGAGGGCGCGATGCACCACGTCGAGGGCTACGACCCGGCGTACTTCATCTCGTATCCGCTGGTGGCCGCCTTCAAGGGGCTGAGTGTCGGCACCCTGCAGAACGTGGTCTACCTGGTCGCGATGATCAAGATCTCGGTCTCCTTCATCTGGGCGACCGTGATCGGCCTCAACACCACGATGGGCGTCGCCTGGCACCGCTTCCTGGCCTTCCCGAACATCTGGTTCAAGCGGAACGCCGACGGCGCGGTGGCGCTGGGCGCGCTGCAGCCGATGACGTCCGGCGGCAAGACCATCGACTTCGAGGACCCGGGCGAGGACGACACCTTCGGCGTCAGCCAGGTCGAGCAGTTCTCCTGGAAGGGTCTGCTGGACTTCTCCACCTGTACGGAGTGCGGCCGCTGCCAGTCGCAGTGCCCGGCCTGGAACACCGGCAAGCCGCTGTCGCCGAAGCTGCTGATCATGTCGCTGCGCGAGCACGCCGCGGCGAAGGCCCCGTATCTGCTGGCCGGCGGCGGCAAGACGATGGAGGGCGAGGAGAAGGCGTCCGAGGAGCAGCTCGCCCAGGTCCCGGCTGCCGCGCTGGCCGAGGCCGAGCGGCCGCTGATCGGGACGCTCGAGGAGAACGGCGTCATCGACCCGGACGTGCTGTGGTCCTGCACCACCTGCGGCGCCTGCGTCGAGCAGTGCCCGGTGGACATCGAGCACGTCGACCACATCGTCGACATGCGCCGCTACCAGGTGATGATCGAGTCCAGCTTCCCGAGCGAGGCGGGCACGATGCTCAAGAACCTGGAGAAGAAGGGCAACCCCTGGGGTCTGGCCAAGAAGCAGCGTCTTGAGTGGACCAAGGAGGTCGACTTCGAGGTCCCGGTCGTCGGCAAGGACATCGAGGACCTGACCGAGGTCGAGTACCTGTACTGGGTCGGCTGCGCGGGCGCGCTGGAGGACCGGGCGAAGAAGACCACCAAGGCCTTCGCGGAGCTGCTGCACATGGCGGGCGTCAAGTTCGCGATCATGGGCGGCGACGAGAAGTGCACCGGTGACTCGGCGCGGCGGCTGGGCAATGAGCCGCTGTTCCAGGAGCTCGGCATGGAGAACGTGGCGACGCTGAACGCCGCGTTCGGGGAGGACGACGAGGACGAGGCGACGAAGAAGCCGAAGTCCGCGAAGAAGATCGTCGCGACCTGCCCGCACTGCCTCAACACCCTCGGCAATGAATACCCGCAGCTCGGCGGCGACTACGAGGTCATCCACCACACCCAGCTGCTGCAGCACCTGGTGGACGAGGGCAAGCTCATCCCCGTAACGCCGGTGGAGGGGCTCATCACGTACCACGACCCCTGCTACCTGGGCCGGCACAACAAGATCTACACCCCGCCGCGCGAGATCATCGCGAAGGTGCCCGGCCTCCGCAACGAGGAGATGCACCGCCACAAGGAGCGCGGCTTCTGCTGCGGCGCGGGCGGCGCCCGGATGTGGATGGAAGAGCGCATCGGCAAGCGCATCAACCACGAGCGGGTGGACGAGGCGCTGTCGCTGAACCCCGACATCGTGTCCACGGCGTGCCCGTTCTGCCTCGTCATGCTGACCGACTCGGTCAACGGCAAGAAGAACGACGGCAAGGCGAAGGAAGAACTGCAGGTCGTGGATGTGGCGCAGCTGCTCCTCGACTCGGTGAAGACCCCGGTGGAGAGCGACGGCGGTGACCCCGGCGAGGGCGGCACCCCGGCAAACGAGAACGAGCCGGAGCCCGAGCCGGCGAAGTAACTCCCGGCCCCGCCCGCCGAACGGCCGCCCCCGCAGCACAGCGGAGGCGGCCGCCGGCGTTTTCCGCCATCTCAACGGCCCCGCACAACCCTTACGCCCCGTCGGCGGTCTTGTCTTTGCCGCTCTCCGCACGTCCACCGTCAGGACAAGGAGACCCCCATGCTCAGACGCACGCTCACGGCAGCCGCCGGCGCGGCCGCCCTCGTGGCCGCCGCCCTCACCCTGCCCGCCACGCTCAACGACACCGCAGCCGCGGCCGGATCGGGTGTGCGCGGGGACTTCAACGGCGACGGCTACCGGGATCTCGCGATCGGCGTGCCCGAGGGCACGGTGGGGTCGAGCGAGGCCGGATTCGTATCCGTCGTGTACGGCACGTCCTCCGGACTGAACCCGGCGAAGCACCAGACCGTGAGCCAGGCCGGCGACGCCATGCCCGGATTCCCGGAGGGCAGCGACCAGTTCGGCAAGGAGCTCGTCAACGCCGACCTCAACAAGGACGGTTACGAGGACCTCGTCGTCGGCGCTCCCTACGAGGGCGTCGGCCCCAACAACAGCCAGGGCCTCGTCACCATCGTGTGGGGCAGCTCAGCCGGACTGCGCACCGGTACGACCGTCCCCGTCCCGGCCGAGCACGACGAGACCGTACTCGGTGCCTACCTCGCCACCGGCGACTTCGACGGCGACGGCAGCACCGACCTGGCCATCAACAAGGCCCCCGGCACCATCGTCATCGCCCGCGGACCCTTCACCGCCGACGGCGGCAACGGAGGGTTCCGGAACGGCCGGCTCCCGGCCGACGAGGGCTACTTCCTCCGCAATCTGACCGCCGGCAAGGCAGGCGGCGACGGGGTGGCCGACCTCATCGCCCAGACGGACGGCCCCGCGGGCTCCTCGCACGCCTGGCTCTACTCCGGCGGCACGGACGGACTCGCCGCGCCGGTGGCCCTCCCCGACAGCTCCAGTGCCGCCATCGGTGACCTGAACAAGGACGGCTACGGGGACATCGCCCTCGGCGACCGGCACAACACCGCCGCCAACGGCGGACGGGTCACCATCCGCTACGGCGCCGCGTCCGGACTCAGCGGCACCGGCCAGGTGTTCAGCCAGGCCACCACGGGCGTCCCGGGCACCGCGGAAGCGGGCGACGCCTTCGGTACGGCGGTGGCGATCGGGGACGTGAACCGCGACGGATACGGCGATCTCACCATCGGCACCCCGAAGGAGAACCTGGGCGCCACCGTCGACGCCGGCGCCCTCACCGTGCTCCACGGCTCCGCGAACGGCGTCACCACATCGAGCGCGCGGAATTTCACCCAGGACAGCTCGGGCCTGCCGGGAGCAGCCGAGAAGGGCGACAAGTTCGGTTCCAGGGTGCTGCTCTCGGATGTCGACCGGGACGGCGACGCCGACCTGGCCGCGAGCGCGATCGGCGAGATCCCGCCGGGCGAGTCGCATCCGGAAGGGGGCGGCGCCGTCTGGCGGCTCCAGGGCACCGGCTCGGGCCTGTCCGGCTCCGGCTCGATCGCCATCAGCGGCGACGATGTCGGTCACAACTGGGACGTTGTGTCCTTCGGTTACCACCTGGCGGGCTGACCCCGCCGCACGGCGCGATCCGTTTCGGCTCGGTCCTGGAGCACTGAGCGCGGGCCCGCGGGGCCCGTACAACCAAAGACGTCACTCGTGAGTCATGTCCACGACGCCTGAGTTTTGCCTCCCGCGTCACACAAGACTTTCCTCGCCGCTCCCGGCACGTACGGCCTCATACGGATCCCCCGCAGGAGCTCTCATGCGAAGACGCACGATCGCCGCTCTCGCCGGCGCCGCGCTCGCGGCCGCCGGCCTCTCGACGCTGCCGGGCTCCGCCCAGGGGGCCGAGCCGGCCAAGGCGTACGACTTCAACGGGGACGGCCACCGCGACCTCGTCGCCGGGGTATCCGGGGGCACGGTCGGCGGCGCGACATACGCCGGCTACGTCAGCGTGGTGCCGGGCAGCGCGAGCGGCCCGGTCGCCGGGAAGGCCTACCGGGTCAGCCAGTCCAGCACGGGCGTGCCCGGCTCCTCGGAGCAGTACGACCGCTTCGGCGCCGCCTTCGAGAGCGCCGACCTCAACGCCGACGGTTACGCCGATCTCGTCGTCTCCGCGGCCGGCGAGGACGACGACGCGGGCCGGCTCACCATCCTCTGGGGCGCCAAGTCCGGCCTCAGCGGCGGCGCGACGATCCCGAGCGGCGGCGGCTTCAACGGCTACGGCGGCGTGGGCGTGGTGATCGCCGACGTCACCGGCGACGGCACCGCCGACATCGTCAGCGGCAACGACGGCGAAGAGGTGGGCTCGCTGTCGTATGCCAAGGGGCCCTTCACCCGCGGCACCACCCCGGCCGGGCTGACCCGCATCGACGACGACATGCCGCACTTCACCCACCTCCGCGACTTCGCCGCCGGCGACTTCAACGGCGACGGCCGCACCGACCTCGCCGTCACCTACGCCGGCATCGAGGACACCGGCAGCCGGCTGCTGCGCGGCACCGCGACCGGACTCGTGGTCGACCGCGGCTGGTACGACGGGTCGTGGGGCAGCTCGCTGGCCGCCGGTGACGTCGACAAGGACGGCTACGCCGACCTCGTCTACGGCCACGCGGCCGCCGGCACTCCCGAGGCCGAGCAGCCGGACGAGTACCCGGTCACGCCCGGCAACGGCGGCACCGTGCGCGTCGTTTACGGCAGCCAGGCGGGCCCGGCCGGGACCCGGGCGCCGCAGGACATCACGCAGGAGACCCCGGGCGTGCCCGGCTCCGGCACGGGTGACACCGAGCGGCAGGACGGCTTCGGCGACCGGCTCGCCGTGGGCGACATCGACGGCGACGGCCGCGCCGACCTCGCCATCGGCACCCCGGGCGAGGACATCGGCGCCGCCACCGACGCGGGCGCGGTCACCCTGCTCTACGGCGACGGCGGCGCGCAGTCCTTCAACCAGGGCAGCCCCGGGATCGCGGGCAACAACGAGGCCAAGGACCGCTTCGGTGACGGCCTCGCGGTGCGCGACCACATCGGCGACGGCCGCGCGGACCTCGCCGCCGGCGTCCCCGGCGAGAACGGCAACACCGGCCGGGCGGCGCTGCTTCCGGCCACCGCCGACGGACTGACCGCCACCGGCTCCAAGAACTTCACGCCCGCGGGCCTCGGCCTGCCGGCGGACACCATCCCCTACTACTTCGGCCGCCTGCTCGGCTGACGACCGACCCCAACTGCCCATCACACACTGCGTCATTGCCGCTCATACGGGAGATTTCATGCGTAAACGCACCATGGCGGCGGCCGTCACCGGCGCCGCCCTCGTGGCCGCCGGCCTCACCGTCCTGCCGGGCTCCGCCCAGGGCGCCGAGCCCGCCAAGCCGTTCGACTTCAACGGCGACGGCTACCGCGACCTCGTCGCCGGCGTGCCCAGCGGCACCGCGAACGGCTACGCCGCCGCGGGCTACGTCTCCGTCACCCCCGGCTCGGCGAGCGGCGCCAACGCGGGCGCCGCCTACCGGATCAGCCAGTCCAGCGCCGGCGTCCCCGGCTCCTCCGAGGCCAACGACCGCTTCGGCACCCGGTCGACCAGCGCCGACCTCAACGCCGACGGCTACGCAGACCTCGTCGTCTCCGCCTCCAACGAGGACGCGGGGACCGGCCGCCTCACCATCCTCTGGGGCTCGGCGAAGGGCCTCTCCGGCGGTACGTCCGTCAAGGGCCCGGGCGGTGGCATCGTCGGCTACGGCGGCTCCGCCCTCGCCATCACCGACGTCACCGGCGACGGCAAGGCCGACATCCTCGCCGGGAATCCGGGCGAGGAAGGCGGCAGCCTCTCGTACTCCACCGGGCCGTTCGCGCCCGGCAGCACGCCGTCCGAACTCAAGCCCGTCCCGGACGACGGCCTGCTGCACTTCGCGCGCATCACCAGCTTCGCCACCGGCGACTTCGACGACGACGGCCGCCCCGACGCGGCGCTGACATACGGCGGCTCCGACGGTTACGGCACGGTGTTCCTGCGCGGCACCGCCGACGGCCTGAAGCCGGTCGACGCGTGGTCCCGCGGCTTTACGGGCGAGTCCATCGCCGCCGGCGACTTCGACCACGACGGCGTCGACGACCTGGCGTTCGGCGACGCCATGAACAGCAGCGAGGCCGAGAACCCGCCGTACCCGATCACCCCCGGCAACGGCGGCATCGTGCGCATCGCCTTCGGCGGCGCCGAGGGCCCGGCCGGGACCCGGGCGCCGCAGGACATCAGCCAGGAGTCGGCCGGGGTCCCCGGTAGCGGCGCCGGCGAGTCCGAGGCCGGCGACTCCTTCGGCTCCGCGCTGGCCGCCGGCGACCTCAACGGTGACGGCCACGACGACCTCGTCGCCGGCACCCCGTTCGAGGACATCGGCACGCTCGAGGACGCCGGCTCGGCCACGGTGCTGTACGGCGCCCAGCGCGGCGCCGCGGCCTTCTCGCAGGGCACCGCGGGCGTCTCCGGCGCCGACGAGGCGGGCGACCACTTCGCCGGCGGGCTGGTGGTGCGCGACCTGAACAAGGACGGCAAGGCGGACATCGCGGCCGGCGTCACCGGCGAGGACTCCGGCGACGGCCGCATCGTCACCCTGCCGGGCAGCGCGTCGGGCACCACCGCCACGGGGTCGAAGAACCTCACCCCGACCGCCCTCGGCCTGCCCGCGCAGTCCGCGGACTACCGCCTGGGCGTCTTCCTCGGCCGCTGATCACATGCGCCACCGTGCGGCCATCGGCTGCGGCACGGCCGCCCTCCTGCTCCTCACCGCCTGCGGCGACGCGGGCGGTGAGGGCGGTGAGGGCGGGGACCGCGCCACGGGCCGGCAGAGCGCCGTGCCCACCCCGACCGCCACCGCCCCCGTGCCGCGCGGCAAGGGCAGCGCGCTCCCCGACGACGTCAACGGCGACGGGCACCCGGACCTCGTGTACGTGGGCTCGGTGCCGTCGGGACAGGGCGCCCAGGGCTATCTCGCGATCGTCTACGGGTCCGCGAACGGCATTGACCCGGCGACGCGTTGGGTGGCGCTGCCGGGTACCCCCGCAGCCCTCGAGACCTCCGCGTCGCCCGCCACCACCGCCGACCTCGACGGCGACCGCTACGCCGACATCATGATCGACGGCAAGGTCGTCTGGGGCGGCCCCGCGGGCCCCGGCCGCCGCGCCGAACCCACCCGGTGGCCACAGGCCTACACCACCCCCGGCGACTACAACGGCGACGGCCGTACGGAGCTCGCCGTCCTCCCCCACGACAAGATCGGCGAGACGCCCCCGTACCGGATCGAATACGGCCCCTTCACCCGCTCCGGCACCCCGCGCTCGACCGGGCCACCGACCTGGTGGCCCGCGCCACCGGCGACGGCAGCGGCGACGTCGTCATCGGCGACAACGGCTCGCGCAACAACGAGCCGGGCTACGAGAGTGAGGAAGCCGGCGTCCACCGCACCGCCACGGTGTACTTCGGCGGCTCGGCCCGTACCCAGCAGGTCCGGCTCGGCGAGGACGCGGCCCGGACCGTCGTCAGGACCGGGCCCGCCCGGCTGCACGGCAAGAAGCTGAAGCCGCACATACGCCGCGAGCCGGTCCGGGGCGCGGCGGTCCGGGACTACGACGGGGACGGGCGGGCCGAGGTCGTGCTGCGCTGGTGGGTGGAGTTCGACGGGAACCCCACGCACGTGTGGGTCACCGACCGCGGCCGGGACGAAACCGCCTTTACGGACGAGCCGTTCACCCGCCCGTAGCCTCCGCACAACCCTTTGGCCGCCACAGCTGTCACACCCGTACGCACCTGTCCCCGTTCTCTGGAGTCGATGCACATGCGCACCCGCACTCTCGCCGCCGCCATCACGGCGGCGACGCTGGCCGCCGCCGGGCTGAGCCTCACCGTGCCCGGCAACGCGATCGGCGCGCAGTCCAAGCTGCGCGACGACCTGAACGGCGACGGCTACCGGGACATGGCTATCGGCGTGCCCAATGCGAACGGGGACACCGGCGCCGTGGTCGTCACATACGGGTCCGCGAGCGGCGTCTCCCCGGCCCGTTCCATCAAGGTCACCCAGGCCTCGCCCGGCGTGCCGGGGGCGGCCGAGGCGGGCGATCAGTTCGGCGAGAGCGTCACCACCGGGGACGCCAACAAGGACGGCTACGCGGACCTGATCGTGGGCTCCCCGTACGAAAAGGTGGACGGCAAGCCCGACGGCTCCGTCACCATCGTCTACGGCGGCCCGAACGGCCTGACCAAGCACGGTGGCATCGTCCTCAACTCGCCGACGCAGGACGACCGCAACTTCGGCCAGGGCGTCGCCTTCGTCGACCTCGACGGCGACGAGGGGTCGCGGCAGCTCGAGGTGGTCAGCGGGCGGCACTTCTGGTGGTACTCCGACGGGGCGCTGAAGGGCGACGGCACCGACTGGGTCAGCGGCGAGGAGGCCGACTTCATCCCCGACGACGCCCAGCTGGACGACCTCGTGGGCATCCAGAACGGACGCGGCTCCTACGGCGCCTTCTTCCTCTCCGGCCAGCACCGCGAGGGCGACTTCCTCGCCTACGTCCCCGGCGGCGCCGGCGACATCGGCTACTGGCACGACGTCATGTCCGACCAGGGCCCGCCGCGCTCGGTCGCGGCCGGGGACCTCGACAAGGACGGCGACGCCGACGTGGTCACCGGCCAGCCGGGCACGAACGGGCACGGCTCGGTGACGGTGTGGGAGAACCAGTCGACCGGCGCGGGCCAGTACGCCTGGAAGCAGACGACCTACGACCAGAACACGGCCGGCGTCCCGGGCGCGGGCGAGTCCGGCGACGCTTTCGGCGGCGCGGTGTCGGTCTCGGACGTCACCGGCGACGGCAACCTGGACGTGGTGGCGGGCGTCCCCGGCGAGGACGTCGGCACGGTGGCGGACGCGGGCGCGGTCGTGCTCCTCAAGGGCTCGGCGACCGGCATCACCACCACCGGCGCCAAGGCCCTGGACCAGGACTCGGCCGGCGTGCCGGGCGTCGGCGAGGCGGGCGACCGCTTCGGCGGGGCGGTGCAGCTGAAGGACATCAACGGCGGCGGCAAGTCCGACCTTTTCGTCGGCGCCCCCGGCGAGGACATCAAGACCACGGCGGACGCCGGCGCGGTCTGGGTGATCCGCGGCGCCTCCACCGGCCTGACGACCTCGGGCATCACGTCCTTCAACCCGTCGGACGTCGGCTTCACTTCACCGGCCGGCCTGCGCTTCGGCTCCTCCTTCGGCCGCTGACCCCCGGACGCATCAAGGCCCCGGCCCGCTCTCTCCCCAGGGAGCGGACCGGGGTCACGTCTTGTCCGGCAACTCACGCAGATATTTCCCCGTATCCGTACAACCCATGCGCCCCACCAGAGGTCTCCTGTTCGCCAACCTCACGCGAAGCCCGGGCGACATCCGGGTGAAGGCGGGGTTCGGCTTCCATCGGACGTGATGCGCGCCGACGCGCATCCCGCATGCCCAGGAGAATCCCGCATGCACAAGCGTTTCCGTATAACGCTGGCCACCGCCGCGGCCGCCGCCGTCACCGGCGGGCTGCTCGCCCTCACCGGGAGCCCGGCCGCCTCGGCCGCCGAAGAGCTCCGGCCGATGGCCGACTTCAACGGCGACGGGGTCCGCGACCTCGCCACCTCCGCCTCGGGCGCCTACGTGGGCGGCAAGGCGGACGCCGGGCAGATCGTCGTCCTGTACGGGGCGAAGAACGACGGCTCGCAGGCCGGCGTCTCCGCCGCCCGCCGCACCGTGCTGAGCCAGAACTCGACCGGCGTGCCCGGCACCGCCGAGGCGGGCGACTTCTGGGGCAGCGACACCACCGCCGCCGACTTCAACGGCGACGGGTTCACCGACCTGGCCGCCGGCGCCCCCGGCGAGGACGTCGGCACCGACAAGGAAGGCGGCACCGTCCAGATCCTCTGGGGCTCGGCGAACGGCCTCGCCGGCGGCACCACCGTGACGGACCCGCGCCCCTCAGGGCACGACTGGTTCGGCCGGAGCATGGACGCCGCGGACTACGACGGCGACGGCAAGGACGACCTCGTCGTGGGCGCGTCCGGCGCCACGCTGGACGTGTTCAAGGGCGGCATCGCCACGTCCGGGACCACGGGCGGCCACTACACGGTCAGGCCGCCGATCTACAGCGGCGGCACCGAGCAGCGCGGCGCCTTCAACCTGCACTCCGGCGATGTGAACGGCGACGGCAGGGCCGACCTGGTGGTGGACGGCTTCGAGACCGACAGCCAGGCGGGCTACAACGCCAACTACTACCTCCCCGGCTCCGGTTCCGGCCTCACCACCACCGGCCAGGTGAAGCTCAAGCCGGGCGTCATCACCGACATCGGCGACCTCAACAGCGACGGCTACGGCGACATCGTCACCGGTCAGGAATGGGACCACGTCGCGACAGCACCGCCCAGCTCCACCGACGGCGGCCACGTCAACGTCACATACGGCTCGGCGGCCGGCCCGAACGGCGGCTCCGACACGTATTCGCAGGACACCACCGGCGTCCCCGGCTCCTCCGAGAAGGGCGACGCCTTCGGCTCCGAGCTGCACCTCGGCGACATCAACGGCGACGGCCACCTCGACCTCGTCGTCGCGGCCTCCGAGGAGAACCTCGCCGGCGTCACCGACACCGGCGCGGTGACGGTCCTCTACGGCGCGGCGGACGGTTCCGGCATTACGGGCACGGGCGCCCAGTTCTTCAGCCAGGACACCCCGGGCGTGCCGAACGGCAACGAGGCGTACGACTACTTCGGCTCCGACGTGCACATCGCCGACCTCAACGGCGACGGCAAGGACGACCTGACGGTGGGCGCCTACGGCGAGAACAACGGCAACGGCGCGGTCTACGCCCTGCGCTCGGACGGCACCAAGATCTCCGACACCGGCGCGGTCTCCGTCTACACCTCGTCGGTGGGCGTCTCCGCCACCGGCTACCCGCAGTTCGGCGGCAACTTCGCCGGCTGAGCCGACCCCAGATCCCGGGGTCCGGCCCTCCCCCCAGGGCCGGGCCCCGGTTCCGTACCACTCGGAAGTTGAACCGCTGTACATCTTGAAACCATGTGACCTGCGTCACACAAGCGCGGCGGCCAACCCTCCGCTTTGCCGGTGAGAACGAGCCACCCCGAAGCGTTTCATTTCCAACCACCTCTCGATGACGCATGGGCCGACCATGGCCCCAATCGGCGTTTCATTGCCCGTCGTTCGCTGCCGCAAGGAAGCGGCCCCTGTTACCCCTGATCCGAACTCTTGTCAGGGTTATCAATGGCACCTTAGGGTCCGCTGCGATCAATCGACATCTATGAGGGGGGAATTCGTGCGCAAAGCTATATTATCCGTCATTGTCGCAGTTTCCACGGCACTGCTGATTCCACAGCAGTCGGCGACGGCAGCACCCACCGATCCACAGGCGGCCGAGAACGAAATCCAGCAACCGCTGGCCGAGGGCGAGATCCAGCAGATAGGGCCGGGCCAGTACTTCACCGCGACCAAGACCTTCGAGGTCGCCGAGAGCGATGTGCCCGTCGCCGACATGGGGCGAAGACACAGCATCGTCGTCCAGTCCGACGGCGTCGCGAGACCGGAGTCCGCCCCCGCATCCCGGGCCGACCTCGGCGTCTTCGGCCCCGGCTGGGAGGCGGAGTTCCTGGGCGGCCAGCTCAGCCGCAAGCTCCAGCAGCAGTCGGGCGCGATCGTGGTCACCGACCTCGGCACCAGCGAATCGTTCCGCTACAACCTCACCAGCAGCATCGCCTACCCGGGCGGCGGCGGCGTCAACAAGTACCAGAGCGCCGAAGGCTCCAAGATCACCGAGACCACCAAGTGGGACGCGTCGGCCGGAGCCATGGTCACCACCGTCGTCGAGACGCTGGCCGCGGACCTGGCGGCAACGGAGCCGGGCGACGACGCCTTCACCGACGGCGCGGGCAACCCGCTTCCCGCCACGGACCTCCAGCCCACCTTGACCTGGAAGCAGGCCGCCCCGGGCAGCGACCAGTGGCGGGTCACCGGGGTGGGCAACAAGGCCCACGGCACCACCACCGCCGGCTACGACGCCCAGGGCCGGGTCGCGACCGTCAAGGAGCCCGCTGCCGGGGAGACTCCGGAGCAGGTGCTGACGGTCAGCTACGCAAGCGCCACGACCGCCACCGGAACGTCGTTCGGCGACGTCGCCGGCCGGGCCAAGTCGATCACCGTAACCACCGACGGCACGACGCAGACCCTGGCCCGCTACGGCTACGACTCCGCGGGCCTGCTGCGTACGGTGACCAACCCCTCGGAAAGCTCGGAGCCCGACGCGGCCTACGCCTACGACGCCACCAACCGCGTATCCGAGGTCACTTCACCGAGCAGCGGCGAATGGGACCTGGCCTTCCCCGCGGGCTCGGCCGCCCCGAACGTCGAGCCCATCGGGCCCGCACCCCCGGCCGCGGAGTCGGAGTTCCAGGGCGCGTCCGGGATCACCGACCCGAACGTCGCCGGCCCGCCGGCCTCGGACTTCACCGGTGATGACGTCTCCGGCCAGGAGTCGTACCCGAGTTACTGCTACAAGGCCAGGCACTGGCTGTACTACTGGCGGTCAGGCTGCGCCGCGTGGGCGGCGCACTACGGCTGGCACAAGCCGTACTGGAAGAGGACACCCGGCAAGTGGTGGGTGGTCGGCATCAACCACGACCACTGCACCAGCTCTCCCGACAAGCCCTCGGGCTACGACTTCCGTTCCGCATGCGACATGCATGACTACGGATACGGCCTGATCGGCAACACCTACAAGAACTACCGGTATTACCTCTCCCGCTACAAGAAGACGAACGTCGACGACGTCTTCTACACCGTGCTCCGCGACGGTACGTGCTCGGCCTACCGGTTCAAGAGCTATTGCCGCGGCATCGCGTGGATCTACCGGAAGGGTGTCTCCCGGGGCAACCCGAAGAACGGCGCCAACGCCACCTGACCGCGAACGCGGCCTCTTCGAGGCTGACGTCCCAGGTGTGCCGGGGCCGGATGGCGGAGCGCTTCGCCGTCCGGCCCCTCGCAATCCCCAGTCCGCAATCTTCTGGAGCCCCCTTGAACAGACCCATATGGGCAGCCGTCGTCACCGCGGTGACGACGCTGGCCCTCAGCGCGCTGCCGGCTCAAGCCGCCGCGCCGCTCAGCACCCCCGCGGCAACCGCCGCGGCAGCCGGCCCGGTCAGCCCGGTCAGCCCGAAGCTGTACGACGCGACGGCCGAAGCCGGCACGGTCCGGGTCAACGTGGTCACCGAGAACCGCTCGGACCTGGCCGGCGCGGCAAGTGCCGGTGAAACGCTGCAGTCCTTCGACACCCTGCCGGTGGTCACGCTCAAGGTCGACGACGGCGGCCTGGACGAACTGGCCGCCAAGCCCGGCGTCGTGAGCGTCACCGAGGACATACCCGTACGGCCCGCACTCGACCAGAGCGTCCCCCTCGTCGGCGGCGACAAGGCCAGGGCAGCGGGCAAGACAGGAAAGGGCAGCGCGGTGGCCATCCTGGACACCGGCGTCGCCACCCAGCACCCGTTCCTCAAGGACCGGGTCGTCGCCGAGGCCTGTTTCTCTCCGGCCGACCCCGATTACTCGGCGTCCAGCCTGTGCCCCAACGGCACGGAGACACAGGAAGGCCCCGGGAGCGCCGACACGGACACGGGTCCTTGCGCGGCCATCTCCGAGTGCGACCACGGCACCCATGTCGCCGGTGTCGCCGCGGGTGACGGCGCGAACGCCGGCGGAGCCCCGGCAGCCGGCGTGGCCCCCGGCGCCGACATCATCGCCATCCAGGTCTTCAGCAAATTCGACTCCGAAGACTTCTGCGGTGCCGGCGCCACACCCTGCGTGCTCAGCTTCACCAGCGCCCAACTGGCGGGACTGGAAAAGGTATGGCAGCTGCGGCAGTCCGGCACACCGGTCATCGCCGCGAACCTCAGCCTGGGGGCGGGGCAGTACTTCACCTCCTGCGATGCCGATTCCCCGCACAAGCCCGCGATCGACAACCTGCTCGCCACCGGTGTCGCCACCGTGGTCGCCGCCGGCAACAACGGCTACGGCAACGCGGTGACTTCACCCGCCTGCGTCTCCTCCGCCATAGCGGTCGGCGCCACCACGGACGACGACGAGCTGTCCGCCTTCACCAACCGGGGACCGCTGCTTGACCTCTTCGCCCCTGGCACCAGCATCACCTCCTCCGTTCCCGGCGGCGGCTACGCCTCCAAGAACGGCACGTCCATGGCCGCACCCCATGTGGCCGGAGCTCTCGCGGTACTCCAGCAGGCATTTCCGGACCAGGGCATCGCCAACCTCGAGTCGCTGCTGAAGGACTCCGGCAAATCCATCACGTACACAGGTGGCAGCACTCCTCGCATCGACCTCGGCCAGGCGCTCAACGGCACCGTCCAGGCGGAGAAGAACATCGCCGACTTCAACTGCGACGGTGTACGGGACATCGCCATCTCGGATCCCGAGGCGGCGGTGGGCGGCCACGCGAACGCCGGGGTGGTCCGCATCGTCTACGGCGGCGGCAAGGGCACCTTCGAGCTCAGTCAGGCACTCGCCACCGTCCCCGGCGACCCCGAGACCAGCGACGGCTTCGGCGAGGTGCTGGCCGACACCGACTACAACCGCGACGGGTGCGGCGATCTCATCGTCGGCGTGCCCGGCGAGGACCTGGGCACCGCCACCGACGCGGGCATGGTCACCGTCGTCCACGGATCGTCCGGCGGGCTGTCCGACGGAGCGGCGGCCCTCAACCTCGAACAGGGCAAGGGCACCGGCGCCCTCCTGGCGGCCTCGAACAAGTCCGGCGACCGCATGGGGGATGCGCTCGCGGCCGGCACCACGATCAGCGGCTCCCCTTACCTGCTCATCGGCGTACCGGGCGAAGACGCGGGCTCCCTCGCCAATACGGGCAGCGTGTTCTACCTGCGCGGCTCTGTCAGCGTCGCCATTACGCAGGGAACCACCGGCGTTCCCGGCGACCCCGAGGCGAACGACTACTTCGGCACCTCTGTCGCCGCATCACCTGAGCACTTCGCGATCGGCACGCCCTACGAGGACATCTCCACCGACAGCAGCGCGGGAACCATCGCCCTCTTCCGGCACAACAGCACCGGCGCGCCGCTCCCTGCCGGGGGATTCGATCAGGACAGCGACATCGTCTCCGGCGGCGCGGAGCCAGGGGACCACTTCGGCGCCTCGCTCGCGATGGTGCAGTACCGTCCGGACACCGCTTCAACCGGAACGGATTCCGTCCTCGTCGCCGGCTCCCCGGGTGAGGACGTCGGCACGGTCGTGGACGCGGGCCGCGTGACCACCTTCACGGTCAATCCGGCGGGTCAGGCCACACAGCTCTACGACATCGACCAGAGCACCGAGGACGTCGCCGGGGACAACGAGCGGGGCGACGCGTTCGGTAAGAAGGTCGCCGCGGTGAACACCGATCCCGGCGCCGTGAGCAACACCGGAAACCTGAAGCTCGCCATCGGCATGCCGGGCGAAGACGTGGGGACCGTCACGGATGCAGGTTCCATCCGCTACCTGCCACTGCTGAGCCGCCCCGGCGCGGCCGACAAGGTGGTCGAGGCCGGCACGTCGGGCCTGCCGGCCACGGCGGGAGCGAACCAGCACATCGGCAATCACCTGATGATGACGTCGATGCGTCTCTATGTCGGACTGCCGGACGGGCCCGGTAGCTACGGGTCACTGGCCGCGATCTTCTACGGAAACGCCGGAAATGAGGAGTTTCCGGGCTGCGTGACATGCCAGCCTCCGGCAGCGGCCAACTTCCTGTACAAGCCCGGCTCCGGAGGCCTTCCGGCCGCGGGCGCTGCCTTCGGCTGGGCATCCAGATAGGCAGGCAGGCATCCTCTGGTCCGATGACCGGCGCGAGCCCACCGCTGCACTGGCGGTGGGCTCGCGCGTCTCCGGCTTCACCGGCTTCACCCGTAGGCCACCCGGGGATCTTTTTCCTTCATCCCACAACCATCCGGCCGCACCACGTGTCTCACCTTGAGTACGCAATTTCCAGGGAGGACACCCGTGCGCAAGAAAACCGCGGCAATCGCGGCCGCCTGTATCGCCGGCGCGCTCGCCGCGGGGCTGGCCACCACGTCGCAGGCCGCCCCCACGACCGAACTGCGCGAGGACTTCAACGGGGACGGCTACGCCGACCTCGCCACCTCGGCCCCGCACGCCAACTTCGGCGGCAAGACCAAGGCCGGATACGTCGTCATCGTCTACGGCTCCGCCAAGGGCCTCAACCCGGCCACCAAGACGGTGATCAGCAAGAACACCGCGGGCGTCCCCGGCGACGCCGCGGACTCCGACCAGTTCGGCACCCGCCTCACCGCCCGCGACCTCGACGCCGACGGCATCACCGACCTCGCGGCGGTCGACAGCGGCGACGGCGTCACCGTCCTGTGGGGCCGCAAGGGCGGCCTCACCGGCGAGCAGGCCGCCACCCTCTCCGGTCCCGCCGGCACGTCGGGCGACGTGAACGGCGACAAGCTCACCGCCGGCGACTTCAACGGCGACGGCAAGACCGACCTGTTCGCCACGCACAGCGACAACGTGGAGGAGCGGGCGATCCTGTACGGCCCGTTCACCCGCTCCGGTCAGCCGGCGAGCGAGCAGCAGGTGGACATGTTCACCACTGACAACGATATCGACCAGGTCACCGCGGGCGACGTCACCGGCGACGGTATCGACGACCTCATGACCTTCTACGCGTACCAGAACCACAGCGAGGGCGGCCGCCTCTGGCGCGGCACCGACAAGGGCCTCTCCGCCACGGCCGCCGCGACCGCCCTCCCCTCTGCCGCCACCGCCACCACCGGCGACTTCGACAAGGACGGCAAGCGGGACCTCGCGATCCGCACCGTCCCGGGCAGCATCAACGAGGACCTGCCGTACGACCCCGGCACGATCAAGATCCTCTACGGCAGCGCGGACGGCCCCGGCGCGACCCGCACGAAGACGATCACGCAGAACACCGCGGGCGTCCCGGGCACCAGCGAGAAGGGCGACCAGTTCGGCGCCCGGCTCTCCGCCGGCGATGTGAACGGCGACGGCTACGACGACCTCGCGGTCGGCGTCCCCTTCGAGGGCATCGGCACCAAGGCCCGCGCGGGCGCGGTCGTGCAGCTGCGCGGCGGCTCCGGCGGCCTTACGGGCACCGGCGCCACGGCCACCCACCAGGACACCGCGGGCGTCCCGGGCGTCGCGGAGACGAACGACTGGTTCGGCGGCGCGGTGAAGCTCGTCGACGGCAACGGCAACGGCAAGGCGGAGCTCGCCGCCTCGGCCCCGCAGGAGAACGCCACCGGCGCGGTGTGGTCGCTGCCGGCGACCGCCTTCAACCCGGTGGACCTCGGCACCCCGGCGAAGGACGCCCGCTTCGGGCAGAGCTTCGCGAATGAGGCGGGCACGGGGCTGTACATCCCGTAGCTACGGGCGCTGCGTCCCGTAGGCATCCCGTAGGGGACGGGCAGGAAACGTCCCTTACGGGTTGTACCGGATCGGCCACAAAGGCCGTCCCGTTGTCCCCGGCCGGTCACGCGGGTCCCGCACACCAGGTACGTTCGAATGGTGGCTGGATTCAGGATCGGCCGGGGACACCGCTCCCGCGGCGCACAGCAGCAGGGGCAGCAGTACGGCCAGCAGCCGTACGGAGCGCAGGGCCAGCGCGGCGGCCCGCCTCCGCCCGGGTATGGGCCGGGGCCGGGTCCGGCTCCGGGTGGCTACGGCGGTCAGGGCGGATTTCCGCCGCCGGCGCACGGCGAGCCGGAGTACTTCGGCGGCGGTGGTGGCGGAGGCGGCCGGGGCCGGGATCCGTACTATCCGGACAATGCCGGACACACCCACCCGTATGGCGTGGGCGAGGCCCCGGACGCGTACGGCCAGGGCGGCTACGGCTACGACGATGGCGGGCACGGCGGACACGGCGGCCAGTACGGCGAGAACACGTACCGCGCCGGCAGCGCCCCCGCCCCCGTAGGCCCGAAGCTGCACTGGAAGGAGCTGCTGCGCGGCATCGTCTTCCATCCGAACCGCACCTTCTGGCAGATGCGCGACCACAAGATGTGGGGCCCCGCGCTCATCGTCACCTTCCTCTACGGCCTGCTCGCCGTCTTCGGCCTGGACGCCGCCCGCGAGGACGTACTCAACTCCACCCTCGCCAACTCCGTCCCGTGGGTGATCTCGACCGGCATCGCCGTCGTGATCGCGGGCCTGGTCCTGGGCGCCGTCACCCACACGCTGGCCCGCCAGCTCGGCGGCGACGGGGCGTGGGAGCCGACCGTAGGCCTGTCCATGCTGATCATGTCGATCACGGACGCGCCGCGGCTGATCGTGGCGATGTTCGCGGGCGGCCAGGCGACGATCTCTCAGGCCCTCGGCTGGGCCACCTGGATCGCCGCGGGCGCGCTGCTGACCTCGATGGTCAGCAAGTCCCACGACCTGCCGTGGCCGCGCGCGCTGGCCGCGTCCTCGATCCAGCTGATCGCGATGCTGGCGATCATGAAGCTGGGGACGGTGTAGCCGCGCAGCCGCAACTCCCCACAGCCGCAAACGCCCGAGGGGCGGCCACCCACGTGGGTGGCCGCCCCTCGGCGTTGGTCAGTCTCCGCGCCTCAGATGCTGGTGCGGTGAAAGTTCATATACGACCGCGACGGCGTCGGCCCCCGCTGCCCCTGATACCGCGACCCGTACTTCGCCGACCCGTACGGATGCTCGGCCGGCGAGCTGAGCCGGAACATGCACAACTGCCCGATCTTCATCCCCGGCCACAACTTGATCGGCAGGGTGGCGACATTGGACAGCTCAAGCGTCACATGCCCACTGAACCCGGGATCGATGAACCCGGCGGTGGAGTGCGTGAGCAGCCCAAGCCGCCCAAGGCTGGACTTCCCTTCGAGCCGCGACGCGACATCATCGGCAAGCGTCACGACCTCGTACGTCGACGCAAGCACGAACTCCCCGGGATGGAGGATGAAGCACTCATCCCCCTCCGGCTCGACCAGCCGCGTCAGATCAGGCTGCTCGACAGCGGGATCGATGTGCGGATACCGATGATTCTCGAAGACCCGGAAATACCGGTCGAGCCGCACGTCGATGCTCGACGGCTGAACCATCGCGTCGTCATACGGATCGATCCGCACCCGCCCGGCGTGGATCTCGGCACGGATGTCCTTGTCAGAGAGCAGCACGCCGAAGAGGATACGGCAGCTAGCGCTCCGGCCGCGCCACGGGAACCGCCTGCCGCAACCGCCCGCACTTGGGACATCTCACCAGCCGCGACGGCCCGAGCCTCGCGGCGCTCTGCATCGGCAGCGAGCTGGTGCGAAAAACATGCCCTTCGGCACAGCGGACGACGGTGGATTCCATCGCGTATCGCGTCCCTTCCCCGTGGTTGCAGCTAGGCGACGAAAGCCACATTACGGGATGATCGCGACACACATGCCACCGGCACTCCGCTACGTACGCTACGCCCCAACCTGTCTCTTTTACACATTGGCG
>NZ_JAAKZV010000399.1 GCF_011044975.1 Streptomyces coryli | reverse complement strand
GTGTGGGGCGCGGGGATCTGGTCGGGGTGGTGATGGAGCGCTCGGCGGATCTGGTGGGGGTGTTGCTGGGTGTGGTGAAGGCAGGTGCGGCCTTCGTGCCTGTCGATCCGTCCTATCCGCGGGAGCGGATCGGGTTCATGCTGGCGGATTCGGCTCCGGCGCTGGTGGTGTGCACGGCGGCGACCGAGGAAGTGGTCCCCGCCGGCTTCGTCCGCATGGTGTATGAGGCTTCGGTGGTGGCGGATCGTATTCCGGGATCCGTGGCAGTGGCGGGCCGACCGGAGGATGCGGCGTATGTGATCTATACGTCCGGGTCGACCGGCACCCCCAAGGGTGTCGTGGTCACCCACAGCGGTATCGGGAATCTTGCGGCGAGTCAGGTGGAGCGCTTTGGCGTCGAACCGGGCTCGCGGGTGCTGCAGTTGGCGTCGTTGAGCTTTGACGCAGCCGTGTCGGAGCTGTGCATGGCGTTGCTGTCGGGGGCGTCGTTGGTGATGGCCGGGGCTGACCGGTTGCCGCCGCACGGGTCGTTGACCGAGGTGGCGTCCGCGTTCGGGGTCACGCATGTGACGGTGCCGCCGTCGGTGCTGGCGACGGTGGAGGAACTGCCTGTCGAGGTGGGCACGGTGGTGGTGGCCGGCGAGGCCTGCGCGCCCGGTCTGGTGGAGCGATGGTCGTCGGGCCGGCGGCTGGTCAATGCGTACGGGCCGACGGAGGTGACGGTCTGCGCGACGATGAGCCGGCCGCTCTCACCGACAGACGAGGGCCCGGTGCCGATCGGGCAGCCGATCGGCAACACCCAGGCGTATGTGCTGGACGACTTCCTGCAGCCGGCTGCCGTGGGTGTGACCGGTGAGCTGTACGTCTCAGGCCCAGGCCTGGCGCGCGGCTACCTCGACAAGCCGACCCTGACCGCGGAACGCTTCATCGCCTCCCCCTTCGCCAACGGGGGCCCGGCGGCCCGGATGTACCGGACCGGTGACCTCGTGCGCTGGACCCCTGACGGAGATCTGGTGTTCGCCGGCCGGGCGGATGAGCAGGTGAAGATCCGCGGGTTCCGTATCGAACCCGGCGAGATCGAATCCCTCCTCGCCGCCCACGAGTCCGTCGCCCACGCGGCAGTCATCGTCCGCGAGGACCGCCCCGGCGACAAACGCCTCATCGCCTACGTCGTCGCGGGCCAAGAACACATGGATGTCTCGGCGTTGCGGCAATACGCAGCCGACCGCCTGCCCGACTACATGGTCCCGTCGGCCATCGTGGCGCTGGAGTCCCTCCCCATCACGGTGAACGGGAAGCTCGACCGAGCCGCCTTCCCCGCCCCCGACTTCGCCGGTGCCACCGGCGGACGCGGCCCGGCGACCCCGGTCGAGGAAGTGCTCTGCGGCCTCTTCGCCGAGGTCCTGGGCCTGGAGCAGGTCGGCGCCGAGGCATCATTCTTCGACCTCGGCGGCGACTCGCTGCTCGCCATGCGGCTGGTTGCCCGTATCCGTGCGGTGCTCGATGTCGAGCTGAGCATCCGTGCCCTGTTCGCCTCGCCGACGGTCGCCGAGGTGGCCCGACTGGTCGACGACGCCGACGGCGAGACCCGAGTCGCGCTGCGGCCGCAGCCGCGCCCTGACGTGCTGCCGCTCTCGTATGCGCAGCAACGGATGTGGTTCCTCAACCGCTTGGAGACGACCGACCCGGCCGCTGCAGCGGCCTACAACATGCCCTTTGCGCTACGGATGACCGGCGAGCTCGATGTCGGCGCGCTAGAGGCGGCGCTCGGGGATCTCGCCGACCGGCACGAGAGCCTGCGGACGATCTTCCCCGAAACCGAGGGCGCCGCCTGCCAGCAGGTGCTGGAGGGCGCCGCAGGCCGCCCCCCGCTGATGATCGTCGAGACCACCGAGGACGAGGCCGAAGCAGTTCTCGCGGCACACGCAGGTCGTGGCTTCGATCTGAGCGTGGACCTGCCGTGGCGGATCCGGCTGCTGGTCACCGGTCCGTCCGAGTACGTCCTGCTCATCGTCGCGCATCACATCGCTGTGGACGGCTGGTCGCTTGGGGTGCTGACCCGGGATCTGGGCACCGCCTATGCGGCTCGTCGTGCGGGGCGCGCACCGGGGTGGGAGCCGTTGCCGGTGCAGTACGCCGACTACGCGCTCTGGCAGCGCGAGGTGCTCGGCGAACTCGACGACGACGACAGCGTGGTCAGCGGGCAGCTCGCGTACTGGCGGGACGCCTTGGCCGACGCGCCGCAGGAGCTGGTGTTGCCGACGGACCGCCCGCGGCCGGCGACGCCCTCCTTCCAGGGCCGTTCCGTGGATCTCGAAGTGAGTGCGGAGACCCATGCGCGGCTGGTGGAGATCGCCGGGCGTGGGCGGTCGACGATGTTCATGGTGGTGCAGGCCGCCGTGGCGGTGCTGCTGTCCCGGGTGGGCGCGGGCGACGACATCCCGGTCGGCACCGCGGTCGCGGGCCGGGGGGACGCTGCGCTGGATGATCTGGCCGGCTTCTTCGTCAACACCCTGGTGCTGCGCACCGACCTCAGCTCCGATCCGTCATTCACGGAGCTGCTGGGCCGGGTGCGGGAGCGTGGCCTGGCTGCGTACGCCCATCAGGATGTGCCCTTCGAGCGGCTGGTCGATGAACTCACTCCATCCCGGTCGCTCTCCCGCAATCCGCTGTTCCAGGTGATGCTGGCGCTGCAGAACGCCGGCGAGGAGCAGTGGGAGCTGCCGGGCCTCGAAGTCGGGCCGGTGCCGTCGGCGGCCAATGCGGCAGCCCGTTTCGACTTGGCTGTGAATCTGGCCGAGCAGCGGGACGAGGGCGGCGCACCGGCGGGGATCTTCGGCGGGATTCTGTATGCCACGGACCTCTTCGACGAGGCTACGGCGCAGGCGCTGGCGGATCGTCTGGTGCGGGTGCTGGAGCAGATCGCGGTGCGGCCGGACGTGCGGGTCAGCGAGATCGACGTAATGGAGGCGGCTGAGCGGTCGCTGGTGGTGGACGCGTGGAATGACACGGCGCAGCCGGTGCCGGCGCGTTCCCTGGTGGAGCTGTTCGAGGCCCAGGTCGTACGGTCGCCGGGCGCTGTCGCCGTCCGATGCCAGGCTGAGGCGCTCTCTTATGCGGAGCTGGAGGTGCGGGCGAATCGGCTGGCGCGATATCTGCGCGGGCTCGGAGTGGGCCGGGAGAGTCGCATCGGTCTCCGGCTACCGCGTGGGGTGGACATGGTCGTCGCCATCCTTGCGGTGTGGAAGGCCGGGGGTGCGTACGTTCCGCTGGACCCGGACTATCCGGCCGACCGGCTGGACTTCATGGTCGCGGACAGCGGCGCAGAACTCGTACTGGACAGCGGGCTCTTGGCCGAGTCCGCGGAGGCGCTTGCGGCTGAGCCGGATGGGCCGCTGGGGGTGGCCATTGATGCGGATCAGTTGGCGTATGTGATCTACACGTCGGGGTCCACCGGGCGCCCGAAGGGCGTGGCTGTCGCCCACGGCGGGATAGCGAACCTGGCTGAGACGATGCGGCCGGTCCTGGGCGTAGCAGAGGGCGAGGTGGCGCTGCAGTTCGCGTCCTTCAGCTTCGACGCAGCCGTCCTCGATGTCGCGGTCACGCTGGCGGCCGGTGGAACCCTGGCGATCGCCGCAAGCCACGAGCGTACGGAGCCGGAGCTGCTGGCCGAGATGATCCGCGATACGGGCGTCACCGTGGCCAGCGTGGTGCCGTCACTGCTGGGCGTACTGGACCCGCAAGCGGTGCCGGGTGTGCGCAATTGGGTTCTCGGAGCAGAGCGTCTGACCGCCGATCTGGCGTCCCGCTGGGTCGGTCGGACCCACATGTGGAATACATACGGGCCGACCGAGGCCACCGTCATCACCACCGCGGTCCCGGTGGATGCAGGGACTACACCGGAAAGTGCGTCGCCGGCGATCGGTCGTCCGCTCGGCAACACTCAGGTGTTCGTGCTGGACGACTTCTTGCAGCCGGTGCCGCCCGGCGTGACGGGCGAGCTTTACGTGGCCGGGGCAGGCCTAGCCCGCGGCTACGTGGGCCGCCCCGACCTGACCGCCGAACGATTCGTCGCCTGCCCCTATACGCCAGGCGAGCGGATGTACCGGTCCGGAGACCTGGCCCGCTGGACCACCGACGGCACCCTGCAGTTCGCGGGACGGGCGGATGAGCAGGTCAAGATCCGCGGCTTCCGGGTGGAGCCCGGCGAGGTCGAATCCGTCATCGCCGCCCACACCTCAGTCGGCCAAGCGGCCGTGCTCGTACGGGAGGACCGCCCGGGCGAGCGGCGTCTGGTCGCCTACGTCGTCCCGGCCACCGACAGCGACGGCGACATCGACACGACGCAGCTGCGCGAGCACACCGCCTCCCGCCTGCCGGAGTACATGATCCCGACCGTCGTCCCCCTGGAGGCCCTGCCGCTCACCCCCAACGGAAAGCTCGACCGCACCGCCCTCCCCGCCCCCGAC
>NZ_JAAKZV010000398.1 GCF_011044975.1 Streptomyces coryli | reverse complement strand
ACCCCGCCCACCCGAAGTGCTCGGCCACCTCGGCCACGCTCTCCGCGACCGCGTCCGGCTTTGACGGCTGCGGCGTCAGCACCTTGTGCCGCTCCTCCGCGAGATCGCCCCGGTCCAGATCGGCCGGGGCGCCCTTGATGCCCGAGCCGCCGATGTCGACACCCAGAATGTTCATGGAAATCACCCTACGGTGAGCGGCAGGTGCATCATGTGCAGCCCGACGTAACCCTTCTCCGGGTGCTTGAATCCCTCCGGGACCGTGCCGAGGACGGAGAAGCCGAGCTTGCGGTACAGCTCGACCGCGGCGGTGTTCGTCTCCACGACCGCGTTGAAGACGATCCCCCGGTAGCCGGTCTCGCGGGCCCACTCGATGACGTACTCGCAGAGCGCGCGGCCGATGCCGCGGCCCGCGTGCGCGGGGTCGACCATGAAGCTGGCGGTGCCGATGTGCGAGCCGTTGCCGGCGCGGTTGGTGTTCATGTGCGCGGTGCCGACGACGCCGTGGTCGCCGTCGACCGCGACGACCGTACGGCCGGGCGCCTCGCTCTTCATCCACCACGCGCGGCCCTGCTCCTTCGACAGGTCCAGGGGGTAGACGAACGTCTCGCCCGCGGCGGCGATCTCGTGGAAGAACGGCCAGATGGCGTCCCAGTCCGCCGCGTCGGCTTCTCTGATCAACATGCGCCAAGACTGCCCTGCGGCACGCCCGCACGTCTACTGACCGGCGACCGGCTCCACCGCCACCTCGCGCACCCGCCGCCGCAGCCACGCGTGCCCGGCGTCGGCCTCGTAGCGCGGGTGCCAGGCCTGCGCGAGCGGCAGCCGGGGCAGGTCGAGCGGGATCTCGAAGGTGGCCAGGCCCAGCTGCTCGATCTGCGGTCCGGCCATCCGCCGCCCGGTGCGGGCGACGAGGTCGGTGCCGGCGGCGGTCAGCAGCGCGGCCGAGAAGGTCGGTACGGACGCCACCACCCGCCGCGTGAGCCCGAGCTCCGCCAGCGCCTCGTCGATCGGCCCGCGCAGCCGCCCGCGCCGCGAGGCGGTGACGTGGTCGGCGGCGGCATAGCGCTCCGCCGTCACCGGGCCGTCGTCGAGGAGCGGGTGCCCGGCCCGTACGACGCCGACGTTGTCGTCCGTGAACAGCTCCTCGACGCGGGTCTCGGGCGCCGGGTCCACGATCACCCCGAGCTCGAGGTCGGCGCGGCTGTCGCGCAGCGCGTACGCGTCTCCGGGGCCCTCGGGCAGCAGCCGCAGCGAGACCCCGGGCGCCTCGGTCCGTACCCGCTCCAGCAGCCGCAGCCCGATCGCGGTGAGCAGCGCGTCGTCGGCGACCAGGGTGAAGGTCCGCTCCAGCGTGGCCAGGTCCAGCTCCCCGGCCGGCGTGAAGACCGCCTCGGCCCGGGTCAGCGCCTCGCGTACCTGCGCGCGCAGTTGCTGGGCGCGCGGCGTCGGCACCATCCGGCGGCCGGAGCGTACGAGCACCGGGTCGCCTAGGGCGCGGCGGATGCGGGCCAGGGTGCGGCTCATCGCCGGGCTGGAGAGGTGCAGGCGGTCGGCGGCGCCGGTGACGCTCTCCTCCTCGAGCAGGGCGTCCAGGGCGACGAGAAGATTGAGGTCAAGCCTGGATTGCATGGCATGCATCTTTCCATTACCAACCTTGCATTTGAAGTCATGCCAGCCGGCTGCCACCGTTCGGTCCATGCCCCGGAACCCCGTCGCTCCCCTCATGTCGGCCTGCGTGATTCTGGCCGTGTCGCTCGTCGCCGCGATCAATCTCGCCATCCCGAAGCTCGCCGCGAGCTCCCTCGACCCGACCCGCACCCAGCTGGTGTGGATCGTGGACGCGTACGTGATTGTCTTCGCCTGCCTGCTGATACCGGCCGGGTCGCTGGGCGACCGCCTCGGCCGCAAGGGCGTGCTGCTCGCGGGCCTCGGGGTCTTCGCCGCGGGCGGCGTGCTGGCGGCGCTCGCCCCGGCCGCCGGGGTGCTGATCGCCGCGCGGGCCGTGATGGGCGCGGGTGCCGCACTCGTCATGCCGGCGACGCTGTCGCTGATGCTGCAGTCCGCGCCGGCCGAGCGCCGCGGCCACGCCATCGGCGTGTGGACGGCAGCGACCGGTGTGGCGGGTGCCGTCGGCAACTTCGCCGGTGGGGCGGTGCTGCAATACCTGCCGTGGCAGGGCCTGTTCTGGACCGCGGCACCGGCGGCGCTGGTGCTCCTCGCCCTCACCGCCCGGTACGCGCCGCGCGGCGAACGGCACCCGGCCGCCGCGGACCTGCCGGGCACGGCGCTGCTGGTGCTCGGCTTCGTCGCCCTGCTCTACGGGATCATCGAGGGTCCCGAGCGCGGCTGGTCGGCGGGCCCGGTGCTCGCGGCCTTTGCCGCGGCGGCGGTGATCCTCGGCGGCTTCGTGGCCCGTTCGCTACGGGCGGCACAGCCGCTGGTGGACCCGCGGCTGTTCGTGGTGGCGCGGCTGCGGGCCGGGGCGCTGGGGGTGACCGTGCTGTTCCTGGGGCTGTTCGCGCTGTTCTACGTCAACGCGCAGTATCTGCAGTACGCCAAGGGCTACTCGCCGCTGGTAGCGGGCCTGGCCATAGGGCCGCTCGCGGTCGGCATGCTGGCGTTCTCCAAGCGCGCCATACCGCTCTCGGGCCGGGTCGGCGCCCGCCCGGTCGCGGCGGCCGGGTTCGCGCTGCTCGCGGGCGGGCTCGGGCTGCTGTCGCTGACCGGGGCTGACACCCCGTATCCCCTCTACGGCCTGGTGCTGCTGGCGCTCGCCGCGGGCATGGGGCTGGCGATGCCGGTGCTGTCCGCCCAGATCATCGCCGCCCTCCCCGCGCACCGGGCCGGGCTCGGCTCCGGGCTGAACAGCGCGGTGCGCGAGGTGGGCAGCGCGCTGGGGGTCGCGGTGATGGCGACCGTACTCGCCGGACACTTCGGCGGCGCCGCGCCGCGGGGCGCGGCGGCGGTGGCGGCGTTCACCGACGGCATGGCCGCCGGGTACCGCACCGTCGCGGTGGCCGTCGCCGCCTTCGCCGTGCTGATCGTCGTCTGGCTGCGCGAGCCCGCCGCCTAGGGCTTCGCCACCCGCTTCCAGGTGCGGCCGTCGTCGCGCGAGGCCCACAGCCCCTCGCCCTTCACCAGGTCGTACGTCGCCGTCGTCGCGTCCACGATGCCGTAGAGGGTGTTGCCGTGGACATCGAACGAGGTGAACTTCGCCGGGGCCTCGACCTCGTGGAAGCTGGTGTTGGTGCGGTCGTCGGCGAGCCAGTAGCGGCCGCCTTCCTCACCGACGACGAGCCGGCCGTCCGACCGCGCCTTCAGGACCAGCAGCCCGGTTTCCTGCTTCAGCTCCTGCCACGGCACCCCGCCGCCGGTGACCGTACGCCAGGTCTTGCCGCGGTCCGCCGTGACCATCAGCCCACCCGCGCCCTCATCCGAGTCGAGGAGCACGGCCGCGGTGCCGCCCTTCGCGGCAAGGAGGCCGCCCGCGTACGGACTCGGGACGGGCTGCGAGCCGAGGGTACTGCCCTCGCGCTGCCACACGACGCGGTTGGGGTCCTCGGACAGCGGCTGGTCCAGGCTCCAGGCCGTGCCGCGCTCGTCGACGGCGAGGCGGACCCCGTAGTCCGGCACGCCGGCCGGGGCGGCCACGGTGCGGGAGGCGGGGCGGTAGATGAGCGTCGGCTCCACCTCGTTGAGCATGATGTCGCCCGGGCGGGTGCCCAGCGCGGTCTGCGAGACCGTGACCTTGTGCCGCTTGCCGCTCAGGTCCAGGGCATACGCCCCGTCCGCACCCTCGCCCGGCGGCACCCGCACGAACCCGTCGCTTACGCCCTTGAACCGGTCCGGCGTCGACTCCATGTCCGTGTGGACCGCCCGCTGGGCGACCGTGCGGCCGTCCGGGTCGGTGATGCGCCAGGCGGAGGCGGCCGGTCCTTCGTCGTCCTCGACGTTGCCCGCGAAGTACGTGAGCAGCAGCGAGCCGTCGCCCGCCCGCGCCACCCCGTCCGGCGCCCCGGCGGCCCAGATGACGTCCGCCGGCTTCGGGGTCGGATCCGCGATGATGCTCTTGTACCTCGCCTCGCGATCCCCGCCGCCCTCGCCGCCCTGCGCGGAACCAACCGCCCCCCAGGCGGCCAGCACCGCTGCCGCACCCGCCACTGCCGCAAACCCGCGTGTCCGCTTCCTCAGCCGCATCATGGCCACATCCTCACATGCGCCCGTCCCGCGAACAGCGGCATTGGCCGAGCCGCGCCCCGTGGATCGTGGAAAGATCCGCCCCATGGCGACCTTGAGCGAGCTGCTGCCCGTGGCGGCCATCCGCCTGGACGTGCCGGCGGCGGACTGGCGCGAGGCGGTGAGCGCCGCCGGGGACCTGATGACGGCGACCGGGAGCACGACGGACGACTACACCACCGAGATGCTCGAGAACGTCGAGCAGAACGGCCCGTACATCGTCATCGCCCCCGGTCTCGCC
>NZ_JAAKZV010000397.1 GCF_011044975.1 Streptomyces coryli | reverse complement strand
CCGTAACGAGGAGGCCCCCGACCGCCAGCCCGGCCCCGGCGGCCACCACCACCGCGGGCACCACCGGCAGCAGCACCTCCAGCAGCACCGCCCGCCGCAGCACCGCCCGCGGCACCCCGGCGGCGTACTGCGCGGCCAGCGCCCGCCGCCGGGTGACCAGCGACTCGGCGCTGCCGACCGCGAGACCGCCGACCGTCACGGCGAGGCCGATGACGAAGGCGGTGGCGACGAGGGCGTAGGAGCCGGTGTAGAAGGAGTCGTCCTCCGCGTAGTTCCCGTGCTCGACCGAGGCCAGCAGGTCCTGCCAGAGCACCGCGAAGCCGGTCCCCATCACGGTGGCGAAGAGCAGCGTGCCGTGCGTACGGGCCCCTGACCACGGGTCGAGGCGCAGCCGGTGCGCGGCGATCAGCAGCGCCGGCCGGTCGGTGGTGGCGAAGGCGCGGCCGAGGAGGACGGCGAGGGCGCCGGTGCCGAGGACGACGCCCGCGGCGATGAGGCCGGTGAGGGCGGCGAACAGGGGATAGATCCATCCGTCGGCCTGCTGCCCCGCCATGACCTGCAGCGCTCCGAAGCCGACGACGATCACGGCCGGCGGCAGCCCGAAGATCAGCGCCAGCTTCAGCGGCGTCCGCCGCACCGTCCGCCGGCTGACCGCCAGCGGCTCGGCGACCACCCGGCGCAGCGCGAACAGCGTCGCCAGCACCGCGAGCACCGGCATGCACAGCGCGGTGCCGAGCCACGGCAACAGCGGCAGCGGGATATCGGTCGGCCAGGTGAGCTGCTGCCCCCGCCCGTCCGGCTGCACGGCCTCGGCCCACGCCCACAGGCCGAGGAAGACGACCACGGCGAGCAGGGCTCCGGCGAGACACGCGAGCCCGGTTTCGAGGGCCGCGATCCGCCGCACCTGCCGGGGCGTGCCCCCGGTCAGCCGCAGCGCGGCCAGCCGCCGGTCGCGGTGCGCGGCGCCGATCCGGGCGCACTGGCCGAGGAAGGCGAGCGCGGTGAGCAGCAGGAGCAGCAGCGCGGCGATCACGCCGGGCCGCAGCCCGGACTCGCCGAGGAGGGCGCTGGAGTAGTGCCAGTGCTCGCCGCGGATCGCCGCGACGGTCACCGCCGCCAGCGCGAAGGCGGTGGCGACGGCGCTGCCCACGACGGTGAGCAGCACCCGCAGCCACTCCCGCCGGTCGGACCCGCGCATGAGCGCCCAGGCGAGGCGCGCCTCGGCCTTCACGACTGGTCCTGCCGCTGGGCCGGCGACACGGGCGGCACGGGGGTGCCGAACTGCGACGGCACCGGCGCCCCGTCCCGCAGCACCACCTCGCGATCGGCGTACGCGGCGACCCGGGCGTCATGCGTGACCAGCAGTATCGAGGTGCCCGAGTCCTTCGCGGCATGCACCAGCGCGGCCATCGCCTGTTCACCGGCGAGCGAGTCGAGGGCACCGGTCGGCTCGTCGGCGAAGACGACGGAGGGCCCGGTGACGAGCGCGCGGGCGAGCGCGACGCGCTGCCCCTGCCCACCGCTCAGCTCCCCGGGCCGGAGCCCGGCCTGGGCCCGTACGCCGAACCGCTCCAGCCACTCCTCGGCCTTGACGGCCGCTGCCGCGCGGCGCTGCCCGCCGAGCAGCAGGGGCAGGCAGACGTTGTCGAGCACGGTCAGTTCGGGCACCAGCTGCCCGAACTGGAACACCACCCCGAAGTCCGTCCGCCGCAGCTCGGTGCGGCGCCGCTCACCGGCTTGGTCGAGACGCTCGCCTTGGTACGACACGGCGCCGGAGTCCGGGGTGACGATCCCGGCGAGGCAGTGCAGCAGGGTCGACTTCCCGCTGCCGCTGGCGCCGGTCACCGCGAGGATCTCCCCGGCGGCGAGCTCGATGCCCGCCCCGCGGAGGGCCTCGGTGCGGCCGTAGGACTTGGTCAGGTCGCGGGCGCTGAGCACGGGGACCGGGTTCGGCTGTGGCTGTGGCGTCATGAGGCGCGGACCTCCTTCTCCAGAGTGCTGAGGCGCTGGGCCGTGGTGGCCATCCAGCGCAGGTCGGCGTCGAGGTGACTGAGTGCGTAGTCGGCGGACAGGACGGTGGCGAGCGGTGCTGCCGGGTCGGCTTTGGCGGTGGTCAGCTCCCGCATGCGGGCCAGGTGGGCGGCGCGTTGGGCATCGAGGTAGGCGGCTGGGCCGGGATGGCGGCCGGGTCCGGGGCTGGGACCGGGACCGGCGGTGTCGCCGGCGAGGATGGCGACGACGACCTTCGCGAAGATCTCATTGCTCACGAAGGGCGCGGGCGGGGCGACTTCAGCCAGCCAGCCTTTGAGCTTGTCGCTCCCGGCGTCGGTGATCCGGTACCGAGTGCGCTCGGGCCCCCCGGCCGCCTCGGTCCCGTCTTCCTCGGCCAGCCCGTCACGTACGAGCCGCTGCAGCGTCGAGTACACCTGCCCGTACGCAAGCGGCCGCGCCTCGGGGAAGCGCTCGTCGTGGCGCTTCTTGAGGTCGTAGCCGTGGCTGGGCCCGCTGGTGAGGAGGCCTAGCAGGACGTGTGCGGTGGTCATGGGTTCTACTATGCACTACGTATATGTACTGAGTGAATAGTGGGGTGGGGATTGGGGTCGAGCTTTTCGGATGGGTTGGCATCGGATGGTGACGGTCGCGTCGCCGTCGTGCCTTGGGGTGCGGTGCCGGAAACGGATGGCTGGCTACGGGAGGAGTGGGGAGGCGGGGCGCGTTTGGTCTGCCGGGTGACCTTTTCCTTGGGGGGTGTGGTGTGTCGGGCGGGAAGCCTGCCGCAGGCTTCGCAGGCTTCGCAGGCTTCGCAGGCAGGGCAGGCTTCGCAGGCAGGGCAGGCTTCGCAGGTAGGGCAGGCAAGCTGCCAACGCCGCCGCATGCCAGGCCTGATCACACCGCAGTCAGCCGCATGCGCCCCGCCGTAGCGGCAAGCTCCGGCTCTCCCCAACGAGGCCAGGCCAGGCAAGGCGAGGCGAGGAGACGCGAGGAGACGCGAGGTCAGACCGCCGCCCGGCAGACCGACGCGCCCCGCCTCCCCCTCCTCCCGTAGCCAGCCATCCGTTTCCGGCACCGCACCCGCACGGACCCGGCAGCGCGGCCGTCACCATCCGATGCCAACTTGCCCGCCACCACAGCCACTTCAGCCACTCCCAGCGCGAGCCGCCCCGTCCGTCGTCCGGTCAATCCCGAACCGCGTAGACCTCCAGCGCCCACAGCGAATACCCGAAGCGCGTCCCCCGCTCCTCACCCTGGATGCGTACATACCGGACGTCCCGCTCATCCATCCGCACCGACTCACGCCCACCCGCACCGTCCACCACCCGCGCAGCCGTGCGCCAGCGGCGGCCATCGGCAGAGACCTGCACCCGGTAGCCGGAGGCATACGCGTCCTGCCACCGCAGTCGCACCTCGCCCACCCGTGCAGGCTTGTCGAGCCGGACCTGCAGCCACTCGCCGTCCTTCGCCGGTGATGACCACCGCGTGTCCGCCTTGCCGTCCACCGCCGCCGCGGCCGGGAAGTCCGGCGTTTCGTCGGCCGACGACGAGGCGTCGCCGCTCCGCGCCAAGTCCTCGCCGCCGGCGGGCGGATACGCCCGTACCGTCACGGTCCCGCGCTGCGTGCCACCGTGCCCGTCCGAGACGCGCACCGGCAGCTCGTACGTGCCGGGCTTCGTGCCCTCCGGCGCGCTCACCTCGATACGCGCCGTGGCCTTGCCGCCGCGCGGGGCGGTGACGCGGGCGGCGTGGTCGGTCTCCAGGCCGCCGTCCGGCGCGGGGGCGGAGAGGCGGCCGCGGGCCGCGCCCGGGGTCTGCGCGGTGAGTTCGGCCTCGACGGTCACCGGCTTACCGCCGATCGCGACATCGGCCTCGCTGTGCGGGAGTTCGAGCCGGGCATCGGGCACCTCGGCGGACCACGGAATGACCTCGTGCACGACCGGCGCCCGGGAGTCCTCGTCCCAGACGAGGCGTACGGCATCGGCACGCACGCCCTTCGCCGGCAGCTCGGTGAACCCGTCGTCGGCCAGCTTGCCGATGCGCTCCCAGCCCCGCCCCCGCACATGCACCTCGACCGAGGCACGGGTGCCGGAGCCGGGGGCGGTGAGGACGGTGACGTTACGAAGGTCCTGCTCAGGGATGTCGACGGTGAGCTGCTGCGCGCCCGCGGCGCCGTCCTCACCGGGCAGCGGAACACGAACGGCCTCCGCCGACGGCGCGAGCGTGGGCTGCCCGGAGCGGAGTGCGGCGATCGCCTCATCGGGGGAGGCGACACCGTCGCGGTGCGCGGGCCCGCGCTCGCCGACCGGCGGAAGGTGCACTGCTGCGCTGCGGCCCGCCGGGTGGTGGGTCGCTGCGCTGCCAGCCGCTGAGTTGTGGGCCGCCGTCCTCCCGGCCGCCGCGTTGTGGGCCGCTGCCCTCCCGGCCTCGCGACCATGAGCCGCCGATCCTCTGGCCGCGGAGTCCCGCCCGCGACCCGACACGTCAACCCCCTTGGGACCACCCCGGAGCGCAACACCTCGGTCCTGGTCCGTAACGCCCCGGCCCCGGTCCGCAAC
>NZ_JAAKZV010000396.1 GCF_011044975.1 Streptomyces coryli | reverse complement strand
GGCGGGTGGGGCGGCGCACCGCCGAAAGCCCCGCGCACCGCCGAAAGACCCGCGCACCGCCGAAAGCCCCGCGCACCGCCGAAAGCCCCGCGCACCGCCGAAAGCCCCGCGCGCCGCCGAAAGACCCGCGCACCGCCGAAAGCCCCGCGCGCCGGCCCACTGTCAGACCACCCCGCTAAGTTGATCCGCATGGCATCACGCAAAGCAGCGGGCAAGGACCGGCCCAGTTACCGCTGCACAGAGTGCGGTTGGACCACCGCGAAATGGCTCGGTCGCTGTCCGGAGTGCCAGGCCTGGGGCACCGTCGAGGAGGCCGGTGGTGCGCCCGCCGTCCGGACCACCGCTGCCGCTCGCGTGCAGTCGTCCGCTCTCCCCATCGGTGAGGTCGACAGCCGCCAGGCCACCTCCCGTACGACCGGCGTCGACGAGCTCGATCGCGTCCTCGGGGGCGGCATCGTCGCCGGGGCCGTCGTTCTCGTCGCCGGTGAGCCCGGCGTCGGCAAGTCCACGCTCCTCCTCGACGTCGCGTCGAAGGCCGCCTCCGCCGACCAGCGCACGCTGTACGTCACCGGCGAGGAGTCCGCCGGGCAGGTCCGCCTCCGGGCGGATCGCATCGGCGCCCTCAGCGATCACCTCTATCTCGCCGCCGAGACCGACCTCGCCACCGTCCTGGGCCACCTCGACGAGGTGAAGCCGGCCCTCCTCATCCTCGACTCCGTCCAGACCGTCGCCTCCGGCGAGATCGACGGAGCGCCCGGCGGCATGGCCCAGGTCCGCGAGGTCGCCGGCGCCCTCATCCGCGCCTCCAAGGAGCGCGGGATGTCCACGATCCTGGTCGGACACGTCACCAAGGACGGCGCCATCGCAGGCCCCCGCCTGCTAGAGCACCTCGTCGACATCGTGCTCAACTTCGAGGGCGACCGGCACGCCCGCCTCCGCCTCGTCCGCGGCGTGAAGAACCGCTACGGGGCCACCGACGAGGTCGGCTGCTTCGAGTTGCACGACGAAGGGATCACCGGCCTCGCCGATCCGTCGGGACTCTTCCTCACCCGCCGCGACGAGCCCGTCCCCGGCACCTGTCTGACCGTCACCCTCGAAGGCCGCAGGCCGCTCGTCGCCGAGGTGCAGGCGCTGACCGTCGATTCGCAGATTCCGTCGCCGCGCCGCACCACCTCGGGGCTCGAGACCTCGCGGGTCTCGATGATGCTGGCGGTGCTGGAGCAGCGCGGCCAGATCGCCGCGCTCGGCAAGCGCGATATCTACAGCGCCACCGTCGGCGGCGTGAAGCTCTCCGAGCCCGCCGCCGACCTGGCCGTGGCGCTCGCCCTCGCCTCCGCCGCGAGCGACACCCCGCTGCCGAAGAACCTGGTGGCGATCGGGGAGGTGGGACTCGCGGGAGAGGTGAGAAGAGTCACGGGGGTGCAGCGGCGGCTCGCCGAGGCCGCGCGGCTCGGGTTTACGCAGGCGTTGGTCCCGGTCGATCCCGGGAAGGTCCCGGACGGGATGAAAGTCCGGGAGGTAGCGGACATAGGGGATGCGCTGCGGTCTTTGCCCTCAAGGACGCCGCGTTCCTCCGGGGGGTGACCTCGGGCCTCGAGGGACCCGACCCGCAGGATGCCCACCGGCCCGAGGATCCGCGCCGGTAGACTTTGCCCCGGTCTCGCCCGTAGGAGCGTGCGGCGAGGGGCCGGAAGGGGAATGCAGGACCAGGTGTGAGCGGGGACCGGAGGACTGGCAGTGGCAGCCAACGAACGGGCAGCGGCGCCCGGTAGGGGCGGGGGCCCCGGTGCCGACAAGCGGCTGCGCGACGCGCTGAGCTCCGTGGCTCCGGGCACGGGCCTGCGCGACGGCCTGGAGCGGGTGCTGCGCGGCAATACCGGCGGGCTCATCGTCCTGGGCATGGACGCGACCGTCGAGGAGATCTGTACCGGCGGCTTCGTCCTCGATGTCGACTTCACCTCCACCCGGCTGCGCGAGCTGTGCAAGCTCGACGGCGCCGTGATCATCGACAAGGACGTCACCAAGATCCTGCGGGCCGGCGTGCAGCTGCTGCCCGACGCGTCGATCCCGACCGAGGAGACCGGCACCCGGCACCGTACGGCCCAGCGCACCTCCATCCAGACCGGCTTCCCGGTCGTCTCGGTCAGCCAGTCGATGCATCTGATCGCGATGTACTTGGACGGGCAGCGCCGGGTCATGGAGGACTCCGCCGCGATCCTCTCCCGCGCCAACCAGGCCCTCGCCACCCTGGAGCGCTACAAGCTCCGGCTCGACGAGGTCGCCGGCACGCTCTCCGCGCTGGAGATCGAGGACCTGGTCACGGTCCGCGATGTCACCGCCGTTTCGCAGCGACTTGAGATGGTGCGGCGGATCGCCACCGAGATCGCCGAGTACGTGGTCGAGCTCGGCACCGACGGGCGGCTGCTCTCGCTGCAGCTGGACGAGCTGATCAGCGGCGTCGACCCCGAGCGCGAGCTGGTCGTGCGTGATTACGTGCCCGAGCGCTCCACCGGCCGCCGGCCGCGCACCGTCCCCGACGCCCTCACCGAGCTCGACAAGCTCTCACACGCCGAGCTGCTCGAACTGCCCACCGTCGCCCGGGCGCTGGGCTACAGCGGCTCGCCCGAGACCCTCGACTCCGCGGTCTCGCCGCGCGGCTACCGGCTGCTGGCCAAGGTGCCGCGGATCCCCGGCACGGTCATCGACCGGCTCGTCGAGCACTTCGGCGGCCTGCAGAAGCTGCTCGCCGCGAGCGTCGACGACCTGCAGACGGTCGACGGCGTCGGCGAGGCCCGCGCCCGTTCCGTACGGGAAGGGCTGTCGCGGCTCGCCGAGTCGTCGATCCTGGAGCGCTACGTGTAGTTGAGCTCAGCTCTTGAGCTCGAACTCCACCTTGTCCGCGGGCAGCCCCGCCGCCTTCACCTCGGCCACGTACTTCCCCGACCCCGCCTTGCCGCGGTCCGGCGTCGCGCACTTGGGCTCGCTCGGGCTGCGGTCCCACTCGATGGTGCGCGAGGTCTGACCGTCCGCCGGGACCTGGAGCAGTATCGGATTCCGCGTCCACGGGCAGTCCTTGGACGACCAGAAGTCGTCGCCGGACTTCTCGATCGTGATGACGGCTTCCTCCGGGCCGAAGGCCAGCTTGCAGGCGCTGCCCGCGTCGTTCTTCGCGATCAGCTCGAACTTCGGTGTCTCGCCCGCCTTGTACGTGTCCTTCACGCTGCGGATCTCGATGCTCGCGGCCGAGTCGTCGCAGGCCGCCATCGAGGAGCCGGCCGGCACGCCGTCGTCGCCGACCTCGAAGCCGCCGCCGACCCCGGCCGCGCCGCCGCTCGTGGCACCGCCCGTACCGGCGCCGCCGTCCTCGCCGCCGCCGGACGTATCGCCGCCGCCGTCTTCGCCGCCCGTGTCGCCGCCGCCGTCCTCGCCGCCGGTGCCGCCGCCCGTACCGCTGCCGCCGGTATCGTCGCGGCCGCCCGGGCGTTCGCTGATCGCGGGTCCGGAGGGGGAGTCGCCCGGCGTGATCGAGGGGGCCGGTCCCTTGCCGTCGTTGTTCTTGCCGTCACCGCCATTGCCACCCAGGTTCACCATCCAGGTGATCAGCAGTGCGAGCACAGCGAGCAGCGCAAGGCCGACCGCCCTCCGTCGCCAGTAGATCGAGGACGGCAGGGGGCCAACGGGGTTGCGGAGTGATCCCACGGCGGAAACCTTACGAGACGGAAGGGGCAACTCGGCCCAGTACCCGCCGCCCGGTCTGACTTTCGTCTCTGATTCAGCGTCAACACCCCGCCAACACCCGTCCCTGGTTACGGACCGTCAGGGCGTCGCCACCCTGCCGAGTCGGTGGCGCGCTGAAAGTCCTCCGGGGCGGGTTCCACCGGGCGGCCCTCGTACTGGGTCGAGAGGACCAGGGAGGTGCTGAGCGCCCCGTGGTTGCCGAGCCGTTCGAGGAGTCCCTCCAGATGCTCGAGGGAAGTGGCCCGCACCTTCAGCATGGTGCAGTGCTCGCCGGTGAGCTTGTGCACCTCGACCACCTCCGGATAGTCGTCGGCGGCCGAGGTGCGCAACAGGCAGCTGCCGAGCCGGCAGCGCAGCTGCACGAACATCGCCACCGGCTGGCCGACGCGCGCGGGCTCGATCCGCGCCCCGTAACCGGTGATGACGCCCTCGCGCTCCAGCCGCCGCACCCGTTCGGCGACGGCCGGCGGGGAGAGATTGACCCGGCGGCCGAGCTGGGCGTACGAGAGCCGGGCGTCGGCCTGGAGCTCGCGGAGGATGCTCCAGTCCAGGTCGTCGAGGCGCATTTCGGAACGTGAGTCCATGGGCGGCGACTGCCTTTCGTCCGTAAGGCGATCGGCGGGGAAAGTCCGTTGATCGCGCCTTCAGTCGATGTCCCGCCGTCAATAGCGTTCCAGGGCATGGGACTTACGGATAGCGCGGGGTGGCGGCGCGGGGCGCTGCTGCGGCTGGTGGCCGGGGTGGCGCTGGTCAATCTGATGATGGCGGGCGCCAGCACGATGGCGACCCTCGTCGCCGCGGACGCGGTGGGGGAGGCGTGGGGCGGGGTGCCGAACTTCGCGGC
>NZ_JAAKZV010000395.1 GCF_011044975.1 Streptomyces coryli | reverse complement strand
AAGGCGCACCGCGAGGAGCCAACGCAGTGATCCGCTTCGACCAGGTCTCCGTGACGTACGACGGCGCCCCCGCACCCGCCCTCGCCGACGTCACCCTCGACATCCCCGAGGGCGAACTGGTGCTGCTCGTCGGCCCGTCAGGCGTCGGCAAGTCCACCCTCCTCGGCTGCGTGAGCGGCCTGGTCCCGCACTTCACCGGCGGCACCCTCAGCGGCAGCGTCACCGTCGCGGGCCGCGACACCCGCACCCACCGCCCCCGCGACCTCGCCGACCTGGTCGGCACCGTCGGCCAGGACCCGGCCGCGCACTTCGTCACCGACACGGTCGAGGACGAGCTCGCCTACGGCATGGAGTCCCTCGGCCTCCCGCCCGACACCATGCGCCGCCGCGTCGAGGAGACCCTCGACCTCCTCGGCCTCGCCGACCTCCGCGACCGCCCGATCGCCTCCCTCTCCGGCGGCCAGCAGCAGCGCGTCGCCATCGGCTCGGTCCTCACCCCGCACCCGCAGGTCCTCGTCCTGGACGAGCCCACCTCCGCCCTCGACCCCGCCGCCGCGGAGGAGGTCCTCGCCGTCCTGCAGCGCCTGGTCCACGACCTGGGCACGACGGTCCTGATGGCGGAGCACCGCCTCGAGCGCGTCGTCCAGTACGCCGACCAGGTCGTCCTGCTCCCCGGCCCGGGCGAGCCCCCGGTCGTCGGCGCGCCCGCCGACGTCATGGCGGTCTCCCCGGTCGCCCCGCCCGTCGTCTCCCTGGGCAAGCTGGCCGGGTGGTCCCCCCTGCCCCTGTCGGTACGGGACGCCCGCCGCAAGTCGGCCGGGCTCCGCGACCGCCTCGGCGCCCTCCCGCGGCCCGCCGACGCGGCGGCCAGGACCACCGGCAGCACCATCGCGGAAACCAGGAGCCTCAGCGTCCACCGCGGCCGCACCGAAGCCCTCCGCCAGGTCACCCTCACCCTCAGCCCGGGCGAGACCATCGCCCTCATGGGCCGTAACGGCGCGGGGAAATCCACCCTCCTCCGCACCCTGGTCGGCATGCACGAGCCGGCCGCCGGCTCCGTCACCCTGAGCGGCACCGCCAAGCCGCACAAGACGAAGCCCGCCGCACTCCTCCGGCACGCGGGCCTGGTCCCCCAGGACCCCCGCGACCTGCTCTACGCCGACAGCGTCGCCGCCGAGTGCACCGCGGCCGACCACGACGCGAAAGCGTCGCCCGGCACCTGCCGCGCCCTGGTGGCCGACCTGCTCCCCGGCGTCCCCGACGACGTCCACCCCCGCGACCTCTCCGAGGGCCAGCGCCTCGCCCTCGCGCTCGCTGTGATCCTCACCGCGAGCCCGCCGCTCCTCCTCCTCGACGAGCCCACCCGCGGCCTCGATTACGCCGCCAAGTCCCGCCTCACCGCGATCCTCCGCGACCTGGCGGCCCGCGGCCACGCGATCGTCCTGGCGACCCACGATGTGGAGCTCGCCGCCGAACTCGCCCACCGGGTGGTGATCCTCGCCGAGGGCGAGGTGGTCGCCGACGGCCCGACCGCCGAGGTCGTCGTGTCGTCCCCGGCCTTCGCCCCCCAGGTGGCGAAGATCCTGAACCCGCTCCCGTGGCTCACGGTCCCGCAGGTCGCCCGCGCCCTGGACGAGGCGGCGTGATGAAGCACCTCCAGTCCATGGCCCAGGCCCAAGCCGTCCGCCTCGGCCCGCGCGCCCTCATCGCGCTGGCCTTCGTCTCCGCCATCGGCCTCGCCGCCTTCACCTGGCCGCTCTTCGCCTCCCCCGAGTCGGGTCTGGTCAGCGCCCACTCCCAGGACGCCCCCTGGCTCTTCGCCGCCCTGCTCCCGCTCCTCCTGGCCGTCGCCGTCGCCGTCATCGGCGACTCCGGTCTGGACGCGAAAGCGATCGCCATGATCGGCGTACTCGCCGCCGCCGGCGCCGCCCTCCGCCCGCTGGGCGCGGGCGGGGCCGGCATCGAGCCGATGTTCTTCCTCATCGTGCTGGCCGGAAGGGTGCTCGGCCCGGGCTTCGGCTTCGTGCTCGGTTCCGTGACGATGTTCGCCAGCGCGCTGCTGGTCGGCGGCGTCGGACCCTGGATGCCTTTTCAGATGCTCGCGATGGGCTGGGTCGCGATGGGCGCCGGATTTCTCCCCGGAAGTGATCGCCTCCGCGGTCGCCGCGAACTGATCCTCATTGCCTCATACGGAGCAATTTCGGCAATCGCTTATGGGACCATCATGAATCTCCAGGGATGGCCCTACCTTGGCGGAATGTCGACGAACATCAGTTTCGTTCCCGGCGATCCACTGCACGAGAATCTGGGCCGCTTCATCGCCTACTGCCTGGCAACTTCCATGGGTTGGGACCTCCCGCGGGCCGTATTCACCGCCCTCCTCACGCTCACTCTCGGTACACCCATCCTCAAAGCATTGCGCCGCGCCACCCGCCGAGCAGCCTTTTCCGCACCCGTCAATTTCACCGACGCCAACTCGCCTCTCCACAGGCGGGGATCTCACATCTGATATACGTTCCGCGTATGGCAGACGATTACCTCGTACGCATCGGCAAACTCATCCGCACGGCCCGGCAAAGCCGGGGCTGGACCCAGAACCACCTTGCCGAAGCACTCGGCACCAGCCAGAGCGCGGTCAATCGGATCGAGCGCGGCAACCAGAACATCAGCCTCGAAATGATCGCCCGCATCAGCGAGGCGCTGGACAGCGAGATCGTCTCCCTCGGCACCGGCGGCCCTATGCACCTCAGGGTGTCGGGCGGCCGCCAGCTCTCCGGCTCGATCGACGTCAAGACCTCCAAGAACGCCTGCGTCGCCCTGCTGTGCGCGACGCTCCTCAACTCCGGCCGCACGGTGCTGCGCCGGGTCGCCCGTATCGAAGAGGTCTTCCGCATCCTCGAGGTGCTGGCCTCGATCGGCGTCCGCACCCGCTGGATCAACGACGGCGCCGACCTCGAGGTGATCCCGCCTGCCGATCTGGATCTCGACGCGCTCGACACCGAGGCGGCCCGCCGCACCCGCTCCGTGATCATGTTCCTGGGCCCGCTGCTGCACCGCGAGGAGCGCTTCAAGCTCCCGTACGCCGGCGGCTGCGACCTCGGCACCCGCACCGTCCAGCCGCACATGAGCGCGCTGCGCCACTTCGGCCTGGACATCACCGCGACCGAGGGCACGTACCACTGCGAGGTGGAGCCGGGCATCACGCCGGACCGCGCCATCGTCCTGACCGAGCGCGGCGACACCGTCACCGAGAACGCGCTGCTGGCCGCCGCCCGCCACGACGGCATCTCGGTCATCCGCAACGCCAGCTCCAACTACATGGTCCAGGACCTGTGCTTCTTCCTGGAGGAGCTGGGCGTACGGATCGAGGGCGTCGGCACCACGACGCTGACGGTGCACGGCATCAAGCACATCGACCGCGACGTCGACTACTCCCCGTCCGAGGACCCGGTGGAGGCGATGAGCCTGCTCACCGCCGCCGTGGTCACCTCCTCCGAGCTGACCATCCGCCGCGTCCCCCTCGAGTTCCTGGAGATCGAGCTCGCGGTGCTGGAGGAGATGGGCCTCGACCACGACCGCGGCCCGGAGTACGCCGCCGACAACGGCCGCACCCGGCTGATCGACCTGACGGTCCGCCCGTCGAAGCTGCAGGCGCCGATCGACAAGATCCACCCGATGCCGTTCCCCGGCCTGAACATCGACAACGTCCCGTTCTTCGCGGCCATCGCGGCCTCCGCCCAGGGCTCGACCCTCATCCACGACTGGGTCTACGACAACCGAGCCATCTATCTCACCGAGCTGACCCGCCTCGGCGCCGGCGTCAAGCTCCTCGACCCGCACCGGGTGCTGGTCGAGGGCCCGACGCGCTGGCGCGAGACAGAGATGATCTGCCCGCCGGCGCTGCGCCCCGCGGTGGTCGTCCTCCTCGGCATGATGGCGGCCGAGGGCACGAGCGTGCTGCGCAATGTCTACGTCATCAACCGCGGATACGAGTCCCTGGCCGACCGCCTCAACTCGGTCGGCGCCCGCATCGAGACCTTCCGGGACATCTAACCGGCCGCCCTGACCGGCGGGTTGAAACGCGAGAACTCCGGCTCGCTCCAGCGCAGCGGCAGCGCGCCGGAGTTCTCGCTGACCTCGGTCACCTCGAAGTCCACCAGCCGCTTCGCCCCCGGCACCTTCGCGGCCTCCGCCGCGTCCCAGACCGTGCGCGCGGTCCCGGTGACCTGGAGCAGACCGCCCGTCTCCCAGTCGGGGAAGACGAGACCAGCGGCGGGGTTGAGCTCCAGATTGCCCAGGGTCAGGAACATGGCGTTGCCCTGATAGTCCGGCCAGCGCAGCCGCGTGGGCGACAGCACCTCGACAAAGCCCGGGTTGCCGCCGCGGTGCGAGGCGTCCGCGTCACCCTCTCCCGAGGCCGTGGCGATGAAGAACGTATCCGCGGTACTGACCGCGAGCTGCTGTGCCGTGGTGAGCTCGGCGCCCCGGCTGGTGGTGCGCGGCTCGCCGCCGTCCTGCGCGACGGTGCCGTACTCCCGGCGCTGCAGGTATTTGGGGCAGTTGGAGATGACCTGATCCAGTCGCACCCGCAGCCCATCCTCCCCCTGCCCTCCCTC
>NZ_JAAKZV010000394.1 GCF_011044975.1 Streptomyces coryli | reverse complement strand
GAGCGACGCAGCCGAAAAAGTCTTAGCGAAGCGGGCTTTTTCGGTTGTGTCGCGGAACTCGGCCCGGCCCACCCACCAACAAGCCCGTCCGGCGCTTGAGGACTCCGTGGCGAAGCCACAGGATGCCGCGCCGCAGGCGCGACCCCAGCGCGAGCACCAGCCGTCGTCAGGCCGATCGACGCCGGCGCAGCAGTAGCAGCGCCCCGAACAAGAGCATCAGCACCCCCACACCCCCGGCGATACCCCCCACCGTCACCAACTCCGTCTCCAGCGGCGGATGTTTGACCTTGCTCACGTCCGACGGCGCAGCCAGCGTCTTCTTCCCCTTGTACGCCACCGGCCCCGTAGCGACCTTCGGCGGGCTCCCCGCCGCCCGTACCGCCGCCGCCGCGTTGATCTGGCCGGCTCCGACCAGCGGGTCGTGGCCGCCCGCAGGGCGCTGGGCCGTGCGCATCAGGATCGCTCGCACCTGTGCCGGCGTCAGGTCGGCGTTCTTCGCCCGCATCAGGGCGACGACCCCCGATGCCAGCGCCGCCGCCGGGGACGTGCCGTCGATCGCGTAATAGCCGCCCGTGTTCTTGGCGCTGACGATGCGCACCCCCGGTGCCGCCACCGTGTTGTGCGTACGCATCGTGGAGAACTCCGCCCGCGACCCGCCCGGCGCCGTAGCCGCGACGGAGATCACGCCTGCGTAGCCGGCGGGGAAGTTGCCGTCGTTCAGGCCGTACTTGCCGCCGCTGTTGCCGGGCGCCGCGATCAGCGTGATCCCCGCTTGCAGCGCCCGCCCGATCGCGGCCGTCTCGTCCTCGTCCAGGTCGGGGAAGAGGACGCTGCCGAAGGACATCGAGATGACATCGGCCCCGTTCTCCACCGCGAAGTCGATGCCCTGCGCGGCGGCGCTCTTGTCGCCCTTCTGCCGCTCCAGCCCGCCGCCCTTCTCCTCCTCGGCAGGGACGTCGTCGATGACCCGAGCCGAGATGATCTTCGCCTTGGGAGCCACCTTCAGTACGTCGGAGGCCATCGCGGTGCCGTGGATGCCGTACTTCGGGTCGCCCTCCTTCAGCCCGTCCGAATCGAAGATGTCGGGACTGACCTTGCTGACGCGCCCCTTGAGCGCCGGGTGGTTGCGGTTGACCCCGCTGTCCAGCACGGCGACGGTGACCCCCTCGCCCTGGGAGCCGGCGCGCTGCGCCGACGGCAGGCCGAGGGCGCTGGACTCCCAGCTCGGCGGGGCGTTCTCGGCCGCTGCGGCGGGGGTGGCGCCCCAGCCGAGCAGGCCGGTCAGCGCGGTCGCCAGCACCGCGACGGTGCGCGGGGCGCGGGTACGTATCCGGGGCGTCGGGCGGCGGCGGCTCATCGCAGATCTCCGTGGCGCAGTTCGAGCATGTGGGTGGCGAACAGCTGGGTCAGGTCCTTGGCGTTGGCGTGCCAGGCGTCGCGGTCGGTGTTCTGGTCGTTCTCGCTGTCGACGTACCGCTCGGGCAGCCGGCCCGCCACGTAGCCGTCCGCCGAGCCGATGCTCGCGCCCACGGTGTACGGCATGTACTCGCCGAGGACGGTCTCCATCCAGGCGCCGTTGCGGTTCTCGAACTTGGCGGCGATGGTGCCCGGCACCGCGTACGGGGTGACCGCGCCGTCGATGAGCTTGTTGTCCTCCCACGCCTTGTGGACCTTGTCCTTCGGGCCCTCGTCCTGCGCGCCCTCGGGCAGGACCACGATCGCGACCGTGGCGACCATGTTCCCGGTGGGATCGGCATACGTGGCGCGCAGCACCGCCTTGCAGCCGAGCTTCTTCGCGGCGGCGCGGACGTATTCGGTCAGGGCCTTGTCGCAATCCGTGCCGGGGGCTATGCCCACGCGGTTCCAGCGGGCGGTCTTGCGGTCGTACAGCGACTCGCGGTCGTCGGGGCTGCCGCCGAGGTGGTCGGGGAAGAGCTTGTCGGCGGGCTCGTTGCGCCACATCACCGCGCCGTACTCGTCGTTGGAGTACTCCTGGCGGCTGTTGCTGTACGCGTGCTGGATCAGGAGGCCGCCGCCCAGCAGGCCCAGGACCCCGAAGACGGCGAGCAGGCCGCCGAAGACCCGGCGTGCGCCGCCACCGCCGCCGGAGCCGGGGGGTGGTGGGCCCGGTGCGTACGGCTGGCCTGGTGTGTACGGCTGACCCGGCACTGGCGGCTGGCCCACTGGCGGCTGGCCCCCCGGAGGCTGCCCCGGCGCGGGCGGCTGCCCGCCCGGTATCGGTGGCGCCCCGGACGGCATCGGCGGCGGTGCCCCGAAGCCCTGCTGCTGGCCATACGGACTGGCGCTGCCCGGATTACCGGGCGGCGGCGGGTACGACATGAACTTCCCTCCCACGGACACCAAATGGTGGGAGCAGCCGCAAGCCACCCTCCCCCCGTAAGTGCACAGAGAACCCGATGGCCACATCCGTTCGCAACTCGCTTCCGGATCCCGAGCCTGGTATGCAAGAATATTCCGTATGGCACATGACTATGCAAGCGGTGAGGTGGAGTCCTGGCCCACCGGATTCCGCGCCTACACCGCCCACGGCGGCATCCGCGACAGCGGAGACGACATATCGGTCGTCGTCTCCGACCGGCCCGCGGTGAGCGCGGTCATGTTCACCAAGAGCCACTTCGCGGGCCCCGCGGTGGTCCTCAGCCGCAAGCACGCCGCCGGCCGGCGGCTCCGCGCCGTTGTCACCCTCGCCCAGAACGCCAACGTCGCCACCGGCCGGGCGGGCCACGACAACGCCGCCGAGGTCACCGCCCGGGTGGCGAGGCTCGCCGGTGTCGCCGCCGACGAGGTGCTGATCGGCTCCACCGGGGTGATCGGCCGGCCGCTGCCGATGGACGCCATCCGCGCCCACTTCGAGGCCTCGACCGGTGACTTCACCGCCGCCCCCCTCGACGTCGCCCGCGCCATGATGACCACCGACACCCGCCCCAAGACCGCCGAGCGGCAGGTCGGCGCGGCCCGTATCACCGGCGTCGCCAAGGGCGTCGGGATGCTGGAGCCGGACATGGCGACGATGCTCGCCTACGTCTTCACCGACGCCGCGGTGGCGCCGGACGACCTCGACCGCGCGCTGCGCAAGGCCGTCGAGCCGTCCTTCAACTCCCTGAGCGTCGACACCGATACGTCGACGTCCGACACGGTCGCGGTGCTCGCCAACGGGGCGGCAGGGCCTGTCGACCAGGACGCATTCGCCGCCGCGCTCGCCGATCTGTGCCTTGACCTGTGCCTCCAGCTCGCCCGCGACGGCGAGGGGGCCACCAAGCTGCTGACGGTGACGGTCGCGGGCGCCGCGGACGACGCGCAGGCCAAGCGCGTCGCCAAGAGCGTCGTCAACTCCCCCCTCGTAAAGACCGCCGTGCACGGCGCCGACCCCAACTGGGGCCGCGTCGCCATGGCGCTCGGCAAGAACACCGACGAGTCCGGCATCGACCCCGACCGGATCGCGGTGCGCTTCGGCGACGTCGAGGTGTATCCGTCCGAGCCCGGCGGCGACACCCTCGACCGGCTCACCGAGCTGATGCGTCGGGACGAGGTCAGCATCGGCATCGACCTCGGTTACGGCGGCGGGGAAGCCACCGTCTATGGCTGCGACTTGTCGGCGGGGTATGTACGGATCAACGCGGACTACACGAGCTAGCCATGCCGGTAGCCGTGGAGACAGAGCTGATCACGGGCCTGCAGGAGCGCGCGGCGCGGGCGCTTCCGGCGCGGCGCACCGAGGTGGTGGACGGCTGGTGGCTACGGGATGCGCCCGGCGGCTCGTGGTGGACCGAGTCGGTGCTGCCGCATGCGGAGCACGGCCGTGAGGGGCTGGAACGCCTGATCACGGCGGCGGAGAAGCAGGCCGCCGAGCGGGGGCGGGCCGCGTGCTTCCAGATCACGCCGGGGGTGTGCCCGGCGGGGCTCGACACGCTGCTGGCGGAGCGCGGCTATCGACGGGAGTCGGCGGCGTCGCTGCGGACGGCGCGGGTGGCGGAGGTGCGGTCGCGGTGTGCCGCGGCCGGGGTGCCGATGATGGGCGTGCGCGGGACGCGCGCAGCGGGCGCGTCCGATACGGATATGCGCGGGACGCGCGCAGCTGCCGCGGCCGGGGCTTCGGCCGAAATCCGCGTGGACGCGCGGCCGGGCCAGGCGTGGTTCGACGCATGGGCACAGGTCTCCGGGCACGGCGCCGACCTCGCCGAGGAGTGGGCGCGCCTCGAGCGCATCCAGCCGCCGACCGCGTACGCCTCCGTGCTGCTCGACGGCCAAGTGGCCGCCGTAGGCCGGGCGGTGACCGACGCCGGCTGGGCAGGCCTGTTCGGCATCGCCACGCTGCCCCGGGCCCGCGGACGCGGAGCGGCACGCGCCGTACTGGGGGCGCTGGCGGAATGGGCCGCAGGGGCGGAAGCCGAGGACCTGTATCTCCAGGTGCAGCGCTCCAACGCCCCGGCCCTCCGCCTCTACGACCGCGTGGGCTTCGGCGAGGCGGCCGCGTACCACTACCGGCGGGCGGCGCACTGATCGGCGGGGCTGTTCCCGACCACCCGCCCGATGTTGTCGCTCGCAGCGGCTTGGCGTCGTCCACTTCTTCCTGTCGCCCACAGCAACGGGCGGGTGGTCGGGAACAGCC
>NZ_JAAKZV010000393.1 GCF_011044975.1 Streptomyces coryli | reverse complement strand
CTGGGAGGGTGCCCTTCAAGGGGCCCCATTCGTTCGGGTCCGGGACGCCCGGGGGGAGCATCTGGCGGCGCTTCGGACCGCCGTGGTCCGACTCGCCCGGCTCCTTGGCGCCCGGCCACGCCTTGGCCACCCTCGCGGCCAGGACGAAGTCTTTTCGCAGCGGATGGCCCTCGAAGCCGTCCGGGAGGAGCAGCGGCTCCAGTTGCGGGTGGTCGGTGAAGTCGACGCCGAACATTTCGTGCGTCTCGCGCTCGTGCCACGCCGCGCCCGCGTAGACAACCGTCGCCGACGGCAGCACCGCCGCGTCATGCGGCACGGTCGTCCGCACCAGGAGCCGCCGCGGCGGCGTCCCCACGGCGACGACATGCGCCGAGACGCGGAAGCCCACGCCCGGCTCATCCACAGCACTGAGCCAGTCGAAGAAGCTGCACCCCAGCGCATCCCGCGCCGTCCGCAAAGCCTCCGGCCACGCCGCCACCGGCACATCGACCGTCAGCAGCTCATACGCCTCCGCCGCGACGGCCCCCTCCCCGAACAACTCCTCCGCCGCCCGCGGCAGCCACCCGACAGGGGCGGCAGGCCGCTCAGCCGATACGGCCGCCTCCGGCGCCACCGCCTGCCCCGCGGCCGCCTCCGACTCCGCCGCAGCGCCCGCGGCGCCTTCCGGCTCCGCCGCCCGGCCCGCGGCCGCCTCCTCCGGCAAGCCCGGCTCGCTCATCGCCCGCCCTCCGCAGCCGGACCAGCATCCGGACCTGCCTCCTGGCCCGCGTCCCGAGACGACGCATCCGCGCCCGCTGCCCGCCCCGCAGACGGACCCGCATCCGCCCCGCCCGCCGCAGGCGAAGGCGGCGCCACCAGCCCACTCGTCAGCGCCGCGGCCGAAGGCCGCCCCGCACTGCCGCCCGCCACACCGTTCCCGCGCCCCCCGCCGGAGGCGTACCTCTCCCCCAGCGACTCCCGCGCGATCTTCTCCTGCAGCTTCAGAATCCCCTGCAGCAGCGCCTCAGGGCGCGGCGGGCACCCGGGTACGTAGACATCCACCGGAATGATCTGATCCACACCCTTGGTCACCGAATACGAGTCCCAGTACGGCCCGCCGCAGTTCGAGCACGCGCCGAAAGAGATCACGTACTTCGGCTCCGGCATCTGCTCGTACAGCCGCTTCACCGCAGGCGCCATCTTGTCCGTGACCGTCCCGGACACGACCATCAGGTCCGCCTGCCGCGGCCCGGGCGCAAAAGGGATCACTCCCAGCCGGATGAAGTCATGCCGCGCCATCGACGCCGCGATGAACTCGATCGCACAGCACGCCAGCCCGAAGTTGAAGACCCACAGGCTGTACCGGCGGCCCCAGTTCAGCACGACCTTCATCGGCTCCGGCGCCAGCCGGGCCAGGCCCCCGAGCGGCGGCCGCGCAGGCTGCGGCGACGTCGGAGTCACAGGTGTCAGCTCCACTCCAGGACGCCCTTCTTCCACGCGTAAAGAATCCCGACCGCGAGAAAGCCGAGGAAAATGAACATCTCGACCAGCGTCACGCCCCCGTACCCGGCCTTGGCGTACACCGTCGCCCACGGGAAGAGGAAGATCGCGTCCACCGCGAAGATGACATACAGGAACGCGTACACGTAATACCGCACCTGCGTATGCGCCCAGCCCTCGCCGACCGGGTCCACCCCGCACTCGTACGTGAGCAGCTTCTCCTGCGTCGGCACATACGGCCGCAGCAGCCGCCCCGCCCCGAAGGCGACCGCGACGAAGAGCAGGCCGAGCAGGGCGACCAACCCCACGACCGAATAGCCGTGGAAGTAATCCGCCGCGACCGGCACGTTCCGCCTCACTTCCCTGACCTACCTGACCGCTCTTTCGTACGGGCGAGAGTGTAGGCCCTGGCCCCCGAAGTGGGAGCGTCGCGGGGCGGCCCGTTCCGCATGAGCCCGAGCGCGATGGTAGGGATAACCCCACTTCGCCCCACCCATCCACCCCATGGCGCCGCGGTACCGCCCCCGGGCATTCTTGGCACCATGACCGACAGCAGCCCCTCCGCCGAGCATCTTCCCGCGCCCCGGGCGCCCCTCGGGCGGCGTACCTGGCAGGAGATCGCCTTTCTGCTCGGCAATCTGCCGATGGCGATCCTCTCCTTTGTCTACGTGCTCGCCTGGCTCGCCCCCGGCACCGGGCTCGCGGTCACCGTGATCGGGCTGCCGCTGCTCGCCGCCGGGCTCACCGGCAGCCGGGCGCTGGGGCGGTTCGAGCGCGGCCGGGCGCGGCGGCTGCTCGGGGTACGTATCGATGAGCCGTCGCCGCTGCGGGCGCATCTGCGCGGGTCCGGCTTCTTCGTGTGGCTGTGGGGGGCGCTGAAGGACCCGGTGGCCTGGCGGGCCACGCTCTACCACGGCATCCGGCTGCCCTGGGGGATCTTCACCTTCGTCTTCACGCTCCTCTCCTTCTTCCTCTTCTGGCCGGTGCTGCCGTGGACCGCCCGCGCGCTGACGAACGTCGACCGTGCCATGGTCCGCGGCCTGCTGCCGCCGTCCGACGACCTGGAGGCGCGGATCCGGCAGCTGGAGTCGGACCGCGGCGTCGTCGTCGACACCGCCGCCGCCGACCTGCGCAAGATCGAGCGCGATCTGCACGACGGCGCCCAGGCCCGCCTCGTAGCGCTCGCCATGGGCCTGGGCCTGGCAAAGGAGAAGCTGCTCGAGGACCCGGAGACCGCGGCGCTGATGGTCGACGAGGCGCACGGCGAGGTGAAGCTGGCGCTGCAGGAGCTGCGCGATCTGGCCCGCGGCATCCACCCGGCGGTGCTCACCGACCGCGGCCTCGACGCCGCGCTGTCGTCGGTGTCGTCCCGCTGCACGGTCCCGGTGAAGGTGAACGTGGAGCTGCCGGCCCGCCCGGCGCCCGCGATCGAGGGCATCGCCTACTTCACCGTCTCCGAGCTGCTGCAGAACGTCTCCAAGCACAGCGCCGCCAAGTTCGCGGCGGTGGATGTGTGGCGCACCGGAGACCGGCTGCTGATGCAGGTGACGGACGACGGCCAGGGCGGCGCCCGCCTCGACGGCGGCACCGGCATGGCCGGGCTCGCGGAGCGGCTCGGCTCGGTCGACGGGCTCTTCGTGATCGACTCGCCGCCCGGCGGCCCGACCGTCATCACCGCCGAGCTGCCCTGGCGGGACCGCCAGGAGCAGCTCCAGCGCTGATCAAAGCCGCCGCGAGGTGGGGTTTTCCCCCGTACGAAGACGCCGACGCGCTCCATGGGCACGGCCCCCGGTCCGCAGGACCCTTGAAGTGAAGTGACCAGCAGACCGCCTGCCCAGGTGAGGGAAGAAGACGATGACCGGATACGAGACGGAGCCCCGCCGCCCCCGGCTGCCCGCCGGGCTGCGCGCGCCGTTCGAGGCCCGCACCTACCGCGAGTTCCTCTACCTCATGCTCAACCTGCCGATGGCGATCCTCTTCTTCGTCTACGCCATCACCATGCTGGCGCTCGGCATCGGCCTGCTGATCACCTTCCTCGGCATCCCCGTGCTCGCCGCGCTGCTGGCCGGCTGCCGCGGCCTCGGCGCGCTGGAGCGCGGCCGGGCGCGGGCGCTGCTGCGCGTGGACGTCGCCGAGCCGGAGCCGGTACGGGCGCCTTCGGGCAGAGGTGGCGGCAAGGGCGGGCTGTGGTCGTGGACCGGGGCGCTGTTCAAGTCGGGCACCAGCTGGCGGCATCTGCTGTACGCGGTCCTGCACTTCCCCTGGGCGGTCTTCTCCTTCGCCGTCTCGCTGGCCGTCATGGCGTGGGCGTGGCAGCTGATCACGTATCCGCTGTGGCAGTGGGTCTTCCCCACCTACACCGACCAGGACGGTCTGCAGATCTACGGCGACGGGGAGGGCGGCGGCTGGTATCTGCACACCCCGCTGGACCTGACCCTGGCCGTCGTGGCGGGCGCGCTGGTGATGCTCGTGATGCCGTGGGTGATCCGCGGACTGGCGTACGTGGACCGGGCCATGGTCATCGGCCTGCTCGGCCCGTCGAAGCTGGCGACCCGGGTGTGGGAGCTGGAGTCGGACCGCGGCGTCGTCGTGGACACCGCGGCCGAGGATCTGCGCAAGATCGAGCGGGATCTGCACGACGGCGCCCAGGCGCGGCTCGTCGCGCTCGCCATGGATCTGGGCCTGGCGAAGGAGAAGCTCACCGAGGACCCCGAGACCGCGGCCCGGATGGTCGACGAGGCACACGGCGAGGTGAAGCTGGCGCTGCAGGAGCTGCGCGATCTCGCCCGCGGCATCCACCCGGCGATCCTGACCGACCGCGGTCTGGGCCCGGCGCTGAGCGCGGTGGCCGCGCGGGCCAGGGTCCCGGTGCAGGTGACGGTGGACCTGGCGGACCGCCCGGCAGCGGCGATCGAGGGCATCGCCTACTTCACCGTCTCCGAGCTGCTGCAGAACGTCTCCAAGCACAGCCGGGCGACCTCGGCCTGGGTGGACGTGTGGCGCACCCCGGACCGCCTGCTGCTGCAGATCCGCGACGACGGCCACGGTGGCGCCAACCTCGCCTCCGGCTCGGGCCTCGCGGGCCTGGCAGAGCGACTCGGCTCCGTGGACGGCCTGCTGGTCATCGACTCCCCGGCGGGCGGCCCGACCACGGTCACGGCGGAGCTCCCCTGGCGCGACCAGTAATCCCC
>NZ_JAAKZV010000392.1 GCF_011044975.1 Streptomyces coryli | reverse complement strand
CGGGGGTGCCGGTGGACGGGGACTTCGCGCGGCATCTGCTGCCCGGGCTGCTGGTGTTCGGGGTGGGGCTCGGGGCGGGCGCCGTGGCCGGCTCGATCGCCGCGCTGACCGGCGTACCGGAGCGGGACTCGGGCGTCGCGTCCGGGATCAACCAGGCGGCGTTCCAGGTGGGCGGCGCCTTCGGGGTGGCGGTGGTGACCTCGGTGGCGGTCTCGTACGCGAACGGGGAGACGGCCGAGCAGCTGACGAATGGCTACCAGGCGGGCTTCACCGCGAGCGCGGTGCTGGCGGCGGCGGGAGTTGCCGTGGCGCTGCTGGTCCTCGGCCGCGGCGGCGGCGCGGCGCGGCGGGAGCGCGACGGTGGTGGGCGGCGGGTCAGCGATCCAGCTTCCGCACCCGCTCGTCGTTGAGCTCGTTCACCGCGCCGCTGACGTCGCCGATGGTCGCGTAATCGACGGCCACCAGATTCACCGGTCGGCCGCGCTGCTTCTCGCATTGCCGGGCCCGCTGCAGCACCCGCTCCTTGGCGTTGATCTCGCCCGCGTCGAGGCGGCTGCCGCCGCCGTTGGTGACGAAGTGGTTCATCAGGAAGAGGCGTTTGCCGGTGCCGCCGCGGTTGGGCGCGCAGGTCATGTCCTGGGGCTTGCTGAAGGCGAACGGGGTCTCCATGCCGTACCGGTAGTAGTTGCGGTAGTAGCGGGCCGGGCCGTCGGCCCGCTCGGCGAATACGACGAGGCGCTTGCCGTCCTCCGTCATCTCGCCGAGCGTCGGCCACGGCGCGTCCGGGTCGGCATCGGGCGTGTACGCCAGCTCGTCCAGGCCGGCGGCGTGCAGGGCCCGCGCCGTCTCCTCGCCGCTGATGCCGTCCTGGATCACGAGGGTGACGACCTCGGCGGGGTTGTTGTCCATCCACTCGCGGACTTTCCCGAGCTCCGGCACCAGCGGGATGGCGCCGCCGCGGCAGACCGCGTGGCACAGCCAGGTGCCCTTGCGCGGCGGGTCGAGGGTGTTGATGACGCTACGGATCTGCTGGCGCATGCCCGGGGTGAAGTCGGACTCGGCCAGCCGGGCGGTGACCTCCTTCGGCGTCTCCCAGCGGTGGGTGTCGATGAGCAGCGCGCGGACGCCGTCGTTGAGCTGGCCGGTGATGGAGGGGTCCTGCAGCGGGCCGATGAACTTGTCCTCGGACGTGGACATCGAGTTGTGCGAGGCGACCTGGGCGACCTGGTCGTACGGGACGTCGCACAGGTCGGCGCGGCCGTTGCAGCGATGCTCGGACTCGCCGCCGAAGGCGTTCGGCACGAGGACCGCGCCGGCGAGGGCGGCGGCGGTGACGCCGATGGCGGCCCAGCGGTAGCGCGGGGGGAGGGTGGGCTCGGTCTTGGGAGCTTTCGCTTCGTTCGCTTCGTTCGTTTGCTTCATACGGGCCGCCTGCCGCTGCCAGGTCCAGCCGCCCGCGGCGAGCAGCGCGCCGGCGACGAGCGGGAACGCGGCCGTGGAGAGTGCGGTGTCGAACAGCCGCGTCATCGCGGTCTGCTGGAGGTCGCCGAGCAGCCGGTCGGCGGAGTCCGGCCAGCCGCGCGGGGCGGCCATCGCCGTACCGCCGGAGAACCACCGGGCGGCGAGGACCAGCGCCAAGGCGAGCGCGCCGCCGGTGGCGAGCGCGAGGCCGACGCGCTTGAGGCGGCGGCCTGGCGCGGGCGGCCCCGCGAACCAGAGCGTGGCGAGCGCGGCGCCGCCGAGCACCGCGGCGATCGTCTGCACCCAGCCGAGGCCGAGCTTCGTAAAGGCGCGGGCTTCGCGGACCGGGGCCAGGCCGTCGCGGCCGTCGGCGCCGCCGCGGTCGAGGTCGGCGGTGAGGTTCCAGGTGGAGCCGTCGGCGGTGTCGCGGAGCTGGGAGGCGGCGGTCTTCTTGTCCTTGGCGAAGGCCACCGGGCCGACCTCGGCGAGCGCGGTGGCCAGGTCGCCGCTGCCGAGGGCGGCTTCGACGCGCGGGCGCAGGGCGCCGCGCTGGCCGGCGGGTACCGCCTTCAGCAGCGCGTCGGTGGCGGCCTCGGCCTGGCGGTCGCTGAGGTCGAGGGTGGGGAGGCCGTCGGGGCGCTGACCGTCGGCGATGCGGGTGACGGCGTCGTCGAGTTCGCGCTGGAAGGCGCGGTAGTCGGGGGCGGGTTTCTGCTGCAGGCCCGCGACGGTGTCGGCGAAGTAGATGTGCCCGAGGTCGCCGAGGTTGGTGAGGACGGGCCTGAGGTCGACCGTGAGTTTCAGCTGGTCGGTGTCGCCGCGGAGGTATGTGACCGCCTGGCCGATGACCTGGTTGGCCATGGCGCGGGTGGTGGAGGGCGGGAGGACGGTCTTGAGATTGGACGTCACTATGGCCTGCGGCACCGGGAGGCGGCCGAGGAGATTGCGGGTGACGCCGGACGCCTCGGGGTCGACGAGGACCTGGTCGTAGAGGCGGTCGTACGTGTCCTCCTCGTCGAGGACGGTGCGGTAGTAGGCGGCGTTGGCGACGGTGGAGCGGGCAGTGCCGGCGACGACGAGGGTGACGGTCGCCAGGACGGCGACCGTGAAGGCGGTCCACCGGAGAGCGGTGGTGGTCCATGCGGGCTTCTTCGTCGGGACACTCACGCCTCAAGGGAAACATGCGAGGTTGCCGACGCGGCTTGCGCCTGGCTGGAGCGCTACGTGTTACGAGAGTGTGCCGTCACGCGTACGGCCGCGTAGCCGCAAGCGCCCGCGGCCGACGCGACCGCGCTGAGCAGAGTGCAACCGTGTCCTTACGGCCGGGTAATTCCGGGGCGCCCCGCGCCCCATAGCGTCGTCGCCCATGACCGAGCAGGGCCGCCGACCGGGCCCCTTCACCCTCCGCCGCCTGACCCCCCACACCATCCGCGGGCGCGTAGCCATCGTGCTGGCCGTCCCCACCTGCCTGCTGCTGATGCTCACCGGCTACGGCGTGGCCGACCGCGCCGCGGACGCCGGCCGGGCCGGGCAGTCCGCCGAACGGGTCGGCCTCGTACTCGACGTGCAGGCCCTGGTCCGCGAACTGCAGCGCGAACGCGGCCTGACGAATGGCCTCCTCGGGGGCGAGGACTCGTACGCCGCCAAGCTCCGCACCCAACGCGATCGCGCGGATGCCGCGCGGAGGCGCCTGGACGACCATCTTGCGGAGTCCGGTGCGGACACGGCGCCGGCGGTGGCGAGGGCGTTGCGGGGGGCGGATGGGCTGGAAGGTGGTGGCGCCGATGGGTCCGCGGGGTCCGGCGGGACCGACGGGACCGACGGGTCCGGCGGGACCGCCGGCACCGACAGGACCGACGGGACCGACGGCACCCGCGATTCCGGCGGGGCCGACAGCCCCCGCGGCACCGAAAACAGCGACGGTCCCGCCGGAGTCGCCGATGGGACTGCGGGCAGCGCGGGTGGGACCGCGGGCAGCGACGGCAGCCGACGCCCCACCAGCCTTCGCGCCCTCCGCGTCGACGTCGACCGCCGCGACGCCACCCCGGCCGCCGCGCTCGACGCCTACACCGGGCTGATCACCTCCCTCACCTCCGCCGAGGCAGCCGCCGGGGACGCCGCCGCTCGCGGGGACACGCGGCTCGCGCGCGGCATGGATGCGCTGCAGGCGCTCGCCGAGGCCACCGAGGCGACGGCGCTCGAACGCGGGCTGTTGAACGGGGTGTTCGCGCACGGGCGCTTCCGCGGGAGCGAGTTCGTGCGGTACGCGCAGGTGCGGGCGCAGCGCGAGGCGGGGCTGCGGGCCTTCCGGCCGCTGGCCGCCGCGCCCCGCAAAGCGGAGTTGGACGCGGCGCTACGGACCGCTGCCGCCCGCCGCGCCGCCGGATACGCCCGCCGCGCGGACGCCGGCGCCGCCGGCAACCGGCTCGGGGTCGACGCCCGGCGCTGGTGGCGGGACATGACCGTGCTCGTCGACGACCTGCACCGCACGCAGGTCCATGCGGGCGCCGACGTCCGCGGCCGCGCCGACGACCTCGCGGCCGCCGCCCGCCGCCAGCTCGTCCTCTTCCTGCTGCTCGGCGCCGCCGAACTCGCCCTCGCCGCAGGCCTCGTACTCCTCGCCGCCCGCTCCATCACCCGCCCGCTCACCGCCCTGGTGAGCGAGGCCGACGATGTCGCCGGGCGACGGCTGCCACAGCTGGTGGCCGCGATCCAGGAGGGCCGGGCAGTGGGCGCCCTCGGCGGGCCGGGAGCCTTTGGCGAGCCAGGTGATCCTGCCGATCCCGGCGGCTCCGCCTGGACCGGCCTGACCGGCCTGACCGGCCTGACCGGCGCGGCCGGTGTGGTCGGCGCGGGCGGTGCGAGCGGTGTGCCTAGTGCGTCTGGCCTGTCCGGCGCGGCCGGTGCGGGCGGTGCGACTGGTCTGACCCGGGCGGGCGGTGCGGTCGGCGCGACCGGCCTGACCGGCGCGGGCGGGGCGGGCGGTGTGTTCGGCGCGGGCGGTCTGACCGGGGCGGTCGGCGCGACCGGCCTGACCGACGCAGGCGGCGGGGGCGGCCTGTCTGGTGCGGTCGGCGCGACTGGTGCGGGCGGTGTGCCCGGTGCGTCGGGCCTGTCCGGCGCGGCCGGCGCGCCCGGTGCGGGCGGCCCGACTGGCGCGGGCGGTGTGTCCGGTGCGACTGGCCTGCCCGGTGCGGTCGGCGTGCCCGGCGCGCCCGACCGCACCGGGCAGGCCAGTCGCTGTCTCTTATA
>NZ_JAAKZV010000391.1 GCF_011044975.1 Streptomyces coryli | reverse complement strand
CCCCGCCGCCGTCCTCCTCGCCACCTGCCTCGTCACCGTCGCCGCCCTCATGAACTACACGGCCGCGATGCTCACCCTCCCCGCGATGAGCGCCGAGTTCGGCACCCCGCTCTCCGCCCAGGCCTGGCTGCTCAACGGCACCCCGCTCGGCCTCGCCGCCGCCCTCCTCGTCGCCGGCAGCCTCGCCGACGACCACGGCCGCCGCCGCGCCTTCCTCATCGGCACCTTCGCGCTCGGTGCCACCACCGCGCTCGGCGCCCTGGCCGGCTCCACGCTCACCTTCACCCTGGCCCGTATCGCCCAGGGCATCGCCAGCGCTGCGGTCATCGCCGCCAGCCTCGGCCTGATCGCCACCGCCTTCCCGGCGGGATTCGCGCGCGTCCGCGCCACCGGCATCTGGGGCGCCTCGATCAGCGGCGGAATCGCCCTCGGCCCGGTGGTCGCGGCCGGGTTCGCCGAGCTGGACTGGCGGGCGGGCTACTGGTTCCTCGCCGCCCTCACCCTCCTCGGCGGCGCGCTCGCCGCCCGCGCCCTGCCCGAGTCCCGCAGCCCGCGCGGCGGCCGCCCCGACCTGCTCGGCACCCTCGCCCTCGGCCTGGCCCTCACCGCGCTGACCGGCGCACTCACCCTCGGCCGCGACGGCTGGCTGCGTACGCCGGTGGCGCTGCTCGCGGCCGCGGCCGCCGCGGGCCTGGCCCTCTTCGCGTACGCCGAACGCCGCGCCCCCCGCCGCGGCCGCGCCCCCGTCATCGACCTCGCGCTGCTGCGCCGCCCGGACTTCCTCGCCTCCGCCGCCGGCGCGCTGTTCACCGGCCTCGCGGTGATCGGCACCTTCAGCTATCTCTCGCCGCTGCTCCAGCAGACGCTGCAGATGTCCGCCATCGCCACCGCCTGGCTCTTCCTGCTCTGGGCGGGCACGTCCTTCGCCGTCGCCCTTCAGGTACGCCGCTTCGCCCACCGCCTGACCGCCCGCCACCAGCTGGCACTGGGCTTCGCCGGGCACGCCGCCGGCATCCTCGCGCTGCTCGGCGCCCTGGACGGCGGCTCCTGGCCGCGCCTCCTCCCCGGCCTGCTGATCGCCGGCGCGGGCAGCGGCCTGCTGAACGCCGCCCTGCCCCGTATCGCCGTCGACTCCGTCCCCGCCGAACGCGCGGCGATGGGCTCGGGCGCCAACAACACGGCGCGCTACATCGGTTCCGCGGCGGGGGTGGCACTCACCATCGCGGTGGCGACCTCCGCACCCGGCGGCCTGGCCCGCGGCGCGGACCTGGCCTTCGCCGTCTCGGCCGGCCTCGCGCTCGTGGGCGCGGCGGTGGTGCTCGTACTGAAGCCGAAGCACTGAAGCGGAGGTGAACTACTCCCCGTCCGGCAGCGACACCGGCACCTGCCACACCACCGACGTGCCGCCCCCGCAGTCGCCGAGCCCCGGCGCCGTCCACGCCGAGCCGCCGAGCGACTCCGCCCGCGCCTCGATGTTCCGCAGCCCGCTGCGCCGGGTGCCCTCCGCCGGGATGCCGACGCCGTCGTCCGCGACGGTGAGGCGGACCGCGTGCCGCCCGTCCGGCAGCCTCGCGGTGGCGTCGACCGAGACGCCGATCTGGCTGGCCCTGGCATGCCGGAAGGCGTTCGACAGCGCCTCCCGCAGCGCGGCCAGGAGATGCCGCCCGGTGTCGTCGTCGACGATCGCGTCCACCGCGCCGACGAAGGACGTCGACGGCTGGAACCCCAGCGGCGCCGCCGCCGTCGCCACCTCGCGCAGCACCAGCGCCCGCAGCCCGGTCGCCACCTGGGAGGGCTCCTGCTGCAGCGAGTAGATGGCGGTACGGATCTCCTGGATCGTCTTGTCCAGCTCGTCCACGGCCTTGTCGAGCCGGTCCTGCACGCTCTCCACCACCGATGACCGCCGCGCCCCCTGCAGCATCATCCCGGTCGCGAACAGCCGCTGGATGACGAGATCGTGCAGGTCGCGGGCGATCCGGTCGCGGTCCTCGTACACCGCGAGCCGCTCCCGGTCGCGCTGCGCCTCGTCGATCACGAGCGCGAGGGCCGCCTGCGAGGCGAAGCGGCGGGCGAGGTTCTTCTCCGCCGCGGTGTAGAGCGGCGCCCCCGGCGCGCGGGGGATGGCGAGCGTGCCCAGCACCCGGGCGCCGCTCACCATCGGCAGCATCATCGAAGGGCCGAAGCGCTGCGCCACCTTGGTGATCATGCGCGGGTCGTGGGCGGAGTCGTCGACGAAGACTGCCTCGCCGGCGGCGAGCTTCGCGGCCACGGGGCTGTACCAAGGCACCACGGTGCCGACCATGTCCTCGGTCCCTTCCCCGGCCGCCGCGACGATCTCCAGCCCGCCCTCGCCGTCGCCCTCCGCGTCCATCGGCAGCAGCACCACGCCGGCCGCCGCGTCCGCGAGCGTGCGCGCCTGCTCGGCGACGACCTGCAGCGCGTCCTTGGCGTCGGCGGAGGAGAGCAGGGCGGTGGTGACGGCGTTGGCGCCGTTGATCCAGTGCGCCTGCTGGCGGCTGGCCTCGTACAGCCGGGCATTGCCGATGGCAATGCCCGCCTCGGTGGCGATGACCCGTACGAGCTGCAGGTCATTACCGGTGAAGGTGCCCCCGTCGGCCTTCTCGCTCAGCACGATCTCGCCGAAGTTCTCGCCGTCCACCTCGATCGGGACGCTGAGCGAGGTCCCCGGCTCCTCCGGGATCTCGTCGAGCCGCTCCCGGTCCACCGTGTCGACGCCGAACGACGCGAACTCGTCCAGGTCCCCGCTCACCGAATCGATCACGACGATCGACGCGTACCGAGCCTGCACCAGCTCGGCGGCGGTCTCCGCGATCCGGTCCAGAGTGGTGTGCAGGTCGAGCCCGGTCCCGATCGACCGCATCGCCTCCAGCAGCTGCGATACGCGGGCGGTGAACTCGGGGGGCATGCCCTGCAGGCCGCGGGTGGCCTGGGCGGCGGCGTCCATCGAGTCCGGGCGATTCATGGTCATGAGCGTAATTTGTCGCTCATGGGGTGACCAGTTCGGGGTGTCCCGATTCGAGCTCGTGGCCGAGGGCGCTGCGGAAGGGCCCGTCGGCGCAGGCCAGGTCTTGGTACGTGCCGCGCTGCACGACGCGTCCGTGGTCGAGGACCAGGATCTCGTCGACCTCGTCGAGGCCGGTGAGACGGTGCGTGATCAGCACGGTCGTACGGCCCGCGGTGGCGGCGAGCAGGTCCGCGGTGAGGGCGTCGGCGGTGGGCAGGTCGAGGTGTTCGGCGGGCTCGTCGAGGATGAGGACGGGGAAGTCCGCGAGCAGCGCCCGGGCGAGGGCGAGGCGCTGGCGCTGGCCGCCGGAGAGCTGGGCGCCGTTCGCCCCTACGGGGGTGTCGAGGCCTTCGGGGAGGCCGCGCACCCAGTCGTCGAGGCGGGCTGCGCGGAGGGCGTGCCAGAGGCCGGCGTCGTCCGCGTCGGGGTTGGCGAGGCGGAGGTTCTCGCGCAGGTTGCTGTCGAAGATGTGGGCGTCCTGGGCGCAGAGCCCGACGATGCGCCGGACGGCGTCGGCGTCGTATTCGCCGAGGCTGTAGCGGCCTGCGGCCGGGTCGAGGAAGCGGAGGAGGGTGTTGGCGAGGGTGGTCTTGCCGGAGCCGGAGGGGCCGACGACGGCCACGCGGTGGCCGGGGGTGAGCGTGAGGCTCACGTCCTGGAGGGCGGGCGGCGCGTCCTGATAGCGGACGGTCAGGTTGTGGAGAGTGATCGGATACGGATCCGCCGGGGGCAGGCCCGTACCCTCCGCGGCCGGGATCGGTGTCTCCATGACCTCCCGCAGCCGCTCCTGCGAACGCTGCACGCGCATCCGCTGCTGGAAGGCGAGCGGCATGCCGTTCACCGCCTCGAAGGCGGCCAGGGGGGTGAGGACGACGGTCGCCAGCCAGACGCCGGAGAGCCGCCCGTCCGCGGCCGCCTGCGCGCCCGCGACAGCGGCGGCCGCGACCGTAAGACCGCAGGCCAGGGCGGTGAGGGCGGAGCCGAGGCCGGTGGCTGCCGCGCTGCGGCGGGCGATGCGGGTGAGCCGGCCGTCGATGCGCTCGACCTCCGCCAGGTGGCGGGGGAGCGCGCCGGCGACGGTCAGTTCCGCGGTGGCGCCGAGCAGATCGACCGTCCGGGTCGCCAGCTCACCGCGTACGGGCGCCACGGCCCGCTCGGCCCTGCGGGCGACGGTGGCCGCCACCATGGGCGCCAGCACCCCGGCCGCGAGGAGCCCGATCGCGAGCGCGAGCGCCGCTTGGGGCAGCAGCCAGGCCAGGAACCCGACGGCCGCGAGGCTCACCACGCCGGCCGAGACGACCGGCAGCAGCCACCGCAGATAGCGGTCCTGCAGCGCGTCCACATCCGATACGACGCGGGTCAGCAGGTCCCCCCGATGCCCCCGCAGCCCGGCCGGAGCCAACCGCTCCAGCCGCTGGTAGACCGCCACCCGTACCTCGGCCAGATGCCGCAGCACCGCGTCGTGCGACACGAGCCGCTCCGCGTAACGGAAGACGGCGCGGCCGATGCCGAAGGCGCGGGTGCAGGTGACGGCGACCATCAGATACAGGACGGGCGGCTGCTCGGAGGCGCGCGAGATCAGCCATCCGGATACGGCCATGAGCCCGACCGCGCTCGCCAGTGCGAGTGCGCCGAGGAGGCCGGCAAGTGCGAGGCGCGGACGCTGCGTGGCGGCCGGTGGGTCGAGGGGGGTGGGGGC
>NZ_JAAKZV010000390.1 GCF_011044975.1 Streptomyces coryli | reverse complement strand
TGTATAAGAGACAGCCATCCCCGTCCCGCCCCCGCGTACCGGCCGCTGACCGAGAGCCTCGCCCAGTGGTCGGACGAGCGCGGGCATCTGCGGGCGTTCACCTTCGTCGAGTTCCCGGACGCCACCTCGCCCGGGCTGTACCGGACGCTGTCCTGGCAGCGGCTGTACCGCAAGGCGCAGGCCGTCGCCGACGTGCTCGCCGAGACCGCCCGCCCCGGCGACCGAGCCGCCCTTCTGCTGCCGCAGGGCCTCGACTACGTCGCCGCGTTCCTCGGCTGCCTGTACGCCCGGGTGATCGCGGTGCCGCTCTTCACCCCCGACCTCCCCGGCCACGCCGGGCGGCTGGCCGCCGTACTGGACGACTGCGAGCCGGCCTGCCTGATCACCGACGCGGCGACCGAGGGGCAGGTACGCGACTTCGTCACCGGCCACCGCGGGGCCGCCGCGCCGCTCGTCATCGTCGACAAGGTGCGGGACAACGCCCGCCCGCTCGCCCCCGCCGGCACGCCCGACGCCGACGACATCGCGTATCTGCAGTACACCTCGGGCTCGACCCGCATCCCGGCCGGCGTGATGATCAGCCACGGCAATGTCGTCGCCAACGCCCACCAGGCCATGGCCGCCTTCGACGGCCACCCCGACCGCAACACCACCGTCGGCTGGCTGCCGTTCTTCCACGACATGGGTCTGGTGCTGTCCATCGCCACCCCGCTCGCCGGGGCGGTGCCGAGCGTGTTCATGGATCCGGTGGCCTTCCTGGAGCAGCCGCTGCGCTGGCTGTGGCTGCTCGGCGCGTACCGGGGCACGGTCAGCGCCGCGCCCAACTTCGCCTTCGACTACTGCGCCACCCGCATCGATCCCGAGCAGACCGAGGGCCTGCGCCTCGACCGGGTCACCGGGCTGATCAACGGCAGCGAGCCGGTGCGCACGGCGACCATCGAGCGGTTCGCGGACGCCTTCGCCGACGCCGGCCTGCGGCCCGAGGCGCACTGCCCGTCGTACGGGCTGGCCGAGGCCACGGTGCTCGTCAGCTCGCACACCTACCGCGAGGAGCCGCGCTCGGTGGCGGTCGACCGCGCCGCGCTGGGCGACGGCCGCCTCGTCATCGCACCCGACGGCGGGGACGAGGCCGCCGAACTGGTCGCCTGCGGCGAACCGGTGCTGCAGGACGTCTGCATCGCCGACCCCGAGACCGGCGCCGCGCTGCCCGATGGCGCGGTCGGCGAGATCCGGGTCCGCGGCGCCAACATCGGCCACGGCTACTGGAAGCGCACCACCCAGTCCGCCGAGACCTTCGCGGGCCGCATCCCGGGCGACGCCGGCGAGCCCTGGCTGCGTACGGGCGACCTCGGCGCGCTGCACGACGGGCAACTGCTGGTCACCGGCCGCCTGAAGGACCTGATCATCGTCGACGGCCGCAACCACTACCCGCATGACATCGAGGAGACCGTGCAGAGCGCGGTGCCCGTCGTCCGCCCCGACCGCCTCGCCGCCTTCGCCGAGCCGGAGACCGGCCGGCTGGTCGTGGTCGCCGAACACCGGCGCGGCGCAGAGCCGACGCCGGGGGAGCGGTCGGACGCGGAGCGGCTCGCCCGTACCCGCATCTCGGCCGAGCACGGCATCCGCCTGTACCGGCTGCACCTCGTCGAGCCGGGCGCGGTGCCGCGTACCTCCAGCGGCAAGATCTCCCGCAGCGCCTGTCTGACGCGGTACCTGGAGGGCGGCTACGCCGTCCCGGCCGCCGACCCGGTCGCCGTCGAGGGGAGCGGCCGATGACGGCGGCCACCGACCCCGGCTCTCTCGTCCGCGCCGCCGTCCGCGCCCGCCTCGCCGAGTGGTACGGGCTCGCGGACGCCGACATCGCCGACGACCGCCCCTTCGCCGAACTGGGGCTGACCTCCCGCGACGCCGTCGTGCTCGCCTCCGAGATCGGCGAACTCCTCGGCGCCGCGCTGCCGTCCACGCTGCTCTGGGACGCGCCGACGCTACGGGCGCTGGCGGAGCTCGCGGCGTCGGCGGCCGGGGAGCCAGAGCCGCCCACCGCGGCCCCGGCGGTGGTGGACGCCGCCGCGATGTCCGCATCTTCCCCCTCCGCGGACGTCGCGGTGGTCGGCATCGGCTGCCGGCTGCCGGGGGCCTCGGGGCCGGACGCGTACTGGCGGCTGCTCAGTGACCGCGGTGACGCCGTCGGGACGCTGCCGACCGGGCGCTGGGAGCCGTTCACCGCCGGCGCGTCGACCGACGAGCTGGATGCCGTCAGCCGGCACGGCGGGTTCCTCGGCGACCTGGACGCGGTCGCGGGCTTCGACGCGGAGTTCTTCGGCATCGCGCCGCAGGAAGCCGCGCTGATGGACCCGCAGCAGCGACTCCTGCTGGAGGTGTCGCGCGAGGCCCTCGACCACGCCGCGATTCCCGCGGGGCGGCTGGGCGGGAGCCGCACCGGCGTGTTCGTCGGCATCAGCGGCAACGAATACGCCCAGGTGACCACCGCCGAGCTGGGCCGCATCGACGCCTGGACCCCGCCGGGCGCGGCACTGTCCATCGCTGCCAACCGCCTCTCCTACGCCCTGGACTTGCGCGGCCCCAGCCTCGCCCTCGACACCGCCTGCTCGTCGTCGCTGGTGGCGGTGCACCACGCCGTACGCTCCCTGGCTTCGGGCGAGAGCGACGCCGCGCTCGCCGGCGGCGTGAACCTGCTGCTGTCGCCCGCCATCACCCTCGGCTTCCAGCGGGCGGGTGCGCTCGCCCCCGACGGCCGCTGCAAGGCCTTCGACGCCTCGGCCGACGGGATGGTGCGCGGCGAGGGCTGCGCGGTGGTGGTGCTCAAGCGCCTCGCCGACGCCGAACGCGACGGCGACCGGATCCTCGCCGTCATCCGCGCCAGCGCGGTCAACTCCGACGGCCGCTCCAACGGCCTCCTCGCCCCGAACGCCTCGGCCCAGCGGGCCCTGTTGCAGGAGGCGTACGCGAAGGGGGTCGGCCCGTCCGACGTGGATTACGTCGAGGCGCACGGCACCGGCACCCCGCTCGGCGACCCCATCGAGGCGGGCGCGCTCGGCCGGGTCCTCGGACCCGGGCGGGACGCGGACCGGCCGCTGCTGCTGGGCTGTGCCAAGTCCAACCTCGGCCATCTCGAGGCAGCGGCGGGGATCGCCGGGCTGATCAAGACCGTGCTGGCACTGCACCACGACGAGATTCCGCCGCACCTGCACTTCACCCGGCCGAGCCCGCACATCGACTTCGACGCGCTGGCGCTGCGTGTCGTCACCGACTCCGAGCCGTGGCCGCGCTATTCGGGCACGGCCACGGCGGGCGTGTCGGCCTTCGGCTTCGGCGGGACGAACGCGCATGTCGTCCTGACCGAATACCGGGCGGGGAGCGGCCGCGTGCCCGCGCAACGCGGCCCCGGCGCGCAGGGATCGCGTAACTCGCGCCACGCGCGCACCCCCGCGATCGCGCTGCTCGACGCGCCCTCGCCCGCCCGGCTGCGCGCCGACGCCGCCGACCTCGGCCGGCGGCTCGCGGCGCCCGGGCCGCTGCGCCGGGCCCGCCCGCAGGACGTCGCCCGCACCCTGGCCGGGCGCATCGGCCGCGGCCGCCACGGCGCCGCAGTCGTCACCCGCGACGCGGCTGAACTCGCCGAAGCGTTCAGCCACCTCGCCGAGGGCCGCCCGCACCCGGCGGTGCTGACGGCGTCGGTGGGACGGGTGCCACAGGGGAGCGGACCGGTGTGGGTGTTCTCCGGCTACGGCTCGCAGTGGCCCGGCATGGCCCGCCGCCTCCTCCAGGACGAGCCCGCCTTCGCGGCCGAACTCGACCGCCTGGAACCGCTGCTGCAGCGCCACGCCGGCCTGTCGCTGCGCGCCCACCTCGACCCGGAGGCGGACCTCACCCGGCCGTCGGTGGTGCAGCCGGTGCTGTACGGGATCCAGGTCGGGCTCGCGGCCCTGTGGCGTTCCTACGGGGTCCAACCCGCCGCCGTCATCGGGCACTCGATGGGCGAGATCGCGGCCGCCGTCGCCGCCGGGGTGCTCACAACCGAGAGCGGTGCTCTCATCGTGGGCGCCCGCTCTCGGCTGCTGGACGGGCTGCAGGGCGGCGCGATGGCCGTCGTCGGCCGCTCCGAGCCCCAAGTGCGAGCACTGCTCCCCGAAGAGAGCAGTGTTCACGTCGCAGTGCACGCGTCACCGGAGCAGTGCGTCGTCACCGGCGCGGCGGAAGAGATCGAAGCGCTGGTCGCGCGCGTCACCGAAGACGGCGGCCTCGCCCGCGCGCTGCCCGCCAAGGGCGCCGGGCACTCGCCACAGATCGACCCGCTCCTCGCGCCGCTCACCGAAGAGCTCGGCGAGATCCAGCACACCGCCCCGGCCTGCGGCTTCTACACCACCGTCCGCGACGACCCGCGCACCGCCGGCCCGTTCGACGCCGCCTACTGGGCCGCGAACCTCCGCCGCCCGGTCCGCTTCTCCCAGGCCGTCACCGCCGCCGCCGAGGACGGCCACCGCGTCTTCGTCGAAATTTCCCCGCACCCCACTCAACTGCACCCGCTCGCCGAGACCCTGACCGCCGCCGGCGCCGGCGACGACAGCCTCGTCCTGCCCACCCTCCGCCGCGGCGGCGACGACGCCTTCGCCTTCCGCTCGAACCTGGCCACCCTCGTCCTGACCGGCACCCGTATCGACCCGCGCACCCTGCACCCCGACGGCCGGATCACCGACCTGCCGCTCCCGCGCTGGCACCACCGCCGCTACTGGGCCACCGACGACCCGCCCCAACCG
>NZ_JAAKZV010000038.1 GCF_011044975.1 Streptomyces coryli | reverse complement strand
GTTCTCGAGCATCTCGGTGGTGTAGTCGTCCGTCGTGCTCCCGGTCTCGCCTTCGCCCACGCCCGCCCCTCCCCCGCCGTGCGGACGACCGGGATGTCGTGGGTGCGGCTGGCGGAGCCGGTGGCGTTCGGGCACGAGACGAACGACCCGGTGAGCCTGGTCGTCGGACTCGCCGCCGAGGACTCCGGCGCGCACACACAGGCGATGGCCGCGCTCGCGCAGCTGCTCGGCGACCCGGCCACCGAGCAGGCGCTCAAGGCCGCGCCGGACCCGGAGGCCGTACACGCGATCCTCGCCGGGGGCGTCGCACAGGCGCAGCAGCCCGCGGACGCGTTGAGCGGCTCGCACAAGATCCTCACGGTCTGCGGCAACGGCCTCGGCACCAGCCTCTTCCTGAAGAACACCCTGGAGCAGGTGCTCGACCGCTGGGGCTGGTCCCGCTTCATCAACGTCGAGGCGACCGACACCATCTCCGCCAAGGGCAAGGCCTCCGAGGCCGTCGCCATCTTCACCTCCGGTGAGATCGCCAAGGCGCTCGGCGACCCCGGCATCCCGGTCCGGGTGATCCAGGACTTCACCAGCACCAAAGAGGTGGACCGCGCCATGCGGGACACGTACGACGTCTGAGGACGGAAGAGGAGAGGGAAGCCGGGATGAACTGGCTCGTATCCATCGCGCAATTCCTCGTCAACGAGATCCTCAGCCAGCCCGCGTATCTCATCGGCCTCATCACGGCCGCGGGCCTGATCGCGCTGAAGAAGTCGACCGGGCAGATCATCGGCGGCGCGATCAAGGCGACGCTCGGCTTCCTGCTGATCGGCGCGGGCGCCGGTCTGGTCGTCGCCTCGCTGGCGCCGCTCGGCGAGATGATCCAGGGCTCGACGGGTGCGCACGGCGTCATCCCCACCAATGAGGCGATCGTCGGCATCGCGCAGAAGGAGTACGGGTCGCGGGTGGCCTGGCTGATGATCGTCGGCTTCGCGGTCAGCCTGGTGCTCGCCCGCATCACGCCGCTGCGGTACGTCTTCCTGACCGGCCATCACATGCTGTTCATGGCCACGCTGCTGACGATGGTGCTGGCCACCGCCCGGATGACGTCGTGGGTGGTGGTACTGCTCGGCGGGGTGCTGCTGGGCATCATGCTCGTGTCGATGCCCGCCTTCGCGCATCCGTGGACCAAGCGCATCACAGGCAATAACTCCATCGCCATCGGCCACTTCGGCACGGCCGGATATGTGGCGGCGGGCGCGACCGGGCAGCTGGTCGGCAAGTCGAGCCCGTCGACGGAGGAGATGAAGCTCCCGGAGGGGCTGCGCTTCCTGCGCGACTCGATGGTCGCGACCGCGCTGTCGATGCTGCTGATCTACCTCATCATGGCGCTGCTCTTCCTCGCCAAGGTGGGCAAGGAGACCGCCTTCAAGGCCTTCGCGGTGGACGGCGGCGCGGCGGCGACCGGCGTCGGCAACTACCTGATGCAATCGATCATGCAGGGCCTGCAGTTCGGCATCGCCGTGGCCATCATCCTCTTCGGCGTCCGCACCATCCTCGGCGAGCTGGTGCCGGCCTTCCAGGGCATCGCCGCGAAGGTCGTCCCGGGCGCGGTGCCGTCGCTGGACGCGCCGATCGTCTTCCCGTACGCGCAGAACGCCGTCCTGATCGGCTTCATCTCCAGCTTCGTCGGCGGCCTGATCTCCCTCGGCCTGCTCTCCGCGGTCTTCAACCCGGCGTTCGGGCTCGCGCTGGTGCTGCCGGGCCTGGTGCCGCACTTCTTCACGGGCGGCGCCGCGGGTGTGTACGGCAACGCGACGGGCGGGCGGCGCGGGGCGATGGCCGGTGCCTTCGTGAACGGTGTGCTGATCACCTTCCTGCCGGCCCTGCTGCTGAAGGTGCTCGGCGCCTTCGGCAAGGAGAACACCACCTTCGGCGACGCCGACTTCGGCTGGTTCGGCACCCTGATCGGCAACGCGGCGAAGGCCGGGACGGCCGGCGGGATCGTGCTGATGCTGCTGATCGGCGCGGCGGTGCTCGGCGGGGCCATCCTGGTCCAGAAGCGCGTCGTCGAAACGGGCTGGGACCCCGGCGCGCGACGGGACGCGGTACTCGGACCGCAGACGCCGGCCGCGGCTCCCGTAGAGGACGCGGTGCCGCGGGCGGCGGGCACGTACCGCAAGCTCACTCCCCCGGCAGGGGCACCGAAGCCGCCGCCACCGCCGGAGGACTGAGCGCCTTTACCGCCGGCCGGGTCAGGCGGGCAGCTTCGTGTCGACGATGAAGCTGATCTCGATGAGCTGGCCGGGGAAGGTCAGCTCGGTCACGCCGAATGCGGTGGCGGCCGGGCGGTGCGCGCCGAAGTACGCCCGGTTGCCCTCCGCCACCGCGGCGGCGTTCTGCTGCAGCTCCACGCCGTACAGGACTTGCGAGATGATCTGGTTGCGGGTGACGCCGTAGTGGTCGAGGACCTTGTCCATGACCGCGTGCGTCTGCTTGAGCTGGGCGGCGAAGTCTCCCGGGTGCAGGAGGCCGCCCGCTTCGTCGAAGGCGAGCTGGCCTGATACGTGGATCAGGTCGCCCGACCTGATCGCCTGCGAGTAGCCGAAGTCGCTCTCGGCCGGCACCTGGTGAATGAAGACATCGGTGGTGGACACGATGACCTGACCTTCTTCCGTGGTCTCTTGTGGTTACTCAGAAACTGTAGGAGAGTCTGAGCTGACCTGGAAGAACGGACTTTTTCGTAACTGAGGAACCTCATGGTGACCAAGCACGAGCTCGAGGGCCTGCCCGAGGACGCCGACCTGCGGCGCGCCGACTCCCTCGCGCGCGAGATCTTCTCGGACGTCGCCAACAAGTGGGCGCTCCTGATCATCGAGGCGCTCGGCGAGGGCACGCTGCGCTTCAGCGAGATCCGCAAGCAGGTCGAGGGCGTCAGCCACAAGATGCTCACCCAGAACCTGCGCATGCTGGAGCGCAACGGCCTGGTCGACCGCGAGGTGCACCCGACCGTGCCGCCGCGGGTCGAGTACACCCTCACCGAGTCGGGCCGGGCGCTGCGCGTGACGGTCGACGCCATCTGCGGGTGGACGCACGCGCACCTCGGCCACATCGAGGACGCGCGCCGCCGCTTCGACACCGCCTGAGTCACACGGCGAGACGCAGCACCTCAACCACCAGGCACACGCACGGCACCGCCACCGCCGCCCAGCCGACGACCCGCGACCGCAGTTGCCGGTAGCGGGCCTCGTAGTCCGCGCGCAGTTCGTCGCGGCGCTTCGCGAGACGGCGGAGAAGCTGCTCGGTCAGCGCCGCGCGGGTGGAGGTGTACGCCCGGAGCAGCTCGTCCCGTTCTGAAGTGGTCAGCCACTCGAGCCGGTCGCAGAGCTCCTCCGCCTCGCGGCGGGCGTCGGAGAGTTCGCCCTGCCAGTAGAGGTAGCCGTCGAGCTGGCGCAGGCCCCGGTCCGTTTCGGCGGCGGGACCCGCGTGAGCGGCGGTGCGGTCGTCCACCGGTCTCACCGCTCGATGGCGCCGCTGCCCGCTCCCGCTCCCGCTCCCGCTTCCGCTTCGGCGTGAGCGCGGCCCTCCAGGGCGATGATCCCCGGATGGTGCAGGTCGAAGGCCGGGGATTCGGAGCGGATCTTCGGCAGGGTGTGGAAGTTATGCCTGGGCGGCGGGCAGGAGGTGGCCCACTCCATCGAGCGGCCGTAGCCCCACGGGTCGTCGACATTGACCTGCTTGCCGTACTTGGCCGTCTTCCAGACGTTGTAGAAGAACGGCAGCATCGACAGGCCGAGGATGAAGGAGCCGATGGTGGAGAGGGTGTTGAGGGCGGTGAAGCCGTCGGCGGCCAGGTAGTCGACGTAGCGGCGGGGCATGCCCTCGACGCCGAGCCAGTGCTGGACGAGGAAGGTCGTGTGGAAGCCGATGAAGAGCGTCCAGAAGGTGATCTTGCCGAGCTTCTCGTCGAGCATCTTCCCGGTGAACTTCGGCCACCAGAAGTGGAAGCCGGCGAACATCGCGAAGACGACGGTCCCGAAGATGACGTAGTGGAAGTGGGCCACCACGAAGTACGAGTCGGAGACGTGGAAGTCCAGCGGCGGGGACGCCAGGATGACGCCGGTCAGGCCGCCGAAGAGGAAGGTCACCAGGAAGCCGGTGGCCCACAGCATCGGCGTCTCGAAGGACAGCGAGCCCTTCCACATGGTGCCGATCCAGTTGAAGAACTTCACCCCGGTGGGCACCGCGATCAGCATCGTCATCAGCGCGAAGAAGGGCAGTAGCACGCCGCCCGTTACGTACATATGGTGCGCCCACACCGTCACCGAGAGGCCGGCGATCGCGATGGTGGCGCCCACCAGACCGATGTAGCCGAACATCGGCTTGCGCGAGAAGACCGGGATGACCTCGGAGATGATCCCGAAGAACGGCAGCGCGATGACGTACACCTCTGGATGCCCGAAGAACCAGAACAGGTGTTGCCACAGCAGCGATCCGCCGTTCGCCGGATCGAAGATGTGCGCCCCGAATTTCCGGTCCGCCTCCAGCGCGAACAGGCAGGCCGCCAGCACCGGGAAGATGAAGAGGATCAGCACGCCGGTGAGCAGCACGGTCCACGTGAAGATCGGCATCCGGAACATCGTCATGCCGGGGGCGCGCATGCAGATGATGGTGGTGATGAAGTTGACGCCGCCGAGGATGGTGCCGAAGCCGGAGAGCGCCAGGCCCATGATGCCCATGTCCGCGCCGATCGACGGGGAGTGCACGCCGTCGGAGAGCGGGGTGTACATGAACCAGCCGAAGGACGGCGCGCCCTGCGGGGTGAGCAGCGACGCGGCGGCGATGAGCGAGCCGAAGAGGTAGAGCCAGTACGCGAGCATGTTCAGCCGCGGGAAGGCGACGTCGGGGGCGCCGATCTGCAGCGGCATGATCCAGTTGGCGAAGCCGGCGAACAGCGGGGTCGCGAACATCAGCAGCATGATCAGGCCGTGCAGCGTGAACGCCTGGTTGAACTGCTCCCCCGACAGGATCTGCAGCCCGGGCCGGGCCAGCTCGGCGCGCATGAAGAGCGCCATGATGCCGCCGATGAGGAAGAAGCCGAACGCCGTGATGAGGTAGAGGCTGCCGATCGTCTTGTGGTCAGTGGTCGTCATCCACTTGATCACCACGCTGCCGCGCTTGTGCCGGCTGATCGGGATCTCGTTCTCGTACGCGTCGTCGTCGGCCGTCGCGGTGGTCTGCGAGGGCTGGGACAAGGAATCCACTCCGGCTCCCGATCGCTGTCGTCAGTTACGTGGCACAGCCTGTACGGGGCACGTAAAAAACGCCGCTGACACGCACAAACTGGACATCGCGACCGCCCGATCGGACGCTCGCCGAAGGGCCGGGAACGGCGGCTATGGTGGCGAAATGCAGGAACGACCTTCGGATCTGACGGACGAGCAGGTCGCGGACGCGCTGCGGCTTGACTGGGGCCTTGAGCCCGCCGCCCTCGCCTACGCACCCGTCGGCTTCGGCGACCATCACTGGACGGCGACCGACGATGCCGGGGGCCGCTGGTTCGTCACCGTCGCCGAGCTGTCGGAGGTGCGCGATCTGCGGCGGCTGCGGCTGGCCATGGACACCGCCGCGGCGCTGGCCGAGGACGCGGGCCTGGACTTCGTCGTGGCGCCGGTCCGTACGGACCGCGGCGAGACCGTACGGCGCCTCGACGATCTGTACGCCGTCGTCGTCTACCCGCAGGTCGACGGCGCCGCGGGGGACTTCGGCGACGAGCCGACGCAGGAGCGGCGGACCGCGCTGGCCCGGCTGCTCGGCGAGCTGCACCGCGCGACGCCGAAGGTGCCTGCGGCGCCGGTGCACGATCCGGCGGTCGCCGGGGTGCCGGTGCTGCACGAGGCGCTGGACGACCTCGCCAGGCCGTGGTCCGGCGGCCCGTACGCAGAACCCGCCCGGGCCGCGCTCGCCGAGCACGGCCAGGCGAAGCTCCTGGCGGTGCTCGCGCACTACGACGAGCTGTCCGCGCGCGTCCAGGCCGCGGCCGAGCCGGTGCTGACGCACGGCGAGCCGCACCCGGGCAATGTGCTCGCGACGACCGAAGGACGCCTCCGCCTCATCGACTGGGACACCCTGGGGCTCGCGCCGCCGGAACGCGACCTGTGGTTCCTGGAGGGCGGCTCGGGTGCGGAGTTCGCGGCGTACGCGGAGGTCACCGGGCACTCCCCCGACCCGGCGGCGCTGGCGCTGTACCGGCTGCGGTGGGATCTGGACGACCTGACCATCTATCTCCGTACCTTCCGCGAGCCGCATGGCCAAGGTCCTGACACCGAGCTCGCATGGTCGGGTTTCACCGGTTCCCTGGAGCGCGCCGTCACGGCCGCCCGCCCCGGCGTGCAGTAGCGGCCCCGGGGAACTCGGGACGGGTAGACCGGGACAACCGGTCCCGGCCCGACCTTCAGGGACGAAGAGATGTCTCACTCCGTCCGTACCGCTACCTCAGGCGTCCGCTTACGCCAGGAACGCAGCGGTCTCGCAGTCGCCGCGCTCGTCACCGGCATTCTGTCGGTGCTGCTGCTGTGGCTGTGGTTCGTCGGCCTGCCGCTGGCGATAGCCGCCATCGTGCTGGGCGTCATGGCGATCCGGCGCACCCGGCAGCGCGGCGTGCGCGGTCGTGCCATGGCGATCGTCGGCGTGGTGCTCGGCGGCGCGGCCGTGCTCCTCGCCGCCATCCTGCTGATCGTCGGGGTCTCGATCCTGAACTCCGACGACGGGAAGGACTTCCAGAGCTGCATGGACAAGGCGAACAGCCAGTCCCAGCAGGACGAGTGCGCCCGTGAGTTCGGGCGCGATCTGGAGCGGTAGCCGCTTTCTACGGCACCGTGGCGCGAGGGACCGTCAGCCTCGCGCCACGGTGCCGCCGCGTGTCAGCGCCGTCCGCGCCGCGGGCAGCGCGGCCTCGCGGTCCGCGGGGACCAGGCCGATGCGGGTGCGGCGGTCGAGGAGGTCGGACTCGTCGAGGGCGCCCTCGTGGCGTACGGCCCAGGCGAGTTCGGCGCGGGTGACCGGGTGCCCGGGGAGGACCGGCTCGCGGAGGGACGGGTCTTCGGTGCCGAGGGCGCGGAGGGCCGGGGCCTCGGTGCCGTAGCGGTGGACGAGGCGGGCGGGGGCGTCCAGGCGGAGCAGGTCGTCGGCCGGGGCGGCGCCGATCAGTGGCAGCCGGGACGTGGTTGAGCTGCGGCCGGGGAGGGCGCCTTCGGTGATGGCGGCGTCGACCGCGTCCTGGGCCATCCGCCGGTACGTGGTGAGCTTGCCGCCGACGACGGTGACGACGCCCTCCGGTGACGTGAGGACGGCGTGCTTGCGGGAGAGATCCGCCGTGCGGCCGTCGCCGTCGAGGAGGGGGCGCAGGCCGGCGAAGGCGCCGACGACGTCTGAGCGGCGGACCGGCACGTCCAGGGTGGAGTCGAGGACGTCGAGGAGGAAGCCGATGTCGGTTTCCGGGGCGGTGGGCACGTCCGGGACCGGCCCTTCGACGGGCTCGTCCGTCAGGCCTGCGTAGACGCGGCCGTCGCCCTGCGGGAGGACCAGGGCGAAGCGGTTCGAGGTGCCGGGGACCGGGACGTGCAGGGCGGCGCCGAGGTGGCCGAGGGTCTCGGAGCGGAGCACCAGGTGGGTGCCGCGGGACGGGCGCATCCGGACGCCGTCGACGAGGCCGCCGGCCCAGACGCCGGTGGCGTTGATGACGGCGCGGGCGCGGATCTCGCCGGTGGCGCCGGTGAGTTCGTCGCGGACCGACGCGCCGCCGCCGTCCAGGCCGAGGGCCCGTACCCGGGTCAGGATGCGGGCGCCGTGGGCGGCGGCGGTGCGGGCGAGGGCGGTGACCAGGCGGGCGTCGTCGGCGAGGGCGCCGTCCCAGGAGAGCAGGCCGCCGCGGAGCCCGTACCGGCGCACGGCCGGGGCGAGGCGCGCGGTCTCCACGGCCGACAGGCGGCGCGGGCCCGGGAGGGTGCGCCGCGGCGTGCGGGCGGCGGCGCGCAGCGCGTCCCCGGCGCGGAAGCCGGCCCAGGCGAGGGCGGCGCCCGCGCGGCCGGTCAGCGGGGTGAGCGGGAGGACGAACGGCTGGGCGCGCACCAGGTGCGGCGCGGTGTGCGTCATGAGGGTGCCGCGCTCGACCGCGCATTCGTGGGCGATGGCCGCCTGCCCCTGGGCGAGGTAGCGCAGGCCGCCGTGGATCATCTTCGAGCTGAAGCGGGAGGTGCCGAAGGCCAGGTCGTGGGCGTCGATGGCGGCGACCGACAGGCCGCGGGCGGCGGCGTCCAGGGCGGCACCGGCGCCGGTCGCGCCGAGGCCGATGACGAGGACGTCGACGGTGGTGCCGCTGGTCAGCTCGGCCAGTTCGCGGGTGCGGCGGGGGGCGTTGAGGGAGGAGCTGGACTGGGTCATGGCGCGAGGGTCCTCTCCAGGATGTGCCGCAGTTCGGCGTCGAAGGCGTCCTCGTCCAGGTCGGCGCCGTCCTCGGTCATCGTGCCGAGCGAGAGCGTGAAGGACTGGACGACCAGCAGCACGCTGCGCGCCTGCCGGACGGGGTGGTCGCGGCGTACGGAACCGTCGTCGTGGCCGCGGCGCAGGTCGTCCTCGAGCAGGCCGAGGAGCGCGTTCTGGCTGGCGCCGCGGCGGTCGAGGACGTACGGGAGGAGCAGCTCGGGGTCGACGTCCATGATCTTGCGGAAGAGCGGGTGTTCGCGGAGCGCGCGCATGCCGGCGGTCAGGCCGTCCACCAGCCGGTCGCGGGTGCTGCCGCCGGCGTCCTGCGCCGGTATCGCGGCGTGCGCGGTGGCGACCCACTCGCGGGTCATCAAGTCGCCGACGAGCGAGCGCAGGTCGGGCCAGCGCCGGTAGAGCGTCATGCGCGAGACGCCGGCGCGGCGGGCCACGTCCGTGAGGGTCGTGCGGCGGACGCCGACGGCGAGGACGCAGTCGCGGGCGGCGTCGAGCACGGCGTCTTCCGCGGAAGACCCCGAAGATTTCGCTGCACTGTTGTGACGCTTGGACTTCATCTGTCACAGTGTCGCACATAAGTCAGAGGGAGAGTGCGCGAGTTGGACATGTTGTGGAACGGGTGGGGCGATCCGGACAAAGCGGCGCCGCTGCCGGAGCAGATCGCCGAGCTGCTGCGTGAACTGCTCGGCGTCACGCCGCCGGCCGCTCCGCCGGCGCGGCTGGCGGAGGTCAAGGTGCCGCCGTCGCGGCTGGCCGACGACGCACGCGACCGGATAGCGGCCGCGGCCGGCGGCGCGGAGCACGTACACACCGACGCCGAGGCGCGGATCCGCCACACGCGCGGCAAGTCCACGCCCGACCTGCTGCGGATACGGGCCGGCGACGCCGGCGCGGCACCGGACGCGGTCGTGCTGCCCGGGAGCCACGACGAGGTCCTCGCCGTGCTGCGCGCCTGCGCCGAACTGGGCGTGCACGCGGTCCCGTTCGGCGGCGGCACGTCGGTGACGGGCGGGCTCGCGCCCACCGGGGACGGGCCGTTCATCGCCCTCGACCTGCGCCGCATGGACCGCCTGGTCACCGTGGACGAGATCTCCAGGACCGCGGTCCTGGAGCCAGGCCTGCGCGCACCTGAGGCGGAGCGGCTGCTGGCCGAACGCGGCTTCACGCTGGGCCACTTCCCGCAGTCCTACGAGTGGGCCACCATCGGCGGCTTCGCCGCCACCCGCTCCAGCGGGCAGGCGTCGGCGGGTTACGGGCGCTTCGACGAGATGGTCGTCGCACTCACCGCCGCCACCCCCGCCGGGACCCTGGAGCTCGGCCGGGCCCCGCGCTCCGCGGCCGGGCCCGATCTGCGGCAGCTGCTGCTCGGCTCCGAGGGCGCGTTCGGGGTGATCACCTCGGTCACCGTGCGGGTGCGGCCGCTGCCGGAGGCGCGTACATACGAGGGCTGGCGCTTCCCGACCTTCGCCGCCGGGTCGGCGGCGCTGCGGCGGCTCGCGCAGGACGGGCCGCTGCCGACCGTGCTGCGGCTGTCGGACGAGGCCGAGACCATGGTGGGCCTGGCCCGGCCGCAGGCGATGGGCGGTTCGGCGAGCGGGGTCAGCCTGGAGCCGGACGGCTGCCTGGTGATCGCCGGTTACGAGGGCGGCGAGGACGAGACCGCCGACCGGCGGGACGGCGCGCATGCGGTGCTGCGCGGCTGCGGCGGCGAGTACCTGGGCGAGGAGCCCGGCAGCGGCTGGGAGCACGGCCGGTACGCCGCCCCGTATCTGCGCGACTCCCTGCTGGGCGCGGGCGCGCTCGCGGAGACGCTGGAGACGGCGGGCTTCTGGTCGTCGCTGCCGCAGCTCTACGAGGCGGTGCGGGCGGCGCTGACCGACGTACTGACCGCAGAGGGCACGCCGCCGCTGGTGCTCTGCCACGTCTCGCATGTCTACGAGACCGGCGCCTCGCTCTACTTCACCGTCGTCAGCGCCCAGGCCGCCGACCCCGCCGCGACCTGGGACCGCGCCAAGCGGGCCGCGGGCGACGCCATCGCGGCGCACGGCGGCACGATCAGCCACCACCACGGCGTGGGCACCGACCACCGGCCGTGGTACGACGGCGAGGCCGGCGCGCTCGGCATCGCGGCGCTGCGCGCGGTCAAGGACGCCCTCGACCCGGCGGGCGTGCTGAACCCCGGCGTACTGCTCCCGCCCGCATCCGCCCGACCGAGCCAAAGAGGCTGATTCATGGACGCATTCACGGCCGTCATCAACCCCGCGGCGGGCGGCAACGAGGGCGCGGCCGCGCTGCTCCCGGTGGCGAAGGCGCTGCGCGCGGCGGGGGCGGAGGTCGAGACGGAGTACAGCCGCGGCCTCGACCACGCCCGCGAGCTCGCCCGGCGGGCGGCCGCCGCCGGGCGGGTGGTGCTGGCCGTCGGCGGCGACGGGATGGCGGGTGGCGTGGGCGGTGCGCTGGCCGGTACGGACGGGGTGTGCGGCTTCGTCCCGGCGGGGCGGGGGAACGACTTCGCGCGCGCCCTCGGCCTGCCCGTCGGGGATCCGGAGGCGCTGGCGCGGCTGCTGCTCGGCGGGGCGCCGCGCCGGGTGGACGCGATCGAGGTGACGTCGGCGGTGCACGACCGCGTCGCGGTGCTCGGCAGCGTCTACGCGGGCGTCGACGCGGTCGCCAACCGCAACGCGAATCAGTCGCGGCTGCTGCGGGGCGCGGCCTCGTACTACATGGGCGCGCTGCGGGCCGTACTGACGTGGCGGCCCGCGGACTACCGGCTGACAGTGGACGGCGAGGAGCTGGAGCGGCGCGGCTACACCGTGGTGGTGGCCAACTCGGCGTACTACGGCTTCAACCGCAAGGTCGCGCCCGACGCGAAGGTGGACGACGGGATGCTCGATGTGATCGTGATCCGGCATGCGCCGCGGCATCTGTTCTTCGCCGTGATGAATGAGCTCAAGGACGGGTCGCATGTGCGCCGCCCGCAGGTGGAGGTGCTGCGCGGGCGCGAGGTGCGGATCGAGGCGGACCGGCCGCTGCCCTACGGAGCGGACGGCGAGGTGGACGCGACGGTGCCGGTGACGGCGCGGGTGCTGCCGGGGGCGCTGCGGGTGCTGGCGTGACGTACGGCACGGGGACGATCTCTGGCTTTGTCAGTGGCGTCCACTACGGTCGATTCCATGACGCTGCAGGTGGTTGAGGGGGAAGCGGGATCCGTGGTGATCCCGGCCGGTGTGGAGGGCTATCACGGGGTGGCCTTCGGCGGTTACGTGGCAGGGCTGCTGGCCGTCCGCGCCGCCGGCGCGGACGAGGCCGCCGCGGGGGTCGGAGTGGACTTCCGCGGGATCGTGAAGCCGGGCGTGCCGGTGCCGCTGCGGGCGGACGGGGCCAGCGCGGCGCTCACCGACGATGACGGTGCGGTGCTGGTGGCCGCGGCGCCGCGGCCGGTGCAGGTCGAAGCGCCGGCCGCGCCCGGCATCGAGGAGGCACGGAGCGCGTCGGGGCGGTATCTGGTGGAGCGGCGCGGGGTGATCGCGGACTATACGGAGTGCTTCGGCTGCGGTCCCGATCTGCCGCCGGAGCGCGGGATACGGGTGTTTCCGGCAAGGGTGCCGGGCCGGGAGCTGATCGCCGCGGCGTGGACGCCGCATCCGTCGATGGGCGGAGAGGACGGGGCACTGCCGCCGGAGCTGGTGTGGTCGGCGCTGGACTGCCCGGCCGGCTGGGCGGTCCGGGTCCTGGGCGCCGCCGACGACATGTCGGTCACGGCGGCCCTCGACGCGGCGGTACTGGCGCCGGTGCGGGCCGGGGTGGAGCACGTCGTGTACAGCTGGTCGATCGACGGCGCGGGCCGCAAGCACCGGGGCGGTTCGGCGATAGCCACCGCGGACGGCGAAGTGTGCGTCGTCTCCGAGTCGTTGTGGATCGACCCGCGACAGCCCGTCTAGCGCGGGCCGGCGCACCGTCCGTTTGGGCCGGGCCATCGCGGTCACTCGACCGGCATGAATACCAGCCTGATCATTGCGGTGATCGCGGTAATCGTGGTCGTGTGCGTCGCGCTGCTGGTCTGGCAGCGCGTCATGGGCGGAAGCAGGCGGCTGCGCCGCCACTTCGGGCCCGAATACGAGCGGACCGTCCGCCGTCACGACGGAAACACCCGCGCCGCCGAGCAGGATCTGAGCGAGCGGCTCAAGCACCACCGCCACCTGGAGCTCCGGGACATCGGCGAGGAGCCGCGCGAGCGCTATGCGGCCGAATGGGCCCTGGTGCAGGAGCGGTTCGTCGACACACCGGCGGAGGCCGTCGTCAAGGCCGACCGGCTGCTGGCCGAGGCGGCCCGCGACCGCGGCTTCCCCTCCGACGGATACGAGGAGCAGGTCTCCGCGCTCTCGGTGCACCACCCGCGGCAGGTCACGGCCTATCGCGAGGTGCACGCCGTCGCCGTACGCGCCGGTGAGGGCCGGGCCGAGACCGAGGAGCTGCGGCGGGCGCTGCTGCACGGCAGGGAGTTCCTGGACTCGCTGCTCGAGCCGACGGCGCACGACGGGCACAAGCCGCGGCTGGGCCGCGGCACCGGGCACGGGACGCGGCGCGAGCACACCGGTGAGCACACCGGGACGGCGGCGGCCGGAGACGGCCACGGCCACCGTCACGGTGGTGGGCTCGGGCAACGCCTCACGCACGCCCTCTCGCCGCGGCGCGGAGCCGCCCCCCACGGCCGCGAGCGCGGCCACGAGCACAGCCACAACAGGGAACGGGGTACAGCGACATGACCGTCAGGCCGCCAGAAACCGCCGCGGGGCTGCTGCCCCGCCAGGAATGCGAGGCATTCTCGCAGCGCATGGAGCACGCGCTGACGACCTTCGTCGACGACCCGGGCGGGTCGGTGGCCGAGGCCGACGCCGTCCTCGACGAGACGATCGAGCATCTGACCCAGCAGCTCGCCGAGCGCCGGAAGTCGATCCTCAGGCCCCGGACCACCGAGCGGGGCGACGGCGACGACCGGCACGCCACCGACACGGAGGAGCTGCGCACGGCGCTGCTCCAGTACCGCGACCTGGTGGAGCAGCTGGTCCGGTTGTGATCGGAGCAGGCCCGGCTCCGGCGCGGGCCGAGCGGCCGCCGATGGAGCATTGTCAGTGCGGCACCTTACGGTGGATCCCCTCACCAAGCCCGGCGAAGGGAAGCGCACTGTGGACATCCTGCTCATCGGCGGCCTGTGGCTCGACGGACGCGCGTGGGACGACGTCGCCGCCGAGCTGACGCGGCTCGGCCACCGCCCCGTGCCGCTCACCCTCCCGGGCCAGGGCGACGGTAACGCGGCCGCCACGCTGGACGATCAGGTGGCGGCCGTGCTCGCCGCGGTCGACGCGGCGTCCGGGCCCCCACTGGTCGTCGGGCATTCGGCCGCCTGCGCGCTGGCCTGGCTGGCGGCCGACGCCCGGCCGGAGCGCCTGGCCGGGGTCGCCCTGGTCGGCGGCATACCGCAGGCCGACGGGTCGCCGTACGCCGACTTCTTCCCGGTGCGGGACGGTGCGATGGCATTCCCGGGCTGGGAGCCGTTCGAAGGTCCCGACGCGGCCGACCTGGACGAGGCGGCCCGGCAGCGCTTCACGGCCGCGGCGATACCGGTGCCGGAGGGCGTGGCCAAGGGCGTGGTGCGGCTGACCGATGAGCGGCGCTTCGCGGTCCCGACGGTGCTGGTGTGCCCGGAGTTCACGCCCGCCCAGGCGAAGGAGTGGATCGACGCGGGCGAGGTGCCCGAGCTCCCCAGGGCCAAGCACCTGGAGTACGTGGACATCGACTCCGGCCACTGGCCCATGCACACCAAGCCCGCCGAGCTCGCCCGTCTCCTCGCCGCCGCGGCAGAGGCGCGACAGGCCTGAGTTTCCCAAGCCGCCGACGATTCCGCGCGGTTGCGGGAGTCTCCTCTGCGAGACCTCTTACTCCGCGCGGAAGGACCCGGCCATGACCAGCACCACGACCTCTGCGGACGGCACCCGCATCGCGTACGAACGGCTAGGCGCAGGAGCCACGGTGATCCTCGTCCCCGGCATCCTGTGCACCCGGGAGACGGTGCGCCCGCTGGCGGAGCAGCTGGCGGACGCGCTCACCGTCTTCATCTACGACCGGCGTGGGCGCGGCGGCAGTTCGGACACCGCGCCCTACGCGGTGGAGCGGGAGTTCGAGGACCTGGAGGCCATCGTCACCGTGGCCGGCGGCACGTCCGCGTTGTACGGGCACTCGTCCGGCGCGGGGCTGGTGCTGCGGGCGGTGGCCGCGGGCGTGCCCGCCGGCCCGGTGGTGCTGCACGAGCCGCCGTACGGCCCGGACGACGAGGCCAGCCGGAAGGGCGCCGCCGCGCTCGGCCGGGAGATCGCCGCGTGCATCGCCGAGGACCGCCGCGCGGACGCCCTCATCGCCTTCCTGTCCGCCGCCGGAATGCCCGCGGAGATGGCGGCGCAGGCGGCGAAGGACCCCGGCATGCTGGAGGTGGCGCCCACGATGCCGTACGACTTCGAGGTGCAGGGCAATGTGCGCACCGGCGGGGCGATCCCGGCGGGCGAGGCCGCCAAGGTGCCCGGGCCGGTGCTGGTGCTGGCGGGCGGCGCCAGCCCGCCGTTCTTCCTGGACACCGCCCGGCGGCTGGCGGAGCTGTTGCCGGACGGCCGGCTGCGGGTGCTCGATGGGCAGGACCATGCGGCGGCGCCGGACGTGGTGGCGCCCGCGGTCGCCGAGTTCCTCGCCACCGCCGCCGGCTGACGCCCTCGGGCGCCCATCGTCACGCCAGGGCCGCCACCTTCGCCGCGAGCTTCTCGATGTCCCCGCGGGGCCGTACCGGATAGCTGTCGTGACTGCGGTTCCAGGCGTCGTCGTGGGCGTACCAGTCGATGGGCTTCGGGTCGCGGTTCTCGGCGAGAGCGGCGGCGAGTTCGGTGAAGTAGCGCTGCCAGCGGCCGTGGTAGAAGTCGCCGAGGAGGCCCTGCCACTCGCGGTTCGCGTAGTCGTGCAGGCCCTCCTCGCTGCCGGACCGCTCGCCCCAGGTGGTCAGCAGCGACCGGGCGTCGAACTCCAGCAGATCGGCCTCCGCGGCGTCGGCGCCCCAGGCGCGGGCCTCGGCGAGGTGGCGGCCGAGGAGATGCTGCTCACTGGTGCCGACGACCTTGTCCAGCAGCACGATCAGGTCCAGCCAGGTGCCGGTGAGCTCGTCGAAGCGGGCCCGGTCCTTCGCCTCGTAGGCGGACTTGATCCGCGGGAGCAGTTCGCGGCTGCGGTTGGAGACGACCTGGCGGGCGACGTCCATCAGGTCGTAGCGATATGCCGAGCTGCCGCGCAGCGACGCGTCCACGGCGAGCAGTTCGGGTAGCGCGCGGGCGAACGCCGCGGTGTCGTAGCGGTCCTCCTGCGGGCTCCAGGCCGCCGCCGATTTGGCGTCCAGGGAGGGCCGGGCACCGAAGAGCCCGTCCGGGGCCTCGCTCCACTTGTCGGTACGCCGCATGCCGTACGCGGTCTCGCGCAGGATCTGCCACGCCTTCGCGGCATGCGCGTCCTCCGCTCCGTACCGCGCGGTCGCGTAGTCGCGGTACCACGCGTCCAGGTCGATCCGGCCCGGGGTCCAGGCGAGTTCGGCGAGCAGGGCCATGGCGGCGGCGTTGTTGTCGGCGCCCTCGGGCATCATCGCGATGCCGGCGAGCTTGCTGCCCTTCTTGTCGCGCCAGGCCGGGTAGACCTCCGCCCAGTCGGGGGTGTTGGCGCCGAGGGCGGTGTGGCCGCCGAAGTTCCAGATGGAGCCGAAGGCGTACGGCGTGTCCATCCAGTCGGCCTCGCGGTCGGTGACGGTGGCGTACCGGTCGGAGAGGCCGTCGACGATCAACATCCGGTCGCGGTCGACGGCCTCGAGGATCTCCTTCCGCGGGTTGGTCTGCCAGCCGAGGATCGCCCAGATCGCATCGGGGTGCGCCCGCCGCAGGGCCGTCTCGACGCCGCGCGCCGCGTCGCCGACGGGCACGTCGCCCGGGTCGCCGCCCTCGTGCAGCAGGTCCATCTTGTAGAGCCCGGTGGCGCCGAGGAGTTCGTCCTGGTGGGCGTAGAAGGCGGCGGCGACCTCGGCGAAGAGCAGGTCGCGCGGGTCGAGCCAGCCGGGGCGCCGGAAGCCGGCCCAGCTGCCCTGCGGGACGACGTTCGCGCCCGGGTTCTTGTCGGCGAAGCCGTCCGGGACGGTGCCGAAGTAGCCCGGGAAGACGGGGGTCATGCCCAGCTCGCGGATGCGGTCCGTGATGCGGCGGGCGAGCGCGGCGCGCTGCTCGAGCAGCCGGCGGGAGACGGGACCGGCGAAGTGCGACATGTTCTGCAGCAGCCACCACGGCTGGTGGGCGGGGCCCGGTATCCAGGCCCTCATCTCCGCGTCCGAGTAGCCGAAGTGGCGGAAGGTGTCGTAGTAGACGGTCTCGGCGCCGATGTAGACCAGCACCTCGTTGAAGCCGTGCAGCGCCAGCACGTCGAGCGAGCGCTCCCACGCGGCCCAGTCGCGGTAGGCGCCGGTGTAGCCCTCGTTGGTGTCGTTGTACGCGAACCGGTGCGGGACGCCCGCCTTGCCGGTCAGCGGCGCGTCCGGGGCCGGGAGCCGGTCCGGGAGGCCGAGCTGCTCGCCGGTCCAGGAGATGTTCGCCCGCGCCACCCGCTTCAGATACGCCCCGAGCGCGGCGAGCGCCGTGGCCGGGGTGGTGGCGGTGATGGCGATACGCCCCTCCGCGCCGCCGACCGCGTAGCTGTCGCCGCCGTCGCCCGGCCTGATGTCCAGTTCGACCTGGCCGTGGTGCCGGGGCAGCAGCCGCTCGACCGCGGTCCGCGCCGCGTCCGCGCCGCCACCACCGCCCGCCGCTGCCGTACGCGCGGATCCGTACGATCCGAACACGGCGAGACCACCCACCAGACCGGCTCGCGCGAGGAAGCTCCTGCGGCGCAGACTCATCGGACCTCTCCTAGGGTCTAGACCTGTGCGCGGACCGTACGGGCGCCAAAGATCGGATGTCAAGGCCCAGTTGACGGCCGTTACGCTGGGAACTGTGACCACCTCAACCGTGGAACTCAACGACGGCCGCCGACTCCCCGCCCTCGGCTTCGGCACGTACCTCCTCTCCCCCGGCCGCCAGACCCAAGACGCGGTCCGCACCGCCCTCGACGCCGGCTACCGGCACATCGACACGGCGACGGTGTACGGCAACGAGCGCGACGTCGGCGCCGCGCTGCGCGACTCGGGGCTGCGCCGTCCGGAGGTCTGGCTCACCACCAAGCTGTGGAACGCCGACCACGCCCGCCCGCTCGCCGCCCTGGAGACCAGCCTCGAGAAGCTCGGCGTCGACTCCGTCGACCTGTGGCTGATGCACTGGCCGGTGATGCGCCGCCTGGACAGCTGGAAGGCGATGGTGCGCGCCCGCGAGGAGGGCCTGGCGAAGTCCATCGGCGTCAGCAACTTCCTCACCCGCCACCTCGACGAACTCGCCGCGAGCAGCGACGTGGTCCCGGCCGTCAACCAGATCGAGTTGAGCCCGTTCCTCTACGGCACCCGCGCGGACACCCTCCGTACCTGCCGCGACCAGGGCATCGTCATCGAGGCGTACTCCCCGCTCACCAAGGGCGCCCGGCTGCAGCACCCGGTCCTGGAGGAGATCGCCGCATACCACGCCGTCACCCCCGCCCAGGTCCTGCTCCGCTGGTCCCTGCAGCGCGACTTCGTCCCCCTCCCCCGCTCGTCCAACCCCGACCGCATCCGCGCGAACGCCGACCTGGACGGCTTCACGCTGACGAACGACGAACTGCGCCGCCTGGACGCCCTGGACGAGGGCCTGACGACGGGCTGGGACCCGGCCGGGGCGGACTGAGCAGGAGTTCACGGCCGACGCGGGGGCCATGATTCGTCGCCCCGTCGCGCCGCGGACACTTGGATGACCCGCTGGGCGGGCATCGCCACTACAGGACCGACCGCCCCTGCTACGCGCACGAGCGCGGAAGGACGGCCGACTAGTGGCCCTGTCTCTCCCTTTTTCTCCGCGGGTGATGCCTGCCCTGCGCCGGCTGCCGCTGCGCCGGATCGCCTGCGTGCTGCCGCCGGTGCTGGTGGCGGTGTGGGTGGCGTACAACTGGCCGCTCTTCGCCGACGGCATCGCGCAGCTGCGGGCGGCGCATCCCGGCTGGCTGCTGGCCGCGGTCGCCGTGATGTGCTCGTGCTGGCTGCCCGTGTGTCTCGTACGGCAGGGCGTGGTGCTGGAGCGGCTGCCGACCGGGCGGCTGCTGGCGTCGCAGGTGGCTGCCGGGGCCGCCAATCACCTCCTCCCGGCCGGGCTCGGCGCGCACGTGGTGACGCTGCGGTTTCTGCGCGGCTGCGGGATACCCCTGGACCGGTCGGCGGCGGCTCTCGCGCTGTACTCGCTCGCCGAGCCGGTGGCCCGGTTCGTACTGCTGGTGCTGCTGATCGTGGCGGCGCCGGACGCGCTGCGCCTCGGCGAGATCGCGCCGGACGGCGGGCTGCTCGCGCTCGGCGCCGGCGCGGTCGTAGCCGCCGCGGCCGGTCTGCTGGCCGTGCCCGCGATACGTACCGTCCTCACCCGCTTCCTGAATACCGCGCTCACCGACGCCCGCGCGCTGCACCGCCGCCCGGCGCGCTATCTGGCGCTGTGGGGCGGGGCGTTCGCGTTCCCGGCCTTTCAGGCCGGGGTGCTGGTGACGGTGGCGCTGGCGCTGGGCACGGAGTTGCCGGTGCTGCACATCATGCTCGCGTACGTGGTGGCCAGCATCGCCGCAGGACTGGTGCCCGCGCCGGGCGGGATCGGCTCAGTGGAGGCGGCTCTCGTCGCCGCGCTCGTCACTGCCGGAGCCGCGGTCACGACGGCCACCGCGACCGTCATCGGCTTCCGCCTCATAACCGTCTGGCTGCCGCTGCTCCCGGGCGCGCTCGTGCTCTACGCCCTGATCCGCCGCAAGGTGCTTTGATCCCAACGGCAGCTTCAGCAGCAGCGCTCGCGTCATCCACACGTACGCGCTGCCGCCGATGAACGCGTCCGCGCCGGACGTATCGCGGAACCACAGCCAGACGACGCTGCTGCAGAGCAAGGCGTAAGCCGCCCAGGCGGTCGCCAGCGCGCGCCGTCGCGGCCGGCCCGGGGCCCGGTGGAGGGCGGCGGTGGCGAGGACGGCCAGCGCCGGGGCCAGCCACACCAGATGGTGCACCCACGTCACCGGGCTGATCAGGCAGGCGGCGGCGCCGGTGAGCGCAAAACCTGCGGCGTGATTGCCGGTTCGGGCCGCGCGCCCCGCACGGCGGGCCCAGACGCACAGGATGGCGGCGACGCCGACGGCCCAGCCGATACGGGACGGGTCGGCGGGTGCGGCGAGGCGGGCGAGGACGCCTTCCCAGGACTGGTTGGAGACGTAGGCGAGGCGGCCGATGCGGTCGGTGTCCCACAGGGCGTCGGTCCAGTAGGCGAGCGAGGACGATGGGGTGGCCCAGCCGGCGAGCAGCGTGGCGGCGAGGGCGACGGCGGCGGCCAGGGCGGCGTTGCGGGGGCGGCGGGCCAGCAGCAGATAGCAGATGAAGATCGCGGGGGTGAGCTTGACCGCTGCGGCGATGCCGATGCCCGCGCCGGCCCAGCGGGCGTGCCGGCCGCGCAGCAGCTGGGCGTCGGCCAGGACGAGGGCCAGTAGCACCAGATTGACCTGGCCGAAGCTGACGGTGTCGCGGACCGGTTCGAGGAGCGCGAACAGGCAGGCGGCGACGCCGTATGCCGCCCGGCGGTCGCGGGCGTGGCGGCGGATCGCCGGGCCGGCGAGGACGGCGAGCACGACGGCGGCCGCCGCGGCGTTGACGACAAGTCCGGCGACGACGGCGCTGCGCCAGCTCAGCCAGGCGAGCGGGGACATGCACAGGGCGGCGAACGGCGGATACGTGAAGCCGTAGCGCTTGCCCGGCACCCGGTAGTCGTAGATGCGGCCGCCGTCCTGCAGCCAGTGGTGCGCGGTGTCGTAATAGACGCGCAGGTCGAACCAGTCGCGGTGATACGGCACGGTGGCCAGGAAGAAGGCCGCGGCGGCGGCGAGCGCGAACACGCCGAGAAGGCGCTTCGGGGCGGTCACGCGACATCCTTCCTGGCGGCTCTTGCTCCCACCCGGACCGGCGGGCGCCCGGCGCAGCACCACAGCACCACCGCCGCCGCGGCCCCGCCCGCCGTCGCCACCGCCAGCCGCAGCGGGCCCGCCGCGAAGCCGTCCGGCAGCGCCACCAGGGCGAGTGCGGCGCTGGCGGCGGGGGCGACGCGGCGCGGCGTCGCGTGCGGCGCGGCGGCGGCGAGCGGGTACAGGCCCCACAGCGCGTACCAGGGCCGGAAGGCGGGTCCGAGCGCGGCGAAGGCGGCCAGGCCCAGGCCGAGCGGATAGACCGGACTGCCGCGGGCGTGCCGCCGCCACAGCAGGGGCGTCAGCGCGGCCGCGGCGGCCAGTCCGGCCAACTGCCAGACGGGGGAGGCTAGATGCGCGTGCGCGCTCCCCCCTTGCTCCAGCAGCGCACCGGTGGCCCGCCCGAGGAGCTGCGTGGGCGCCCAGTTGTGCGGCGATACGGGCGTGCGCAGGGCGGCGATCCAGCCGAAGCCGATGCCGGTGGCCGCGGAGGCGAGCGCCGTGACACCTGCCGCCGTGACGGCGACGGCAGCGGTCGCCCGCGCTCCGCGACCACGTCCGTCCAGCCGCCGTGCCCACAGCACGGCGACCGCGCAGAGACCGAGCGCGGCCGGTGCCTTGACGAGCGCGGCGAGGGTGACGAGAACGGCGCCGGGCAGCGGCCGTCGGTACGCGACCACGAGCCCCACACCCAGCAGCCCCAGCATCAGCGCGTCGTTGTGCGCACCGGCGACCAGGTGCACCAGCAGCAGCGGGTTGAGGGCGCCGAGCCACACCGCCCCGGCGGGATCGCTCCCGCTGTGCCGGGCCAAAGCGGGCAGCGCCGCCACCATCAGCCCGACCCCGGCCAGTGCCAGCAGCCGCATGCCGAGCACGCCCGCCGCCACGCCGTCCCTGGCCAGGTCGGCGACGACCGCCGCGCAGGCCAGGAAGAGCGGCCCGTACGGCGCCGGCGTGTGCTGCCACACCCCGGGCACCTGCACCGCCAGGACGCCGCCGAGCCGGGCGGGCCCGTCCGTGTACGCGTCCAGGCCGGCGCCGGTCATCGTGCCCTGCGCGAGATAGCTGTAGACGTCGCGGCTGCACAGCGGCGGGCCGAGCAGCAGCGGCAGCGCCCACAGCGCGAGCGTGACCAGCAGATCGCGGATGCCGGGCGGGGCATCGCCCCGCACCAGCCGCCCGAGCAGCAGCCAGCCGCCGACGAGCAGCACCAGGCCGAAGTAGCAGACGGCGATGCCGACCTCGGCCCGCCCTTCGGTCAGCGGACTGCGTACCGGAAGCGCCCCGGCCTGCACGCCGCCCGCGGTGAGCAGCGCGGAGCCGGCGAGGCCGAGCAGGCGGCAGCGGCGTAGGGGGAAGGCCACGTCGGCAGCGTGTCCGGCCCGGGTGACCACGCGGCGACGGGGGCGCCGCCACGGAATGTCGTCCGGCGTAACCCCCACGATGAGTTCCGCGGCGCGCGCGGGTCTGTCCGTACAGGAATCAGGGAAAAGGAGGTCGAGCCATGTCAGAAGGCAGGCAGATCCGGATCACCGGCATCCACACGGTGGGCGTGCCGGTCACCGACCAGGACCGGGCGCTGGCGTTCTACACGGACACGCTGGGGCTCGAGACGCGCATGGACGCGCCGGTGGAGCAGCTCGGCGGGCGCTGGATCGAGGTGGCGGTGCCGGGTGCGGCGACGACCATCGCGCTGGTCCCGGCGGACAAGGAGGCGCCGGCGGGCACCGAGACGGGCATCCGGCTGACCGCCGCCGACGTCCCGGCCGCACACGAAGAGCTCAAGCAGCGGGGCGTCGAGGTAGGTGAACTGCTGAGCTGGGAGGGCGTTCCGCCGATGTTCGCCCTGCGCGACCCGGACGGGAACGGGCTGGAGATCGTGGAGTGAGCGGGCGGTGTGCACCGCGCGCCGCACAGCGCGCGGTGCACACCAGTACGCCTACTCCGGTCGCAGCGGGTCGTGGCCCAGCGACATCAGGTGGTGCCGCCGCGGGCTGTCCTCGGCCACCTCGGCGCCCGACATGCTGCGCTCGGCCGCGACCTCCTCGACCACCTCGTACATGGTGCTGATGTCGTCCTCGGTCAGATCGACGCGGCGCTTCTGCAGGATGCCGAGCACGCGCCGGCCCGTCTCCGGGCCGGACCGCTCGGGGAGCTCCTCGGCCTCCTCGCCGGCGACGCTGGTGCGCAGCCAGGCGCCCAGCTCCTGCGAGGTCATGTTCACCGTTGAGTGGAACTCCTCCCAGAGCGCGTCCAGTTCCAGCTGCTCGATGTCCGCCACTGTGGCACCTCCGGCGGGCGCGGGTTTACGGTTCCTGCCCCGGGTACCCGGGGGCGCGCCGGCCCACGCCCGATCCGGATCAGTCGTGCGCGACAATCGGGGGCGTACCACCACCGCGCGAGAAGAGCCCGACCGTGTCCGAGACCGTCCCCGACCTACGCGCCGACTGCTCCCGCTGCGCCGGGCTCTGCTGCGTGGCGCTCCCCTTCTCGGCCTCGGCCGACTTCGCCGTGGACAAGGACGCCGGCGACCCCTGCGGCAATCTGCGGCCCGACTTCCGCTGCGGCATCCACTCCCAGCTGCGCGAGAAGGGCTATCCGGGCTGCACCGTCTTCGACTGCTACGGGGCCGGGCAGCAGGTCACCGAGGTGACCTTCGGCGGCGCCGACTGGCGGGACGACGCGCGCACGGCCGGGCGGATGTTCCGCACCCTGCCCGTCATGCGGCAGCTGCACGAGCTGCTCTTCTACGTCACCCTCGCCCTGGATTTCCCCGGTGCCGAACCGCTGCGGGCGGACCTCGGCGCGACCCGCGACGCCCTCGCCGCCCGCACCCGGCTCGACCCCGACGCGCTGGCCGCGCTCGACCTGCCCGCGGTGCACGCCGAGACCGCCGGGCTGCTGCTCCAGGTCTCCGAGCGGGTACGGGCCGGGGCCGTCCCCGGCCGCCGCGCCGACCACCGCGGCGCTGACCTGATCGGTGCCTCGCTGCGCGGTGCGGATCTGCGTGGCGCGAGCCTGCGCGGCGCCCGGCTGATCGCCGCCGACCTGCGCGGGGCCGACCTGCACCGCGCCGATGTGATCGGGGCGGACTTCCGCGATACGCGCCTGGAGGGCGCCGATCTGACCGGGTGCCTGTTCCTCACCCAGTCGCAGCTCGACGCCGCGAAGGGCGACTTGACGACAAAGCTCCCGGCGATTCTGGCCAGACCTGATCACTGGAGGGCCGCATAGCCTATGGTGTTCGTTGCCGAAAGCAACGAACACAGCAACGAATAAGGCAACCGACCAGCACACCTCGGCCCGGGAACCGCTCCGAAGGGCGGTGTGTACTTCCTGCCAGGAGGCCCATACCGTCATGTTTCACCGCATAGCGCGCGCCGTCGTCCGGCATCCCGTCTGGACGATCGCGGCCTGGCTTGTAGCCGCGGTCGCGATCGGCGCCACCGCGCCCTCCCTCCCCTCGAACAGCGACCAGTCCAGCTTTCTCCCCAAGAGCTACGAGTCCATCGAGGCCGCCGAACTGCAGGAAGAGGCGTTCCCCAGCGCCTTCACCCCGTCGGCGATCGTGCTCTACCAGCGCTCCGACGGCGGTGAGTTGACCGCGCAGGACCAGCAGGACGTCAAGCGGATCACCACCGAGCTCGGCGCGAAGAAGATCGACCAGGTGCAGAAGGTCGTCCCCGGTGCCCCGTCCAAGGACGGGAAGTTCACCATGGGCCTGGTCCAGATGGACGAAGAACAGCAAGGCACCCCCGAGCAGGCGGACGCCGCCGAGGAGCTGCGTGACGAGGCGAAGGGCCTCGCCAAGGGCAGCGATCTCAAGGTCCAGTTGGGCGGCTCGGCGGCGCAGACGCTCGACCAGCAGGAGGCGTCCAAGCGCGGCGAGATGCTGATCGGCGTCGGCACCTTCGCCATCATCCTCATCACGCTGCTGATCATCTTCAGGGCGCCGATCCTGGCGATCCTGCCGCTGGTCACCATCGGCATCGTCTCGGCGATGGCCAACGGCCTGATCGCCTTCGCCACCGATCTCTTCGGTCTGGAGGCGAACAGCTCGATCTCCTCGATGCTGATCGTCGTCCTCTTCGGCGTCGGCACCGACTACTTCCTGTTCCTCATCTTCCGCTACCGGGAACGGCTGCGGGCCGGGGACGAGAACAAGGAAGCGATGATCAACGCGGTGGCGCGGGTCGGCGAGGCGATCGCCTCCGCGGCCGGCGTCGTCATCATCGCCTTCCTGGCGCTGAGCCTGTCCTCGCTGGGCTTCCTGAAGCAGATGGGCCCGGCGCTGGCGATCGCGGTCGGCGTCACGCTGCTCGCGGCGCTCACCCTGATGCCGGCCGTCGTCTCGCTGATCGGGCCGAAGGTCTTCTGGCCGTCGAAGTCCTGGCAGAAGGAGCCGAAGAACGCCCGGTTCGCGGCGCTCGGCCGCGGCGTGCAGCGCCGCCCGGCGCTGGCCACGGCGGCCTCCGGCCTGGTGATGGTGGCCCTGGCCCTCGGCACGCTCAACTTCAACTCCACCTTCGACCTGGCCGCCGGTTCGATGCCGGACACCAAGGAGTCGATGGTCGTCCAGGAGGAGATGAAGAAGGCGTACGCGGCCGGTGCCGCCGAGCCGACGGAGGTCTTCGTCGACTCGACCGAGGGGCAGCCGCTGCAGAAGTCCGCCCTTCCGGCGTACGCGCAGAAGCTGCAGGCCGTCGACGGCGTCGACTCGGCGAAGCTGGTGGGCGTCAGCAAGAACGGCGAGACGGCGCACATCACCGTCACGCTCAAGTACGGCTCCGCCAGCGACAAGGCGCTCGACCTGATCGACGAGGTCCGCGATACGGCCCACGCCAATGCGCCCGACGGCGCGGAGGCGAAGGTCGGCGGCATGACCGCGATCTTCAAGGACATCGACAAGGCGGTCATCAAGGACTACAAGACCGTCTTCCCGGTCGCCGCCGCGCTGATCATGGTCATCCTGGGGCTGCTGCTCCGCAGTCTGGTCGCGCCGCTGTACCTGATGGCGTCGGTGGTTCTCGGCTTCGGGGCGACGCTCGGCTCCACGGTGCTGATCTTCCAGGAGGCGCAGGGGCATTCGGGCCTGATGTTCATGCTGCCAGTGATCATGTACTTGTTCGTCGTGGCCATCGGCACCGACTACAACATCCTCATGATCGCCCGGCTCCGCGAGGAGGCCCGCGAGGGCCGCGAGCCACGCGAGGCGGCGTCGATGGCGCTGCGGCACGCCGGTCCCACGGTGGCCGCGGCGGGCTTCATCCTGGCGGCGACGTTCGCCACGATGCTGCTGGCCGGCAACGCGCTGATGTCGGAGATGGGCTTCGCCGTGTCGTTCGGCATCGTCATCGCGGCCTTCGTGATGTCGATGTTCTTCACGCCGGCCCTGACCGCGCTCATCGGGCACGCCGCGTGGTGGCCTGGGCATGGTGACCGTGCGGTCGAGCCGGCCGCGCGGGAGAAGGAGCCGCAGGAGTACGAGTCCTCCGGGCGGCGCTGATCCAGCTCGCTGCCGAGGCCCCCGCGACGGTGACCGTCGCGGGGGCCTCTGCCGTCAGTCGCCCCGCTGCCAGCGGCCGTACCGGTCCGGTGCCGCCTCCCACACCACGATCGTGTCGTAGTGCCGGCGCATGGCGGTCAGTGACTTCACCTGGCGGTAGCGGCCGTTCACGCGGACCTCGCCGGGGATCACCTTCCGGTCCCGGTAGAGCCCCTTGCCGTCGTCGTAGCGGTCACCGCCCGGCTCGGGCAGTCGCTCGCCCAGCGGATCGTCCCAGCGGATAACCCCGCCCCGGCCGCCGGGCACGCCGAGGAACGGCGGCTCCATGACGCTGCCGTCCGGCTTCTTGCCGTCCCGTTCGTAATAGTCCAGGGCATAGCCCAGCGAGCCGATGCGGCGCTGGTCCTGCGGCATGCCGACGCCCGCCTTGGCCCCCGCGTCGGCGACGCTGCGCAGCAGGCCGGGCAGATCACCGTCGGCTCCGTAGTAGTGGTACGAGTCGATGGTGCAGCTCATCAGCCAGTGGTCGGGGCCACGGGTGCACACGTCCTCGGCGCCGCTGATGCCGCGCTTCAGCCCTTCGGCCGCGCGCACGAACACTTCCGCGGTGTCGTGGGCGCGTACGCGGGCGTTGCCGCGGTCCTGCTCGGTGCTGTCGGATCGGGAAAGGTCGGCGAGGTCCGCTTGCTCGCCCGCTGCCGACTGTCCGGTGCAGGCCGCCCCGGGCAGGACCAGCGCGCAGATCGCCGCCGCGACGGCGGCCGTTCTCCAACTGGGGAGCATGAACGGTGACTTTACCGGGACAGTCGCTGATACGTCCGTATCGCCAACGGCAGGAAAACGGCGGTGAGCACGACCGGCCACACCACCGCCATGAGCGTCGCATGCCCCTCGATCCAGCTGTCCCCCACCGGCCCGGGCGCACCGAAGAGGTCGCGCACCGCCCCCGCCGTCGACGACACCGGATTCCACATCGCGATCGGCCCCACCCAGTCCGGCATCATCGACGGCGGCGTGAAGACGCTGGAGACCATGCCGAAGGGGAAGGCGATCGCGAAGAGATTGCCCGCCGCCTCCTGGTTGGGGACCAGCAGGCCGAGGCAGACGCCCATCCAGATCAGCGCGAAGCGCAGGAGCAGCAGCAGCGCGAAGGCGCCCGCCGTCGCAACCGCGCTGCCCTCCGGCCGCCAGCCGATCGCGAGCGCGATGCCCGTAAGGACGGCGAGGTCGATCGCCGCGCCGACGAGGTCGGCGACGCCGCGGCCGCTGACGACCGCGGACGGGGCCATGGGCATGGAGCGGAAGCGGTCCATGACGCCGCGCTCCTTGTCGATGGCGATGAGCAGCGCCGTGTTCATGAAGCCGAAGCCCATCGTCATCGCGAACATGCCGGGCAGCGCGTACGCCTTGTAGTCCAGGCCGCCGATGTCCATCGCGCTGCCGAGGACATAGACGAAGAGGAGGACGGAGACGACCGGGAAAGCGAGCTGCCAGATGATGTTGACCGGCTGCCGGACCAGGCGCAGCAGGCCGCGGCCGACCATGGCGCGGCAGTCGGAGACGGCCCAGTAGAGCCGGTTGGCGTCGGCGCCGCTCATCAGGACCGCTCCCCCGGCACCGGCGCGGGTCCGTCGTCCGCGGCCAGCGCGAAGTCGGCGGCGGACGGCCCGTCCTCGCCGGTCAGGTGCAGGAAGACCTCGTCCAGCGTCGGCCGCCGCAGCGCCAGGTCCGCGACCTCCACGCCGTCCTCCTGCAGCGTCCGCGCGACTTCGGTCAGCGCGGCCACCCGGTCCGTTACGGGCGCGTGCACCCGCAACTCGGCGCGGCTGACGCCCGGTTCCGCCCCGGTGACGCGCGCGATGGCGCGCAGCGCGCCGGCGATCCCTTCCGGCCGGGCCACGACCACCTCGATACGGTCCCCGCCGACCGCGTCCTTCAGCGCGGCCGGGGTGTCGTCGGCGATGGTGCGGCCGCCGTGGATGACCGCGATACGGTCCGCCAACCGGTCCGCCTCCTCGAGGTATTGGGTGGTGAGCAGCACCGTGGTGCCGCCCGCGACCAGCCGCCGCACCGCGTCCCACACCTCGCCGCGGCTGCGCGGGTCGAGTCCCGTCGTCGGCTCGTCGAGGAAGAGCACATCGGGCGCGAGGATCATGCTCGCGGCGAGATCGAGGCGGCGGCGCATGCCGCCGCTGTACGTGCGCACGCCGCGGTTCGCCGCGTCGGTGAGGTCGAACTGCTCCAGCAGCTCGGCGGCGCGCTGCTTCACCCGCCGCCGGTTAAGCCGCCCGCCGCGCGCGTGCCGTCCCGAGCGGAGGTGGAAGAGGCGCCCGAAGAGCTCGAGGTTCTGCCGCCCGCTGAGCACCTCGTCCACGGCGGCGTACTGCCCGGTGAGCCCGATCCGCCGGCGCACCTGCTCCGGGTCCTCGGCCACGTCGTGACCGCCGACCAGCGCCCGCCCGCCGTCGGGCCGCAGCAGGGTGGTGAGGACCTGCACGGCCGTGGTCTTGCCCGCGCCGTTGGGGCCGAGCAGGCCGTGCACGGTCCCGTACGGCACGCGCAGGTCGAAGCCGTCGAGGGCGCGCTTGGAGCCGTAGCTCTTCCGCAGCCCTTCGGCGAGCACGGCGGCGGGTGTCGACAACAACTCCTCCTGTCCGGTGGCGCGCAATGCGGCTCCCCCGCGGTCCTGGCCAGAAAGAACCCGGGGCTCCGCCCCGGGCCCCGCGTGCGGCGGGTGACCAGCCGGCTGACCGGCGGCGCACGGCCGATTGTGCCCTCATCCACGTCCCGGCGCGGCGGTCGCGCGGGGAATCTGTCCGCGGCTGCCAAGGCCCGGACGGGTCTTCATCACCGCAGCTCAGAAATGGTGCGGCAGGGGTGATCCGGGGTCGGCGCGCGGCTCACAATGCGCGGCATGCTGCCGACCCTGTTCTGGTTCATGACCCCTTGGTGGCCGCGCGTCCGCGGCATGGACGACCGCCGCACCGTGCGGCGCCTCCAGCGCGTGCTCAGCGCGCGCTACAACCAGCCGCTCGCCGTCGACGGCCGCTTCGGGCCGCGGACGCGGCGGGCGCTGCGTGCCGCGCAGGCGTGGGAGCTGGAGGTGCGGGGGCGGGAGCTGACGCCGGACGGACTTCTCCGTGCGGGGAGTTGTCAGACCCGGCGCCTACGGTGGTCTCCATGGCATCGGTCAAGCAGATCTCGCTCGGCGTCCACGACGACGCCCGGGCCGCGGAGTTCTGGAGCCGGGCGCTCGGATACGTACGCCGCCCGCCCCGCTTCGACGGCGACGACTGGATCGTCCTCCAGCCCGCGCCGGGCGAGTCCGGATCTGCCATAGCCATGGACGTGAGCCAAAGCCCGCCGCAGGACCACCCCCGCATCCACCTCGACCTGCAGGCTGGCGAACGCCCGCTGGACGAGGAGGTCGACCGCCTGGTCAGCCTGGGCGCCCGGCGCGTCGACTGGCCGCACTATCCGGAGTCCACCCCGCCGGGATCCGATCCGTATGTGGTGCTGTCCGACCCGGAGGGAAACATCTTCTGCGTCGAGGGGCGTCGCGACTGACCTCGGCGGGTGGGCGCTGAGTTCGGGACGGTCACCGCTCCCGGACGGTGTAGGTCACATGCGTCACCTGCGGGGAGGACTCGGCGCGGACCAGCTCCAGGGCCACGCGGCCGGCGTCCACGCCCTCGAACAAGCGGATTCCGGAGCCGAACAGCACGGGTGACAGCGCGATCGAGAACTCGTCGATCAGGCCCGCGTTCACGTACTCCAGGATCGTCGCGCCGCCGCCCGCGACGCGGACATCCCGGTCGCCGGCGGCCTCGCGGGCCTGGTCGACCGCGGACTCGATGCCGTCGTTGACGAAGTGGAAGGTCGTGCCGCCCGGCCGCTCCCACGGGTCACGCTTCTCGTGCGTCACGACGAAGACCGGCGTGTGGAACGGAGCCTCCTCCGGCCACATCTTCTCGCCGGCGTCGAACAGGCGCTTGCCCATCACGCTCGCGCCGGTGCGCTCGAACGTCTCCCGCAGGATGTCGTTGTCGCGCCCCTCCTTGCCGCCCCCGCCGAGCTTCAGGTTCTCCCGGAAGAACCGCTGCGGGAAGACCCACCGCTGGAGCTCCATCCACTGCTGCCCCATCAACTCCTCGGAGGATTCGGGAGCAATGAACCCGTCCAGCGACATCGATACGCTGAAGAACACCTTGCCGGACATCAGCCCTCAACTTCCTTCCGAAGGATCTCGGTGACGTAGGCAGCCAGGTTGCCCATGGTCTGCCGGGCGGCCTCGATCGCGTGGTACTTCTCGACCGCTTCGTCGCGCTGCTCCTTGGTGAGGAACACCGTGCGCATCTCGAACCGGGTCGCCGCACCTTCGGGCGCGAACGTCAGGACCGACTCGAAGGCGTTCGGGTCGCCGCGGGACTCACCGTGGAGCAGCGCGATCCGCTCCGGCGGGACGATCTCGGTCCAGGAGATCCACTCCTGGTAGTCCGTCCCGTCCGGCCCGTGCAGCACGAAGTCCCACTCCCCGCCGACGCGGAACTCGAACGCCCGCGTGGTGGTGGTGAACCCCTCCGGGCCCCACCACTGCGACAGGTGCCGGACCTCGGTGAAGGCCTCGAACACCAGCTCCGGTGGGGCATTGATGACCCGGGAGATCACGATCTCACGGTCGACCGTCGCTGCCATCGGTCACTCCTCCTGCCTTGTCTGCTTCAGGTCCTGCACGTACGCGTCCAGCCGGTCGAAACTCTCGTTCCAGAACCGCTCGAACCCGCCGGTCCACTCGTGGACCGGCCGCAGCCCGCGGGCGTCAAGGCCGTACAGGCGCTGCTTGCCCGCCTTGCGGTCCCGCACCAGCCCGACCTCCCGGAGCACCCGCAGGTGCTTGGAAGCCCCCGGCTGGGTCATCCCCAGCTCCTGGGCCAGCTCGGTCACCGGCCGCTCCCCCGCCCGCAGCAGCGCCAGGATGTCCCGGCGCTGCGGCTCGGCGATCGCGTTGAAGACATCCGACGTCGTCGCTGCTCGTGCCATGACCTCAATCATATGCCCATATCGGCATGCGTCAAGCGCGTCACATTCCGCCGTGCTGCCTCGTCGCACAGGTGACGGGAAAGAACGAGCAAGGGAGCCCGGCACACCATGACCACCCCGATCAGTGAGCAGCGCCGCCTGCTCAACGTCGCCTACCGGCTGCTCGGCTCGCTCGCCGAGGCCGAGGACGCGGTGCAGGAGGCGTATGCCCGCTGGTATGCCCTGACGGCCCGGCAGCGGGACGCCATCGACTCGCCCGGCGCCTGGCTCACCACCGTCACCGGGCGCATCTGCCTGGATGTGCTGCGCTCCGCGCGGGCCCGCAGGGAGCGCTATGTCGGGCAGTGGCTGCCGGAGCCGCTGCCGGACCGCACCGAGTGGGTCAACGGGCAGACGGCCACCGCCAGTTCGGATCCCGCCGACCGGGTCACCCTCGATGAGTCCGTCAGCATGGCCTTCCTCGTCGTGCTCGAGGCGATGACACCGGCCGAGCGCGTGGCCTTCGTGCTGCACGAGGTCTTCGGCTATCCGTACGCCGACATCGCCGGGATCGTCGGCCGCAGCCCGGCGGCCTGCCGGCAGCTGGCCTCCTCCGCGCGCCGCCGGCTGCGCGACGCGCGGCCCGCCGCGGTGCCGAAGGCGGGCGAGGCCGCCGTGGTGCGGGACTTCAAGCGGGCCTGGGAGGCCAGGGACATCGAGGCGCTCATCGGCCTGCTCGACCCCGGCGTCACCGCGATCGGCGACGGCGGCGGCCTCGCCCGCGCCCACCTCGCGCCGATCGAGGGCGCGGCGGAGGTCGCGCGGGTCTTCGCCGGTATCGCCGAGTTCACCGCCGGCCAGGTGTTCCTGGAGCGCACGGTCAACGGCCGGCCCGGACTCGTGGCCATGCAGAGCGGGGTGACCGCGACGGTGATCGCCTTCGACATCGACGGCGGCCGGATCAAGCACATCTGGAGCATGCGCAATCCCGAAAAGCTGACGTCCTGGCTGTAGCCGCCTCACACTTCGGCGGGCTGTCCCGTCGGAAGGGTGTAACCGGCCGGCACAGCAAGGAGATCAGCGTGGAAGCTCGTATCCAACACCACACCAACCCGATCGGCGCCAAGGCAATCAAGGGCTTCATCGCGGCGGGCAGGGCCGTCCTCGACGCCGGTGTGCCGCACGCGACCCTGCATCTGATGGAGATCCGCATCAGCCAGATCAACGGCTGCGCCGTCTGCATCGACATGCACACCAAGGAGGCCGCCCACGCCGGGGAGAGCCAGGTGCGTCTGCACCTGGTCGCCGCCTGGCGGGAGGCCACCGTCTTCACGGAGCCGGAGCGCGCGGCCCTGGAGCTCGCCGAACAGGGCACCCGCCTGGCCGACGGCGGCGAGGTCACCGATGAGGCCTGGGCGAACGCCGTCAAGCATTACGACGAGGACCAGCTCACGGCCTTGGTCGTCGCCATCGCGAGCCTGAATGCCTTCAACCGGCTCAACGCCATCACCCGGCAGCCGGCGGGTGATTACCAGCCCGGTCAGTGGGGCTGACGCCGCGACGACTCAACGAACCTCAGCGAACCTCAGCGACTCAACGGCCCAACTGAGCCGCCCGCAGCCGCAGATACCGCTGCTCCGGCGTGCTCAGCGTCCGGCTCGCCGCCGTCTGGTACGCCGTCCGCGCCGCCTCCCGCTCCCCCGCGAGCTCCAGCAGGTGGGCGCGTACGGCCTCCAGCCGGTGGTGACCGGCGATCCGCTGATCGCCGGACAGCCGCTCCAGTTCGGCGAGACCGGCGCGCGGGCCGTCGACCATGCCGACGGCGACGGCCCGGTTGAGGGTCACCACCGGGCTCGGGGCCAGCGTCCGCAGCAGGTTGTACAGGCCGAGGATCTGCGGCCAGTCGGTGTCCTCGGCCCGTTCCGCCTCGTCGTGGACGGCCGCGATCGCCGCCTGCACCTGATACGGGCCGATGCGGGCCGTGGTCAGCACGTGCGTGACCAGCTCGACGCCCTCCTTGATCCGGCCCCGGTTCCACAGCCGGCGGTCCTGTTCAAGGAGCGGGATCAGTTCGCCGGCGGGCCCGGTGCGGGCGTCCCGGCGGGCGTCGGTGAGCAGCATCAGCGCCAGCAGCCCGGTCGTCTCGCCGTCGCCCGGCAGCAGCCGGTGCGCGGCGCGGGTGAGCCGGATCGCCTCGGCGGCGAGGTCGGCGCGGTGCAGGGCGGCGCCGGAGGTGGCGGTGTAGCCCTCGTTGAATATCAGGTAGAGGACCTGGAGGACGGCGGCCAGCCGCTCGCCGCGCTCCGGGCCCTCCGGACGCGTGAAGCGGGCGCCGGACGCCTTCAGCGTCTTCTTCGCCCGGCTGATCCGCTGCGCCATCGTCGCCTCGGGTACGAGCAGGGCGCGGGCGATCTCCGCGGTGGTGAGGCCACCGACCGCCCGCAGCGTCAGCGCGATGCGCGAGGTGTGGCTCAACTCCGGGTGGCAGCACAGGAACAGCAGCGTGAGCGTGTCGTCCTCGCTCGGATGGCGCGCCTCACCCGGCGGCGGGGCCTCGAAGTCCTCGCGCGGCGTCAGCGCGGCCACCGTCTCCTCCCGCCGCCGGCGGGCCTCCTCGGCCCGCAGCTCGTCGACCAGGCGGCGGGACGCGACGCGGATCAGCCAGCCGCGCGGGTTGTCGGGGCGCCCCTTGTCCGGCCACTGCCCGGCCGCGGCGAGCAGCGCCTCCTGTACGGCGTCCTCGGCGGCGTCGAAGTGTCCGTAGCGGCGTACCAGCGCGCCGAGGACCTGCGGCGCCAGACGGCGCAGCAGGTCCTCGATGGGTGCGTCTCCCACTGTCTGCGGCACTATGCGGGCGGCGCTTCCATGATCTGCCGGATCACGACCTCGCTGGGGCGGGTGCCCTCGGGCACCGGGCACTGGTGCACCCGCTTGGCGATCTCGGTCACCCGCTCGTCGCTCGCGCAGTCCAGCACCCAGTAGCCGGCCAGGACCTCCTTGGACTCCCCGAAGGGGCCGTCGGACACGACCGACGAGCCGTCCGCGCCGCTGGTCACCACGATGGCCTGCCGGGGCTCGGCGAGCCCCTGGCCGTCGACCAGCTCGCCGGCTTCGGCGAGGTCGTTGTTGACCGCCTCCATGAACTGGAACATCGCCCCCAGGTCCTTCTCCGTCCAGGCCGGGGTGCCCGGGGAGGCCTTGCCGCCCATGGCCTCGTAGTCCGCCTGCGTGCCGTAGATCATGACCAGGTACTTCATGGTGTTCAGCTCCTCGATTGCCGTTGCGTTTCACAGGAGACGTCGGAGCCGGCAGCGATTTCTCTACACGCCCCGCAGAACTATTTTCCCTCAGCTCCGATCAAGGCGCTGACCAGCGGATTCCGGAACTTCCCCGCCGGGTCGGCGGCCCGCGCCAGCAGGGCGAAGTCCCCGAGCCGCGGGTAGCGGGCCCGCAGCGCGGCCGGCCCGGTGGCGTAGAGCTTGCCCCAGTGCGGGCGCGGGGCGAGGTCCGCGAGCCGCCCCTCGACCTGCGCGATCACGGGTCCGACGGCGGCGGCGTCCGGCACCCAGGTGAAGTGCAGGGCGACGGTGTCACGGCCGTACGCCGGGCTGAGCCACAGCCGGTCGGCGGCGATCGTACGGACCTCGCAGACCTGAACCACGGGCGCGAGCTCGGCCCGCATCCCGTCCAGCGCCCGCAGCGCCGCGACCGCGTCGGCGCGGGCGACGAGCCACTCGGACTGCAGCTCGTCCCCGTTGCTCGGGACGAAGCCCGGCCGGAAGTGCGGCAGCCGCTCGTGCCAGGGGCCCGGGACGCCGAGCTGCTCGGTGCAGTTGTCGGCCACCAGTCCCGGGATGGGGTGCAGCCGCTCGGTGGCGGGTGTGCCCCACGGCAGCGCGGGCGGGGTGCCGCCGGTGCGGTGCTTGAGGATGGCCGAGTTGAAGCCGGGCCCGCGCCAGTCGGTGAAAAGGCTGACGCTGTATGCCGAGCCGAAGATCTCGTCGAAGTGGGCGGTGGCGTCGTCGACGGACAGCCCGGTAAAGCCGTACTGGCTGATCTCGTACGCCGGGACGAGATCGAGGGTGAGCGCGGTGACGACGCCGAGCGCGCCGAGGGAGACGACGCTGCCGGCGAAGGCGTCGCCGTCCTTGTCGCGGTGCAGGGTGCGCAGTTCGCCGTCAGGGCCGACCAGCTCCACCGTGCGGACCTGCGTGGCGAGCGAGCCCTGTCCGTCGCCCGAGCCGTGCGTGCCGGTGGCGACGGAGCCGGCTATGGAGATGTGCGGGAGCGAGGCCATGTTGGCAAGGGCGAGGCCGGTGCCGGCGAGGCGGTCGGCGAGTTCGGCGTACGTCATGCCGCCGTTGACGCGGACAGTGCGGGCGGCGCTGTCCGTCTCGGCGAGTGGCGGGAGTCCGGCCGTGGAGACGAGGGTGCCGTCGGTGTCGGCGATGCGGTTGAAGGAGTGCCCGCTGCCGAGGGCCCGGATCCGGGTGGCGCGGGAGACGGCCGTCTGGAGGTCGGCGACGGAGGTGGGTCTGATGAGCTCGCGGGCGGTGAAGGTGACATTGCCCGCCCAGTTGACCGGCGCGGTCATCGGTTCTCCTGGAAGTCGGTGAGGGCGGTGAGGAGGCGGTCGGCGTCGTCGGCGGAGGTGTAGGGCGCGAGCCCGATCCGCAGCCCGCCGGTGTCGCCGAGCCCGAGGTGCCGGGAGGCCTCCAGGGCGTAGAAGGAGCCGGCCGGGGCGCTGATCCCGTGCTCGGCGAGGTAGGCGTACGCCGCGGCCTCGCGCCCCCCTTCGAGGGTGAGCAGCAGCGTGGGCGTGCGCTCGGCGGCGCGCGAGCGGACGGTGACGCCGGGCAGGCCGGCGAGGCCGCCCTCGATGCGGTCGCGCAGCGCGTCCTCGTGCGCCTCCAGGGCGTCGTACGAGGCGAGCAGGCGCTCGCGGCGGGTGCCCTGCGCATCGGGGTCGAGGGCGGCCAGGAAGTCGACGGCCGCGGTGGTGCCCGCGAGGAACTCGTAGGGCAGCGTGCCCAGTTCGAAGCGCTCCGGCACGGCGTCCGTGGCGGGCAGCAGCTTGTCGGGGCGCAGGTCGCGCAGCAGCGCGGGGTCGGCCGCGAGGGCGCCGAGGTGCGGGCCGAGGAACTTGTACGGGGAGCAGACGTAGAAGTCCGCGCCGAGCCGCCGCACGTCCACGGCGCCGTGCGCGGTGCGGTGCACGCCGTCGACGTGGACGAGCGCCCCGGCGGCGTGCGCGAGTTCGGTGATCTCCTCGACCGGGGGCCGGGTGCCGATGAGGTTGGACGCGGCAGTGACGGCGACCAGGCGGGTGCGGTCGGAGATGAATGCGCGCAGGTGGGCGGCGGTCAACTCGCCCGTGTCCGGGTCGAAGTCGGCCCAGCGGACGGTGGCCCCCGCCCGCTCGGCCGCCTGCACCCAGGGGCGGATGTTGGCGTCGTGGTCGAGGCGGGTGACGACGATCTCGTCGCCGGGCCGCCATCGCTTGGCGAGGGTGCGGGAGATGTCGTAGGTGAGCTGGGTGGCGCTGCGGCCGAAGACGATCCCGTGCGGGTCGGCGCCGAGCAGGTCGGCGACGGCCTGGCGGGCGTCGGCCACCAGGGCTTCGGCGTTGCGCTCGCCGGGGGTGAGGGAGCCGCGGTTGGCGAGGGGGTTCGCCAGGGCGTCGGCGATGGCGTCGATGACGGGCTGCGGGGTCTGGGTGCCGCCGGGTCCGTCGAAGTAGGCGTGGCCGTTTTTGAGAGCGGGGAATTGAGCGCGTATCGCGGCGATGTCGTACGTCACGCGTCCTGGGTATCACGACGGCCGGTCTTTTACGGTAATCGGTGCACAAGGTTTTCACCCCTTAGCAGCGAGAGGACCGCATGCAGACCTGGAAACTCACCGACCGCGCCCGCGTCTCCGGCGGGAGGTCGCCGTCGGCTCGTTCGGGGAGGGGCCGCCGGTGGTCCTCACGCACGGCACTCCCGCGTGGTCGTCGCGCACTGGGGACTCGAGCGGCCCGCGCTGGTCGGCCACGACATCGGGGGCGGGGTGGTGACGCGAGCGCATCTCGTCGAGGAGGTGCCGGTGAGCGCGCTGGCGCTGGTGGACGCGGCGGTGCTGGGGCCGTGGAACACGCCGTTCACCGAGCACATGCAGCGGCACGCGGAGGCGTATCGGACGATGCCGCCGGACGTCTTCGCGGACATCGTCGGTCCGCGGCTGCGCACCGCCACGCACCGGCCGATGGCGGACCGGCTGGCGGCGGCGATCCCGGGTGCGCGTCGTGAACTGATCGCGGGTGGCGGGCACTTCCTGCCGGAGGACCGGCCGGAGGAGGTGGCGGGGGCGCTGCTGCGGTTCCTCGGGGAGAAACCGCAGGTCTGATCAATTGTCAGTGCCTTGCGCAAGACTGTTCGGCGACTGCAGTCGAAGTGGAGGGGATCTCGTCATGCAGGGCACCACAGCCGAACTCGTCGCCGCCGCGCAGGCGTACCGCCGTCTGCTCCAGACCGCCCGGGCCGTGCTGGACGCCTGGGGTGATACGCCGATGGCGGCGATGCTGCTCGCCGAGCCCATGGCGGAGGCGGACGCCGCCCTCGCCGCCGCCGGGCTCGCGGGCAATGAGGCGGAGTTCTTCGCCATGGCCGGGTTGGCGGGTGAGGGCGAGGAGGCGGGAACGGCGGGGATAGGCGCGGGACCTTGAGGGCGGCCGGGCGCCCGCCGCCGTCCGCACAGCCCGGCCACGGGCGCCCGCGCTACGCCGCCTACTCCGCCGTCCCGCTGAGGAGTTCGACGCCGCGCAGCAGCGCGGAGTGGTCGAGTTCGCCTTCGCCGCGGGCGACGGCGGAGGCGATCAGCTGGGCGGCGAGGGAGCCGGCCGGGAGGACGACACCGAGGTCGCGGGCGGTGTCGGTGACCACCGCCATGTCCTTGTGGTGGAGGGCGAGTTTGAAGCCGGGCCGGTAGTCGCGGTGCAGGAAGTTCTGCTGCTTGCGTGTCAGCACCGTCGAGCCGGCGAGGCCGCCGTTCAGCACCTCGAGCGCGGCGTCCAGATCGATCCCCGCCTTCTCCAGGAAGGCGATCGCCTCGGCGCATGCCTGCAGGTTCACGGCGACGATGAGCTGGTTGGCCGCCTTCACGGTCTGGCCCGCGCCGTGCGGGCCGCACAGCACAAAGGTCTTGCCGAGCGCCTCGAAGACCGGCCGCGCCGCCTCGAAGTCCGCCGCCTCGCCGCCGACCATGATCGACAGCACCGCCTCGACGGCCCCTGCCTCGCCGCCGGAGACCGGGGCGTCCAGGACGCGGATGCCGCGCTCGGCGGCGTTACGGGCCAGGCCGACCGACGCCTGCGGGGTGATCGACGACATGTCGATCAGGAGCGCGCCCTTCTTCGCGTGCGCGAGGATCCCGTCCTCGCCGTACGCACACGCCTCCACCTGCGGGGCGGCGGGGAGCATGGTGATCACGACATCGGCGTCCCGGACCGCCTCGGCGATGGACCCGGCCGCCCGGCCACCGGCCTCGACCAGCGCCTCGGTCCGCTCCGGGCTGCGGTTCCAGCCGGTCACCGTGTGCCCGGCGCGGGCCAGGTTCACCGCCATCGGGCTGCCCATGATCCCCAGGCCGATGAAGCCGATCGTCGCCATGCCACTCCCTCACTTCCGTGTAACGGAAACACCAATCCGTTATCCGGAATCAATCATGATCCCGGAGACGCGTCAACCACCACTTCCCACGTATCCACCGCATAGTGCACGCTCATGCCGTGCCGCTCGTAGAGGCGCAGCGCACCGGTCGGATTCGAGGTGTCGACGCCGAGCCCCACCACGTCCCGCCCCCGCTCCGCGAAGGCCGCGAAGGCGTGCCGCAGCAGCAGCCCGCCGAGCCCCCGACCGCGGGCGGCGTCGAGCACGCCCAGGGTGGAGACCCAGCCCATGGCGTCGCGGTCGTTCCGGGCCCGCAGCGCCGCGATGTCGCCGCGGCCCTCGGCCGCAGCAATCCAGATCAGCTGCCCGTCGAAGCGCCGATTGCCGGGGTCGGCGAGCCACGTCTCGTACGACATCGGGTGGAAGTCGAAGTGCTCGGACATGGCGAGCTGCAGCAGATCGTGCGCCCGCCGCTTGTCCGCCTCCGTCGTACAGGCGCGCAGCCGGACGTCGGGCGGCAGCTCGGGCGCGGGGTCCGCCGCCTTGGAGACCGGCCGGGTCATGACGTGATAGCGGCGTACGGGCCGCCACCCCCGGTCGCGGAGCACGGCCGTGTCGATGGTCGGCTTCAGCGTGAGGCCGAGGTGGACGACCGCCCGCTCCGCGCCATTGCCCGCGGCCTTGGCGGACGCCCTGGCCTCCATCAGCTCGACCAGGCGCAGGCCGGCGGCCTGGTGCTCGGGCAGGACGTAGTGGTCGACGTCGATCCGCTCGCCCCCGGAGTCGTCCCACAGCAGCGCGTAGGCGACCAGCCGGCCGTCGGCGAAGGCCAGCCAGGAGTTGTGCGGCAGATCCGCGTCCGGATGCCTGAGGTCGGCCTCGACGGTGTGCAGGTCCGTCTCCGGGTGGCCGATCTCGAGTACGTCGATCTCATTCAGGAGCGCGCATACGGCCGGAGCGTCTTCCGGCGAGGCCGCGCGCACGACGAAGCCCATGGGGCAACTCTCCGTCGTGCGCGCGGCGTTGCGCAAAGCCTTTTCGACCGGGTCAGCCCGGGAGTCCGAAGAGGGTGTAGTCGGTCTTGCAATGCTGATCGCCGCCGGGCAGCTGCTGTTTGATCAGGTAGGACTCGACGTGCTTCGTCACGCACCCGCTCTTCCCGAGGGCGGTGTGGCCCCAGGCGTCGAGAGTGATGAGCCGGGAGCCGGGCAGCAGGTCCCGGGCCGCTTCGCCGCCGCCGATGGGGGTGGCGGCGTCGCGCGCGTTGCCGATGATCAGCGGCGGGGTCGTAAGGCGGGTGTCGAAGGGGCCGCGATAGGCGTCGGCACTGGATCCGGGCCAGCCCGCGCAGGGCGAGAAGACCCAGACCATCAGCGGGCCGAACCTGGGTGCACGCGCCTCGGTGTCCTTCGCGGCCTGGACCCAGGCGTTCGGATCCGCCGGATTGACGCTGTCGGTGCACAGCGCGCCGAACATGCCGGCCAGTCCCGCGGAGACATCCTCCGCGGCCGGTGCGGGCGTCGGCACCCGCTCCGCCGCGGCTTTGCGGATCTCCGCCAGCAGCCCCGCCAGTCGCTCCTCGAGTACGGAGCGGGGTGCGCTCAGGTCGATGGCGGACCGGCCGGGGACCTTCAGCCGCGTCTGCCCGGCGGCCGGGTCGCCGGGCCCGAACCGCAGCACCTCGATGAGCTTCGTGGCGGCCGCGAGCAGCTCGATGGTCGGCAGCGGATACCCGCCCATGTGATCGACCTGGAACGCGTTCACGGTGTACAACCCGCGGAAGGACCGGCCGTCGATCGTCATCGGCCCGAGCTCCAGCGGCCGCTCCGCCAGGGAGTCGTGCACTCGCTGCCAGCGCATCATCGCCTGCCCGGCGAGCGGGCAGCGCAGGATCCCGGCCTTGTCGCAGTGCGCAAGCAAGGTGGCCAGCGCCTGCTCCATCGCCTCCGGCCGGCCCATGCGCACGCCCACCGGCCGGTCGTCGCCCGGCCGCCCCGTGGTGGAGGCGACCGGGTCGAGGACGCCGTCGATGGCCAGGGCGCGCACCCGGTCGGGGAAGAGGGCGGCGTACGTCTGGCCGAGCAGGCTGCCGTACGAGATGCCGTAGTACGTCAGCTGCTCGTCGCCCACGGCCTGGCGGACCAGGTCCATGTCCCTGGCCACGTCGGCCATCGACATGTGGTCGAGGATCGGCCCGGCGGTCTCGTCGCAGCTCGCGCGCAGGTAGTCGTCGTACGCGAGCTGCGCCTTCACCTCGTCCGGGGTCTCCGGGATCATCGTCGCCGGCTTCGCCACGGGTTCCCGGCCCGGCGCGGGCGGGCAGGTGGCGGGCGCCGAACCGCCGACCCCGCGCGGGTCGATGCCCACGATGTCGAACTTCGCGCGCACCTCGGGCCCCAGCGACCTGACGCTCAGCGCGAATGTCGGATCGCCGACGGCCTTGGCGCCGGGTCCGCCGAGGTTGAGGAAGAGGGTGCCGGTCTTTTCGCCGCTGCCGGTCGCCGGGAACTTCGTCATCGCGAGCTTGACGGTGTCGCCGTCGGGCTCGTCGTAGTCGAGCGGCACCTGGGCTTCGGCGCACTGCTGCGCGCCGCACGCGGACCAGTCGAGTTCCGGCACCGGCGCCTCAACCCGGGCCGCGGCCTCGGGGCGGCGTTCGGCCGCGGCGTTCGGCAGGAGGACCGACCCGGCGATGACGACGGCGGCGCCGATGCCTGCCACCAGGGCGTGACGGGGTCTGTTGCGCATGCCTGCTCTCCCTTGCTCCGTGGAGGGTTCTGAAGGGGGTGCGGAGGAGCTGAAATCGTTTTCCCGGCCGGGTAGTTGCCGAGGCTACTGGCGCATCGCCGTTACGTGAACACTCCTGTTCGTAAAAATCCTCGGGCACCATGGAGCCCCGACGGGAAGAGAGCGAGCACCTGTGACGTACGCGAAGGCGCCGGACGGCATCCGCATCGAGTGGCAGAGCGAAGGTGACGCGGCACGCCCCCCGCTCCTGCTGCTGGCGGGCCAGTCCAACAACCACCACTGGTGGGACGGCGTCCGCACCGACTTCCACGCCATTCGTCGCACCGTCACCCTCGACTGGCGCGGCACCGGCGCCAGCGACAAGCCCGACGAGCCGTACAGCACCGGGCAGTTCGCGGACGACGCCGTCGCCGTCCTCGACCACCTCGGCATCGAGCGCGCCGACGTCTACGGCACCTCCATGGGCGGCCGCGTCGCCCAGCACCTCGCCGCCCGGCACCCGGACCGGGTCCGCGCCCTGGTCCTCGGCTGCACCTCCCCCGGCGGCCCGCACGCCGCCGAGCGCGGCCCTGACATCCGCCGCGCCCTCGCCCAGCCCGACCCGGCGGCGGTGCAGCGGGCCCTGGCCGACCTGATGTACACGCCCGCCTTCACGGCGGCCCACCCCGGCCCGTACCAGACCCTCGGCGACCCGGCCATGCCCGCGTACGCCCGCCGCCGCCACCTCACCGCGAGCAACCGGCACGACGCCTGGGAGCTGCTCCCGCGGATCGCCGCTCCGACCCTGGTCGTGCACGGGGGCGACGACCGCTTCAACCCGGTCGCGAACGCGCCGCTGCTGGCGGAGCGCATTCCGGGCGCCCGGATGGAGATCATCCCGGGCGCCCGGCACGCATACTTCGAGGAATTCCGGGAGCTCGCGAGCCCGCTGGTGCGCGACTTCCTGGAGGCCGCCGCCTAGCCCGGCTGGGCGGCCTTCCGACAGCTCTTGGAGCCCTCGCACTTCTGCATCGCGGCGAGATCCTCGTGCAGTTGCGCGCGCTTCTCCTCGGGTACGGAGTCCCACGCGTTCTTCAGCTGGAGCGGGTCCGACTTCATGTCGTAGAACTCCCGCTCTCCGGTGCCGTATTCGACATAGAGGTAGTCCGCGGTGCGCATCGCCGCATAGTCCGGCGGGTCGCCGCTGAACTTCCGCGGCTTGTCAGGATCGCCCTTCCGCTGCCCGGCGTCCGCGCGATGGTGCTCGATCAGCGCGGCCCGGCGCCAGTCGTCCGGCTCCTTGCCGTGCAGGAGATCGACGAGGCTGCTGCCGTCCACCGTCGACGCCGGCTCGGCGCCCGCGAGGTCCTGGAAGGTCGGGCTCAGGTCGACGTTCTCCGCGATCTGCGAGACCTTCCGGCCGGCCGGCACATCCGGCCCGGTGATGATCAGCGGCACCTTGATGTCGGTGTCGTACGCGGTCTGCTTGCCCTGGCGGAGCCGGTGCTCGCCCATGTGGAAGCCGTTGTCCGAGCCGAAGACGAGGTAGGTGTCGTCGTCCATCCCCTTCGCCTTGAGCTCGTCCCGCAGCTTCCCGATCATCGCGTCGACCGCGAGCAGCGAGCGGGCCCGCTTGGCGAAGGTGCGGTCCATCCGCTGCTTCTCCTCGGCGGTCAGCGGCGGCATCTTGCGCAGCCATTCCGGCGCGTCGGCGGTGGCCTTGTCGAAGGCTTCGGTACGGGGCGCCTTGAGGCCGCGGAACTTGCCCTTGTCGCGCGGCGCCGGGGTGGACGGGCCGTGCGGCGTGAAGGTGGACAGCTCGAGCGCGAAGGGCTGGTCCGCCTTCGCCGAGGCGTCGATGAACTCCTCGGCCTTCCCGGACAGCACGTCCGTCATGTAGTCCTTCGGCTCGTTGCCGTAGTGGACGACCTTGCCGTTCTCGTTGAGGTCGTAGTCGAAGCCCTGGTAGCCGTTGCCGGCGACGGCCCACTCGTCCCAGCCGGGCGGCACGTCCTTGTCGGCGGGCTGGTAGCCGTTCAGGTACTTGCCCATGAAGCCGGTGCGGTAGCCGGCCTGCTGCAGCTCGGTGCCGAAGCTGCGGCGGTCGTTGCCGTTCTTGAGGAACGCCTTGTACCCGCCGTCCTCACCGCTGTTGGTGAAGACCCCGCTGTTGTGCGGATATTGGCCGGTGAGCGTCGAGGTGCGGGACGGGCAGCAGAGCGAGTCGGTGACGTAGTAGTTCGTGAAGGTGGTGCCCTGCTCCTGCATCTCCTTCACATGCGGCATGTACCGCACGAGATTCGACGACAGGTCGTCGGTGAGCACGTAGATGATGTTGGGTTTCTTCCCGCCGGCGGCCTCCGACGCGGCGCCGGCCGGGCCCGTATCGCCATCGGCACCGCCTCCGGCGGAGGCGCAGGATGCCAGCAATACGGTGGCCAGCGCGGCGCACAGCAGGGCGCGGACGGCGGCGAGGCTGAGGGGACGCATGGTCACCGACGCTAGCGAGCGAAGGTGGGAATTCCGTGGGAGGAAGGTACTCGTAGGACAACAACGCACCCCACCCCGGAGGCGCCATGTCCCCCGAACCCGCGACCGTGACCGTCACCGTGCGCACCGAGGGCGTCGGCCTCACCGGCGACCTGGCGCTGCCCGACGACGCCACCGGCGTCGTGCTCTTCGCCCACGGCACCGGCAGCTCCCGCCTCAGCCCCCGCAACCAGGCGGTAGCCGCGCACCTCAACCAGGCGGGCCTCGGCACCCTGCTGCTCGACCTGCTCACCGCCGCGGAGGATCTTCAGGACGCCCGCTCCGGCGAGCACCGCTTCGACGTCGACCTGCTCGGCCGCCGGCTGACCGGCGCGGCCGACTGGCTCGCCGAGCGCACCACGCACCTGCCCGTGGGCCTCTTCGGCGCCAGTACGGGCGCGGCGGCCGCACTCATGACCGCGGCGGAGCGGCCCGAGATCGTCCGGGCGGTGGTCTCCCGCGGCGGCCGCCCTGACCTCGCCGAGAAGTGGCTGCCCGGCGTACGGGCCCCGGTGCTGCTGCTCGTCGGCGAGCACGACGACTCCGTGCTGGAGCTCAACCGCCTCGCCGCCGAGGCCCTCACGGCGCCGGCGGAGCTGCTGGTCATCCCGAAGGCCACGCATCTCTTTCCGGAGCCGGGGGCACTGGAGCAGGTGGCGGAGGAGGCCGCCCGGTGGTTTGCCGGGATGGCGGCGGAATAGCCGGAGGTGAGGAGAGCATCAGCCCGGGCCTCTGCTTGTATCCGCAGGCCGACCGACCATACTGGACGGGTCCCGATCATCCACGGAACGACGTCATGGCCAAACACAGCACCACTTCGACTCCCATCCCGGACACCGTATGGCTGGGGCGCGGGCGCCACGCCGGGCCCGAGCCCGAGCTCGACGCCCGGCGCAACCTGATCGCCCTCAAGGCGGCCGGGGTGCTCGACGACTACGTCGAACTCGACCCCGTCGAGGCGGCGCGCTCCAGCGCGCTCTACCCGCGGGACGAGTCCGCCGACCCCGGCCCGTCGGCCCGCCTCGTCTTCGAGGCGCGCTGGCGGGTGGACGAGGACGTCACGGTGCGCGCACAGCTGACCACGTTCGCGCCCGGGCACCGCCGCAAGGACGCCCAGGGCATCGGGTGGGTGCTGGCCGCCGAGGCGGAGCGGACCTGGCAGCCGCACTGGCCCTCGCCCGCGACCATGTTCTGGCCGGACAGCGACCTGGTCCCGTGGGACCACGACACGGCCCCCGGCCTGCGGGTGCGGGCGGCGAACCACCTGCCCAAGGACGACGACGAGCTGCGCGCCCTGCTCCGGGAGTGCGCCCAGGACGGCTGGTACATCCACGTCCTGGTGCACGAGGCGATGACGCCGGAGGCCGCGGGCCAGCAGCCGGTGACCCGGTTCCTGCCGCCCAGCCTGCGGCACCGGGTGGTCGAGCACCGGGCGGACCCGGAGCAGGTGAACACCGCGGACTTCGCCGCCAAGAAGGAGCTGAAGGTGCGCATGCCGCGCGGCGGCGCGGTCGTGCTGCCCGGCTCGCCGCAGCCGCGCGGGTACGAGGCGGAACGCTTCTCGGTGCGCAATGTCTTCCTGGACGGCTCGGAGCCCACCGAGCTGATCAACCGGATCCAGGACTACGCCGCGCTGCCGCTGCCGCTGCCCGCCGACGCCGAGCCGGCGCTGGCCCGGCTGCGCCAGGGCTGGCATCTGCTCACCCCGGACGAGGAGCTGGCGCACGCCAAGGCGATGGTCGAGCGGTACGCCGCGGAGCTCGAGGCCATGACGAAGTCCCGCGACCAGTACCGGGCGGCCGCCGAGTCGGCGCAGGCCGCGCTGCCCGCAGGGACGAGCGTCGACGGCGGGCCCAAGCCGTCCGCGCTCGCCCCGATCAAGGCACTCGGCCGCTTCCGGAACAAGTAGCGGCACCCGAAAGCCCGGGGAGCCCTGCCAGCGCGGCCCAGCTGCGCGCGTCGCCCCACACCGACGCCGGGTCCAGGTAGGGCCGCAGCAGCTCGGTGAGCTCCGGGTCGCCGTGCCCGCCCAGCTCGTCGGACGAGATCTTCCGGGCCACCCCGGCGAGGAAGTCCGCGAACTGGATCCGCGGATCGTCCTCCGGATCCGCGAACCGCAGCCCGGCCAGCGGCACGCCCGGCTCTTGGCGGAGCCTGTCGACGCGCTCCTCGGTGAGCGCGTTCTGCGTGTGGTGCACGACGTCGACCTCGCGCCCGCCGGCGCCCCAGGCGGCGACCGTGCGGGCCAGGGCGGGGAAGAGCAGGTCG
>NZ_JAAKZV010000389.1 GCF_011044975.1 Streptomyces coryli | reverse complement strand
CTCGTGTACGGATCCGCCGGCGATCCCAGCACCTCCACCACCGGGCCGCGCTCCACGGCGCGGCCCGCGCGCATGACCAGCACGTCATCGACGCTCCCCGCCACCACCCCCAAGTCATGCGTGACCAGCACCAACCCCAGCCCCGTCTCCGTGCGCAGCTCGTGCAGCAGGTCCAGGATCTGCGCCTGCACCGTCACATCCAGCGCCGTCGTCGGCTCATCCGCGACCAGCAGTCGCGGCTCGCATGCCAGCGCCATCGCGATCAGCGCCCGCTGCCGCATCCCGCCGCTGAACTCGTGGGGCCGCGAGCGCGAGCGCCGCGCCGCGTCCGGAATCCCGACCCGCGACAGCACCTCCACCGCCCGCGCCCGGGCCTCCCGCCGCGAGGCCCCGCGCCGGTGCACCCGGTACACCTCGGCGATCTGATCGCCGATCGCGTAATACGGATCCAGCGCGGACAGCGGGTCCTGGAACACCATCGCCGCCACCCCGCCCCGCAGCGCCCGCAACTCCCCCTCCGAAGCCGCGCCGACGTCCGTACCGCCGACCGTCACGGTCCCGCTCACCCGCGCCCCCGTCCCCCGGTGCAGCCCCAGCAGCGCAGCTGCCACCGTGGACTTCCCGGAGCCGGATTCACCGACGATGCCGAGCGCCCTGCCGGGCTCCAGCGCGAAGGACACGCCGTCCACGGCCCGTACCGGATCGGACTCCGCCACCGGGAAGTCGACCGTGAGGTCCGAGATTTCGGCCAAAGAAGTCATTGCAGCGTCACCCTTCGGTCCGCGAGTGCATAGAGCAGATCAGCGATCACATTCGCCACCACCACGGCCGCGCCGATGGTGAGCACCACGCCCACCACGACCGGCAGGTCGACCTGCCGGATCCCGTCGATCAGCGTCTTGCCGAGCCCCGGTATCCCGAAGAGGGACTCGGTGAGCACCGCGCCGCCGAGCAGGAAGCCGAAGTCGATGGCGGTGATGGCGATCACCGACGGCACCGCGCCGCGCAGCGCGTGCCGCCCGACGATGGCCCGCTCACTCACCCCGTAAGCCCGAAAAGTGCGGATATGATCCTCCGCCAGCGTCTCCAGAGTGGAGGCGCGGGTCAGGCGGGCGTATTTGGCGCTCTCGAAGAGGCCGAGGGTGAGCCAGGGCAGCAGCATGTTCCAGGCCCATTGCTCGGGGCTGTCCGTGAGCGGGACGTACGACGGGAAGGGCAGCCACTGCAGATACGCGCAGACCACCATCATCAGCAGCAGGCCGAGGATGAAGACCGGCGTGCCGGTGCCCGCGAGGGTGAGCCAGGTCAGCAGCCGCTCGGTCAGGCCGCCGCGGCGCAGCGCGGAGACCACTCCCGTGGCGATGCCGAGGACGAGCATGATCACGACCGCGCCGACGGCGAGCGAGACGGTCGCCGGAAAGCGCTCCAGGATGAGGTCCGTGACCTGCTGGTCGCTCTGGTACGAGCGGCCGAGGCAGGGCGCGTCGCAGTGCAGCACCGAGGTGCCGGCGGAGTAGTCGCGGCCGACGAAAATGCCCTTCAGGAAGTCGCCGTACTGGATGAAGACCGAGTCGTTCAGGCCGAGTTGCTCGCGCACCTGGGCGATCTGGGCCGGGTTGCAGCGCGGGCCACAGGCGAGCTTCGCCGAGTCGCCGGGGGCCAGGTAGAAGAGCGCGTAGATCAGCACCGAGAGGACAAAGAGGACGAGGACGGCGCCGGCGGTCCTGCGCAGCACATAGCGGGTCACTGGGCCTGCCCCTTCTTCGTGCCGACGCGCAGCCGGCTCGCCTCGCGCGGGTCGAGGGCCGTGCGCAGCGCGTCGCCGAGGACGGTGAAGGCGAGCACGGTGACGAACAGCAGCCCGGAGGGCAGCAGCACGTACATCGGGTCGGCGCGGAACCACGTCTGGGCGCTGGAGAGCATCTGTCCCCAGGAGGGGTTGGGCGGCTTGACGCCGACGCCGAGGAAGGAGAGGGAGGCCTCGACCACGATGTTGCTTCCGATGATCAGGGCGCCGTACGTCACCACCGGCGCGGCGAGCGCGGGCAACAGCTCCCGCCGGGCCACCCGGAGCCGGCCGGACCCGCCGAGCCGGGCGGCAGCCACGTAATCGAGCTTCTTCAGCGTCAGTACGTGGGCGCGCACGATCCGCGAGGTGCCGGACCAGTTCAGCAGCCCGATCACCAGAATCAACAGCAGCGGCCGGGGAAAGTCGGGCGGCACGATCGCCGTCAGCGACATGGCGATCACCAGCAGCGGCAAGGAGATCATGACGTCGGTGAACCGGCTCAGCACGCTCTCCACCAGCCGGTTGCCGAGCGCCGCCGCCAGACCTACCGCCGTCCCGATGACGATGTTCAGGACCGTGGCGCCGAGCGCGACCAGCAGCGAGATGCGGGCTCCGTAGAGCAGCCGGGCGAACAGATCACGCCCGGTGCCGGGCTCCACGCCCAGCCAGTGGTCCGCGCTGACCCCGCCGAAGGAGCCGTGCGGGACGCCGCCGCGCGCGGAGTCGACGAGGTTGTCGTGATACGTATTCACGTCCTGGCCCTCCAGCGCCGCGAGCAGCGGGGCGGCGAGGGCGAGCAGGACGAGGAGGGCGAGGACGGCGGCGGCCGCGACGGCCGACGGGCGGGCGCGCAGCCGCCGCCAGACCTGGCGGGCCCCGGAGGCGGGGGCCGCGGCGGTGTCCGCGGCCCCCGTCCCCGTTCCGATGATGTCGGTGGCGGCCATGGCTACTTGACCGCGACCTGCGAGATGTCGAGGACGCCGGTCCAGTCGCTGATGACGACGTTCTTGATGTCCTTGCCGTACAGCCGCTTGTAGACCGGGTGGAAGAGCGGGACGTCGAGGGCGTCGGCGCCGATCTTCTTGTCCAGCGCACCCCAGCGCTTGGCGGCCTCCTTCAGGTCGGTCAGTTTGTTGATCTCGTCGATCTCCTTGTTGACCGCCGGGTCGTCGAGCTGCGCGTGGTTGTAGTTGGAGCCGTTCTTCACGATCTGCCGGCCGTCGAAGATCGGGGCCAGGAAGGGGCCGCCGGACGGCCAGTCGGCGCCCCAGCGGGAGATGAAGAAGCCGGGAGCGTCCTTGGTGGAGGTGTAGAGCTCGGAGTACTTGTTGGCCTCGTAGCCCTTGAGCTTCAGCGTGATGCCGGCCTTCTTCAGCCCTTCCTGGACGGCGGTGGCGATCTTCGGACCCTGCTCCAGGTTGTGCTCGTCGGTGTCGTGGGCGAGCGTGATCGTCAGGCCCTTCCCGTAACCGGCCTTCTTCAGCAGCTCCTTCGCCTTCGCCGGATTGCCGGTCTTGCCGGCCGGGAAGTGGTCGTACTTCGTGTAGCCGAAGACCTTCTGGTCCGGCAGGAAGGTGGTGGCGGGCTCGGCGAGGGCGGAGCCGCCGGCGGCGTTGATCACCGAGGTGCGGTTGATGGCGTACGAGATCGCCTTGCGGACCTCGGGCTTGTCGAAGGGCTTCACCTTCGGGTTGAAGGCGAGGTAGGTGGTGTAGCCGAAGTGGCCGGTGCCGACGCGGTCGGAGAGCTGCTGGTCGCCGCCGATCTGGGCGAGCTCGGCCGGGCCGAGGTTGGTGTCGGTGGTGACGGCCTTGGCGTCGGCACCGGAGCCGGTGGACAGGCGCTGGTTGATGACGGCGGAGTCGAGTCCGGACTTGACGTCGATCTTGTCCGGGTACGCCTTGCGCTCCGGGTCGGTCTCCGCCGACCAGTGCTTGTTGCGCTCCAGGACGAGATGCTCGCCGTCGCCCTCGTTCTTGACGACCTTGTACGGGCCGGACGAGACCGGGTGGTTCTCATACTTGGCGCCCTTGTCCTTGGCCTCCGGCACCGGCGTGGTCTGCGTCTGGGTGGCCAGCAGCGGGAACTCGCCCTCGGGCTTGTTGAGATGGAAGACGATCGTCTTCTTGTCCGGCGTCTCGATCGAATCGAGCCCGCCCTTGTCCTTGTACGGCCCCTCGTACGTGTCGCCCCCGATGAGCCAGTCGCGCAGATACGGCGCGCCGCCCGACAGCTCCGCCGCGAAGGACCGCTCGATGCCGTACTTGATGTCGGCGGAGGTGATCGGCGAGCCGTCCTCGTACTTCAGGCCGTCCTTGAGCTTGTACGTCCACACGGTGGCGTTCTTGGACGGCTTGCCGAGGTCGGTGGCGAGGTCCGGGACGACCTTGGCGCCGGCGGCGCCGTCCTCCCGGTTGCGGGTGGTGAGGGTGCGGAAGACCAGCGAGGGGACGTTGCCGCCGCCGGAGGTGTAGAGCCGGGCGGGGTCGAAATCGCCCTGGCCCTCGGTGTTCAGGACGGTGAGCGTGCCGCCCTGCTGCGGCTTGCCGCCGCTGCCGGCGGCGCTGTCGCCGCCGTCCTCGGGACCGGCGCAGGCGGCGGCGCCGAGGACGGCGAGACCGATGACGGCCACGGTCAATCTGCGGGATATTCGGCCGATTTGACGGGAACGAAGCATGACGAAAATCGCCTTTCGCGGCAGGAGTGCGAGCGGACTCGTACGCGAAGGCGGCAGGGGGCACTGGTGGGGAGTGACAGGCGAGGCCGCCTCCGCGAAAAAAGGGGAAAGCGCGGAGTGCAGGAAGAAGCGGCCTCAGCGACAGAGAATGTCGGCAACCGCGTGTGCGGTCACGCCGATAAGCGCCAGCTCGAAGCCGGCTGCGGCGGAACGCGGGTGCGGTGACATGCGGAGAACGATGACCGATCACGCCCGCCGTGGCAAAGGCGTATCGGATGGTGAGATCTTACGTATCGCTCTGCGAGATTTGACCCACCAGCCCGCCCGTTGCTGTCACGCGGCCGAGG
>NZ_JAAKZV010000388.1 GCF_011044975.1 Streptomyces coryli | reverse complement strand
CCCCACGACCTCCCCACCCTCGTCACCCTCCGCAACACCGCCGCCAACCGCCTCCTCGCCGCGGGAATCGACCAGTGGCACCCCCACGAAATGGGCGAAGACCACTTCCGCAGCATCCTCACCAAAGGCGAGATCTGGCTCGCCGAAGCAGACGACGGCACCCCCCTCGGCGCCTACGAACTCTGGTGGGACGACGAGCCCGCCTGGGGCCCCCAGCCCCCCACCGCCGGCTACATCCACCGCCTCATGACCGACACCACCGTCGCCCCACCCGGCACCGGCCGCACGCTCCTCCGCAACGCCGAATCCCGGATCGCCGAAGTCGGCCGCACCCTCGCTCGCCTCGACTGCCTGGCCACGAACCCGCGCCTGCGGGCGTATTACGAGGCCGCCGGCTACGCCCCCGTAGGCACCAAGGAAGGCAAGCCCGTCGCCGGCGGCGGCACCCGCTCCTTCACCCTGCTCGAAAAGGAGCTGAAGGCCCCGAAGAAGCCGAAGGACCCGACCTCACGCATGTGACATAGCAAACGCACACAAAAACCCCACCACCGTCACCAACCCCGTCCACAACTGAGCATCCGAAAACGCCTCAGGAATCATCGTGTCGGCGACCATCGCCAGAATCGCCCCCGCCGCCACAGCAGTGATCGCCGCCAGCACCGTCCCGGACGCATCCCCGAGCACCGCATAACCCACCAACGCCGCCACCCCACTCAGCAGCGCGATCCCACCCCACAGCCCGAAGACATACGCCGGTGAACGCCGCGCCTCCCGCATCCCGGCCGCGCTCGACAGCCCCTCCGGCACGTTGCTGATGAAGACCGCCGCCACCGTCGCCGCGCTGACGCCGCCCCCCGCCAGCAGGCTCGCGCCGATCACCACCGACTCGGGGATGCCGTCCAGCGCCGCACCCAGCGCGATCGCGGCGCCGGAGCCGGGTTGCTCGTCCTCCGCGGGCTGGCGGGCCACGGCCGCGGCGCCGGAGCGCTTCCGATGGCGGGCACCACGGCGCGCCAGGACCACGTTGGCGAGGGTGTACGCGGTCGCGCCGCCCAGCGCACCGAGCGTCGTCGGGAGCAGCCCGCCCTGCTCATGCGCCTCCGCGATCAGCTCGAAGGACATCGCGGAAATGAGAACTCCCGACCCGAAGGCCATCACGAGCGCCACCGCCTCCCGCGGGACCCGCGCGAAGTAGCCGATCGCGGCACCGAGAACCAGGGCGAGGCCCGCGAGCAGCCCCCAGCCGCCCGCCTGCAAAACCTCCATCAATACCACCAAACCCGAACGAGACGACTCCCGGCGCACGTGAAGATACCCGGCGTAGCACTCGTGTCACGTCACCGTCACCCGACACCGGTTCGTGGCGTTGACCATCGTGATCACCGCACGAGAGGACGCACATGACCCAGCAGGAGACCCCTTCCGCCCCTACGGCAGCCCCGGCAGGCCGAGCAGGCCGAGCAGGCCGGCCAAACCGGGCGGCCGCCGGCTGGTGGCGGGACGCGGTGATCTACCAGATCTACGTACGCTCCTTCGCGGACTCCGACGGCGACGGCAACGGCGACCTCGCCGGCGCCCGCACCCGGCTCCCCTACCTCGCGGGACTGGGCGTGGATGCCGTATGGCTGACGCCCTTCTACGCCTCCCCTCAAGCCGACGGCGGCTACGACGTCGCCGACTACCGCACCGTCGACCCGATGTACGGGGTGCTGGCGGACGCGGAGGAGTTCATCCGGGAGGCGCATCGACTGGGCCTGCGCGTGATCGTCGACATCGTGCCCAACCACACCTCCGACCGGCATCCCTGGTTCCAGCAGGCCCTCGCCGGCGGATCCGGCCGCGAGCGCTATCACTTCCGCCCGCCGAGCCCCGAGCCGCCCAACGACTGGGAGTCCGTCTTCGGCGGCCCCGCCTGGACCCGCACGCCCGACGGCTCCTGGTACCTGCACCTCTTCGCCCCCGAGCAACCCGACCTCAACTGGGAACACCCGGAAGTCCGCGCCGAATTCGAGGACATCCTGCGCTTCTGGCTCGACCGCGGCGTCGACGGCTTCCGTATCGACGTCGCCCACGGCATGGTCAAGGCGCCCGGGATGCCGGACATCGGCCACGGCGAGCAGGCCAAGCTCATCGGGAAGCAGATCCTCCCCTTCTTCGACCAGGACGGGGTCCACGACATCCACCGCGCCTGGCGCAAGCTCCTCGACTCCTACGACACCGACGGCAACGGCGACCGCATCGGCGTCGCCGAGGCCTGGGCCCCGACCCCCGAGCGCCTGGCCCTCTACGTCCGCCCGGACGAACTCCACCAGGCCTTCAACTTCCACTTTCTCGCCTGCGCATGGGACGCCGGCGAGCTGCGCGAGGCCATCGATCAGTCGGCCGACGCCCTCGGCGCGGTAGGAGCCCCCGCCACCTGGGTGCTGGGGAATCACGACGTGGTCCGCCCGCGCACCCGCTACGGCTCCCTCGCCCGCGCCCGCGCCGCCGCCCTGCTGTCGCTGGCGCTGCCCGGTGCCGCGTACGTCTACCAGGGCGAGGAACTCGGCCTCCCCGAGGTCACCGACCTCCCGGACGCCGCCCGCCAGGACCCCGCCTTCCAGCGCACCGCCGGGCAGGACGGGCTCCGGGACGGCTGCCGGGTGCCGCTGCCGTGGTCGGGGGATGCGGCGCCGTACGGGTTCGGGGCGGATGGCTCGTGGCTGCCGCAGCCGGCGGACTGGGGTGGGTTGACCGTAGCGGCACAGGAAGGTGATCCGGGGTCCACGCTCGCGCTCTATCGGGCCGCGCTCAAGCTGCGGCGCGGGCTGGACGGGCCGCTGGCGTGGGAGGAGTCGCCCGAGGGGGTGCTCGCCTTCCGCCGCGGGGACGGCTTCCGCTGCATCGTGAATACGGGAGCGCGGGAGGTCGGGGTACCGGTGGCGGGCGGCACGCGGCTGCTGCTGGGGTCCGGGCCGGTGGCGGCCCCGGTCGAAGGCGTACTGCGGGTGCCGGCCGATACGTGTGTCTGGTGGGGGACACACGTCCCCTCCCCCTAGGATCAGGGGACACACGTCCCCTCCCCCTAGGGCCACAGGGCCCCCACCTCCGACTCCGGGACGAGACCGGGGACGGCGGACGGGACCGGGGGATGATCGGGGGTGTCCCCTGCTTCTGGCAGACTATTCATCCATGGGTCAGTCGATTTCCCGGGGTGTTGCTCCCCGGCCAGCCGAGATTGCGAGGACGCTCGAAGACCGTCAGGTCACTCCGCAGTCGGACGCTGCCCGGTCCCGGGACGAGTCGGCGGGTGGCGACGGCCCGAGCCTCCTCGAGCGTCTGCGCGCTCCGCGGGCGCCGCGGGTGTGGTTCGAGATCCTGCTGATCGCGGTGAGTTACTACGTCTACTCGCTGATCCGTAACTCGGTCCCGGAGCACGAGGACAAGGCGCTCGCGCACGCCGACGACATCTGGGCGTTCCAGGCGAAGCTGGGGCTGGCCTTCGAGGACTCGATCAATCACGCGGTCGACGGCGTGCACTGGCTCGTCGTCTCGATGAATTACTACTACTCCACGCTCCATTACGTCATCACGATCGCCGTCTTCGTCTGGCTGTACCGCAAGCACCCGGGGCGCTACGGCGCCGTCCGGCTGACCCTCGCGGTGACCACGTTCGCGGCGCTGATCGGCTATTACCTGTACCCGCTGGCCCCGCCGCGGCTGATGACGGACACGGTCTTCATCGACACCGTGCAGGTGCACGGCACCTGGGGATCGACGTCGTCGGGGAACCTGGCGAACGTCTCCAACCAGTACGCCGCCATGCCGTCGATGCACACCGGCTGGTCGCTGTGGTGCGGGATCACCATCGTGATGCTGGCGAAGGCGCCGTGGGCGCGGATCCTGGGCGCGCTGTATCCGATGGCGACGATCTTCGTGATCATGGCGACCGCGAACCACTTCTGGATGGACGCGGTCGGCGGCATGATCTGCCTGGCCTTCGGCTATGCGGCCGCGTATGCCTGGTATGGGAAGAGCGTGTATCAGCTGCCGCAGCAGCCGGCGGTGCTGGCTAAGGCGCCCGCTTAGGCGCTGCGCTCAGCGCTGTTCGCCCGGGCCGCCCGTCGGCGTCGTCTCGTCGCCGGCCGCCCGGCGGCGGCGCAGCAGCACCACTCCCACGACGCCGATGAGCAGCGCGATGGCCGCGCTCACCGCCGTGTGCACCCGGCTGACCTGCCAGAACACCTTGGTGTACGGGGAGCTCGCGGTGGCGCAGGTGAGCAGGTCGCCCTTGTCCTTCGCCCGTACGCACACCGTCGTGGAGACCCGCGGCCCGCGGCGCTCCGGCTCGGCCACGGTGTGGCCCGCCTGGACGACCTGGCCGTCGGCGCCCTTGGCGGGGCCCGACGGCGGGGCTACGCGGGTCTGGGAACCGGCATCCTCGGCCGGAGTGCCGACCCGCCCCGTCATGGTCAGCTTCGCCTCGCCCCCCGGGGCCAGCCGCAGCCGCCAGGTGACCTGGCGGCCGGTGGCGTCCGCGGAGCCGGCCGGCTGTGAGCGGACGTGCCGGAGCGAGTCCGGCATCAGCTGAGTGACCTGCGTGTTCGGCAGGCGCTTGGCGGTGCGGTTGCGGACGGTGATGGTGTACGTGGCGGTGGCGCCGTCCGAGAGGGTGCGATCGGCGGTGCGGACGTCGATGGTGACGGGGGGCCGCGCCTTCGGATCGTCGTCGCGATCGGCCTGAGCCGGAGCGCCCGCGGTGACGCCGAGCGAGAGCAGCGCAAGGCCCGCCGCGGCGGTCCTGGAGCGGTTGGCCATACGGCCGGTCTACCAGCACGACGCAACCGACGAAGCGGGACAGACCGGACAGGGACCCTGACTGCGCCCTTTCGGACTACGGCTCTTCCCACC
>NZ_JAAKZV010000387.1 GCF_011044975.1 Streptomyces coryli | reverse complement strand
TCATGTCTCGTGGGCTGGAGATGTCTATAAGAGACAGTGGTAACCCGGGCTGAAGTAGCGCAGCACCCCACCACCGGACCTGTACGGCAGGCCCCGCCCGGACCGCTTTCTCGCCGGTCTCGACTGGTTCGCCTCCTGGTACATCCCGGCCAGCACCGGCAAGGACTACTACCGGCCCGCACCACCCGCCGACCGCCCCACCGAACTCACCGTCACCGCCCGCGACTCCGTCGCCGACGACGTCATCGCGCTGCGCCTCGCCGCCCCCGACCGGCGGCAGCTGCCGCGCTGGCAGCCCGGCGCCCACCTCGACCTCGACCTGCCGTCCGGCCTGCGCCGGCAGTACTCGCTGTGCGGCGACCCCGCGGACCGGTACGCGTACCGGATCGCGGTCCGGCACCTGCCCGACGGCGGTGGCGGCTCGGCCGAGGTGCACCGGGAGCTCGCCGTGGGCACCCGGGTCTCGGTGGCCGGGCCGCGCAACGCCTTCCCGTTCGCGGGCGAGCCGCGCGTGCTGCTGATCGCCGGCGGCATCGGCATCACGCCGGTCCTGCCGATGGCGTACGAGGCCGCCTGGCGCGGGCTCGACTGGCGCCTGGTGCACGCGGGCCGTACCCGCGCCTCGCTGCCCTTCGCCGCCGAGCTCGACCGGCTGGCGCGGCAGCACCCCGGCCGTATCGAGATTCTCGCCGACGACGAGCACGGCGGCTGCCCGGACGCGGCCGCGCTGCTCGCCCGGGCGCCGGAGGACGCCGCCGTGTACGCCTGCGGACCGGCACCGATGCTGGACGCGCTGCAGGGCGCGCTCCCCCAAAGCCCGGCCGCCGCCCTGCACTTCGAGCGCTTCACCGCCGCGCCGATCGTCGACGGCAAGCCCTTCACCCTCCGGCTGCGCGACGGCCGCGAGCTGCCCGTGCCCGCCGACCAAAGCGCCCTGGAGGTGCTGCGCGCCGCGGAGCCCGCCACCGCGTACTCCTGTCAGCAGGGGTTCTGCGGGGTCTGCAAGGTGCGGGTGCGCTCCGGCGCCGTCGACCACCGCGACCGCAAGCTCACCGACGCCCAGCGGGCCGCGGGCGAGATGCTCGTCTGCGTCTCGCGCGCGGACGAGGGCGGCTGCCTCGAACTGGACGTCTGACCCACCTCCCTAGGAGACCCTCGCCATGAGCCCCCGCCCGCCCTTGCCCGCCTTCCCCTTCGACGAGCACGACCTCGACCGCTTCCGCGAGCTGCAGCAACTCGCGTACCGCTGCGCTCAGTCCGTCGCCGACTGGCTGGAGCCCGGCGTCACCGAGCGGCAGGCCGCCGGGCGGCTGCGCCGGGAGCTGGTCGCCGCGGGGGTGGAGGACTTCTTCCACGTGCCGTTCGCCTGGTTCGGCGACCGCACCGCCTTCCGGCACTTCCGCACCCCGCTGCAGTTCTTCGCCACAGGCCGCAAGCTGCGCGAGGGCATGTCGTACGTCCTCGACTGCGCGCCCGTCGTCGACGGCTATACGGCCGACATCGGCTACGGCGGCGTGGTCGGCCACAACCCCATCTGGGACCGCATCGCCGCCGATCTGCTGGACTACCGTGAGCTGATCGTCCAGTTGGTGCGGGAGCGCCGGACGCTCAACGAGGTCTACGCCGCCGTCGATGCGAAGATCGCCGAGCACGGCTACGACAACCGGCACCAGGTCTATCCAGGCCGCGTCATCGGCCACCAGGTCACCCGCATGCCCCCGCAGCGGCTGCCCGCGGGCGTGAACCTCTTCGGCTTCGGCGTCCGCACCCTGCAGACCCTCGGCCGGGAGCTGATCCACGAGCGGATGGCGGGCCGCTCCCCGCTGTGGGCCGACGGGCGCGCCTCGCGGCATGCGCCGACGCCCGGGCTGTGGGCGGTGGAGCCGCACGTCGGATTCCGGGACGTGGGGCTGAAGTTCGAGGAGCTGCTGGTGGTCACCGAGGACGACGCGTACTGGCTCGACGACGATCTCCCGCATGTCCATCGCGGCCTCGCGCTGCGGGATCGTACGAAGGCGGGTGTCCGATGAGCCCCCGCCGCACCCGCGTCCAGTCCGGCGACATCTCCCTCGCCGTATACGAGCAGGGTGACCCGCACGCGCCCACCGTGCTGCTGGTGCACGGCTACCCCGACACCCACCGCGTCTGGGACGACATCGCCGCCGAACTCGCCGCCGACCACCACGTGGTGCGCTACGACGTCCGCGGCTCCGGCGCCTCGGGCAAGCCGTCCGGCACGGACGGCTACCGGCTGGAACTGCTGGCCGAGGACCTGTTCGCGGTGGCCAAAGCCACCAGCCCGGACCGTCCCGTGCACGTCGTCGCGCACGACTGGGGCTCGATCCAGGCCTGGGAGGCCGTCACCGACCCCGGCGCCGCCGAGCACATCGCCTCGTACACGACGATGTCGGGCCCGTGCCTCGACCACATGGGCCACTGGCTGCGCCGCCGCATGCGCCGCCCCACCCCGCGCCATCTGAAGCAGCTCGCCTCGCAGGGCCTGCACTCCTGGTACATCTACCTCTTCCACATCCCCGTGCTCGCCCCCGCCGCCTGGCGGTTCGGCCTCGCCCGCGGCTGGGGCACGGTGCTGCGCGCCTTCGAGGGCGTCACGCCGCGGCCCGGGCATCCGCACAAGACGCTCGCCGGCGACGCGGCGCGTGGGGTGCGGCTGTACCGCGCCAACATGCTGCCGCGGCTGCTGCACCCGAGGCAGCGGCCGACCGCGGTGCCGGTCCAGGTCATCACCCTCACCAAGGACAACTACGTCAGCCCGGCGCTGACCGAGGGGCTCGAGAAGTGGGCCCCGAAGCTGTGGCGCCGGGAACTGCCCGCCACGCACTGGTCGGCACTGCTGCAGAAAGGACCCGTCGTGGCCAGGATGATCCGCGAGTTCACCGCACATCAGGAGGGCGCGCCCGCCGCCCGTTCGCTGGTGGAGGCGCAGCACGGGCGCGGCCCCGCCAGGGACGGCGAGTTCGGCGGCAAGGTCGTCGTCGTTACGGGCGCGGGCAGCGGCATCGGCCGGGCCACGGCGCTCGCCTTCGGGGAGCGGGGCGCCTCGCTCGCGCTCTGTGATGTGAGTGCGGAGGGCCTGGAGCGTACGGCCGAACTCGCCCGGCTGCTCGGCGCGGAGGTGACGACGCGGCGGGTGGACGTCTCCGACGGGAAGGAGGTGGCGGCCTTCGCGGCGGCGGTCGCGGCGGAGCTCGGGGTGCCGGACATCGTGGTGAACAACGCCGGGATCGGCCATTCCGGGACCTTCCTGGAGACCACCGAGGCGGAGTGGCAGCGGGTCCTCGACGTGAACCTGTGGGGCGTCATCCACGGCTGCCGCGCCTTCGGTGAGCTGATGAAGGAGCGCGGCCAGGGCGGCCACATCGTGAACCTGTCCTCGGCGGCCGCCTATCTGCCGTCGAAGATGCTCGCCGCGTACGCCACCAGCAAAGCGGCCGTCTTCATGCTCTCCGACTGCCTGCGCGCCGAACTGGCCGCGGAGAAGATCGGGGTGAGCGCGGTCTGCCCCGGGATCGTGAACACCAACATCACGCGGACGACGACCTTCTCCGGGCTGAGCGCGGCCGAAGAGGCGGCGAAGCAGAAGAAGTTCACCGGGCTGTACGCGCGGCGCGGCTTCCCGCCGGAGAAGGTGGCGACGGAGATTCTGGCGGCGGTGCGATCGCGCAAAGCGGTGGTCCCGGTGACGGTCGAGTCGAAGGTGGCGCGGCTGGCGAGCCGGTTCGCGCCGGCGGCCGTGCGGTTCGGGGCGCGGATCGGGCTGTAGCGCGGTGGGGCGGGCGCCGTTCTGCGCACCGGCGCCCGCCCCTGTCACCGCCCGCCGTTACGATGCCGATATGCCCAGCAGTGAGACGAGCCCCGCCGCGGTGACCGGCGCCGCCCCGTCGCTCGGCGACCTGATGCCGTGGGGCGTGGCCCCGTTGCGGCCGGGCCGCGGCTGGGTGATGGCGCCTGACCGGGCGTCGCTCACGGCGAGGTGGGACGCGCTGCTCAAAGCCGAAGGGCCGGACCGCGAGGCGCTGTTCCACGCCACCCGCAGCCGGACGCCGCACCGGCCGGTGGGCCAGCTCCCCGGCCAGCGCACGGGGACGCTGCCGCTGGACCGCGAGGAGGGCGCCTGCCCTGATCCGGTGCGGATCCTGCACGGCGCCTTCGACCAGCAGTGGCTGATACCGGACCACCGGCTCATCGACGCCGCCCGGCCCGAGCTGTGGCGGGTGGCGGACGACCGGCAGATCTTCGCGCTGGAGCCGGGACAGCTGCCGCGCGGTGCCGCGGCGGGTCCCGCGCTGGTGGCTTCCGCCCTGCTCCCCGACGGCCGCTCCCTGGCCGGGCGGCCGGGCCGGATCCGCCCGCTGTTCCGCCGCCCCGGCGGCCGCGAGCCCAACCTCGCGCCGGGGCTGGTCCCGTATCTGAAGCTGCGCCTGGGCCTTGATGTGGCCCCGGAGGACGTGCTGGCCTGGGCTCTCGCCAACGCCCGCAGCACGCCGCAGGGCTGCCGGGTCCCGCTGACCGCCGACCCGGCGGTGTGGCAGGAGGGCGTGGAGCTCGGGCATCGCATCCTGGACCTGCACCTGCGCGGGGCCCGCAGCGGCACGAAGCCCCGGATGCCGGGCGGGCGGCGGCCTTACGTGCGGGCGGCGGTGCCGGGGCGGCCTGGTGAGTACGCGTATCAGGGGCCGTATGAGCCGGAGGGCGAGATCGGCTCGGCGGCCGAGACAGGACCGGAGGTCGAGGCAGACCCCGGGGGCGAGACAGACACGGCGGCTGGGACCGAGATCGCGGCTGAGACCGAGCCCGCCGCCCGGCCCGAGCTGTGGCGGGTGGCGGACGACCGGCAGATCTTCGCGCTGGAGCCGGGACAGCTGCCGCG
>NZ_JAAKZV010000386.1 GCF_011044975.1 Streptomyces coryli | reverse complement strand
GGTGGGTGGGCACACCGGACCGGAACCCGCGGAGCGCCACCGGTGTATCCACCCCAAGGAGGTGCCCACATGCGCCGCTTCATCCGCATCGCCATCGTGCTGCTCATCGCCCCGCTGATTGGCTTCGCCCTCGCCGTGCCCGCCAGTGCGGGCGGGCCGACGAGCGTCGCCGTCTTCAACGCCGGCAGCTGGCAGGCGACCGCGTTGCACGCGACCTCGGAGTCGTATGACGAGCTCGCCAACGCCATCGGCGAGTTGTCCGACCAGACACACGCGCTGAGCAAGGCCCCGTCGAGCGCCGCACTCGGTGGCCAGGAGGGCCGCCAGGTCACCGCCACCTGGATGATCCACGATGTCCAGGTGTGGCGCGTCGACCGCATCCACCTGGACACCCGAGACGGCCGCCCGTTGATCCTCCGCTCCTTGACCGACCTCTCCGGCCGCGAGGCCAAGCCCACGCAGACCTGGCTGCGGGCCGCCGACCCGGAGGGACTCCGCCAACTGCTGGCCCAGCTGAAGGTGGACGGCAAGCAGCCGGCCCAGGGCGCCGGCAAGGGCGGCGGCGAAGCCACGGGCCAACCCGCCGCCGCACAGCCCGACAAAGCGTCCGACCCGCGTGCCGCCACGCCGGACACCGACGCCGCCACCGGCTGGTGGTGGGCCCTGCCCGGCGCGGCGGCCGGCGCGCTGCTGGTGTGGGTGTCGCTGCGCGCCCGCCCTCGTACAGGGGTCGAGGGCAGGTCGCGCTGGGAGCTGCTCGACGTGTCGGAGCCGGACGAGCCGGGCCCCGGCGAACAGCCGGACACCTGGCCGGCGGGTCAGCCGACCGGCAGGCCCGGCGCCGGATAAGCCGCCATCAGCTCGGCCACCTCACCCCGGATCACCTTGAGCGCGACCTCGTCCTCCGCCTTCGCCGCGGCCACCCCCCTGTCGATCCACACAGCGACCTGCTCCATGTGCTCCGTCGTCAGCCCCCGCGAGGTCAGCGACGGTGTGCCGATGCGCAGGCCCGACGGGTCGAAGGGCTTGCGCGGGTCGTACGGGACGGTGTTGTAGTTCGTGACGATGCCGGCCCGGTCCAGGGCCTTGGCCGCGATCTTGCCCGGGACGTCCTTCGGCGTCAGGTCCATCAGGATCAGGTGGTTGTCCGTACCGCCCGACACGAGGTCGAAGCCGCGCTCCGCCAGCGCCGCGGCCAGCGCCTGGGCGTTGGCGACGACGGCGTGTGCGTAGTCGCGGAACGACGGCTGCGCCGCCTCGTGCAGGGCGACGGCGATGGCGGCGGTGGTGTGGTTGTGCGGGCCGCCCTGGAGGCCGGGGAAGACGGCCTTGTCGACCGGCTTCGCGTACGCCTCCTTGGTCAGCAGCATCGCGCCGCGCGGCCCGCGCAGCGTCTTGTGCGTGGTCGTGGAGACGACGTCGGCGTGCGGGAACGGCGACGGGTGCGCGCCACCCGCGACGAGCCCCGCGATGTGCGCGATGTCGGCGACCAGGACGGCGTCGATCTCGCGCGCGATCTCGGCGAAGGCGGCGAAGTCGATGGTGCGCGGGATCGCCGTGCCGCCGCAGAAGATCAGCTTGGGGCGGTGCTCGCGGGCGAGATCCCGTACCTGATCGAAGTCGATCAACCCGGTGTCGGCGCGCACCCCGTACTGGACGCCGTTGAACCACTTCCCGGTCGCCGACACCCCCCACCCGTGGGTGAGATGGCCGCCCATCGGCAGCGACATCCCCATCACCGTGTCGCCGGGCTCGGCGAAGGCGAGGTAGACGGCGAGGTTGGCCGGGGAGCCGGAGTACGGCTGCACGTTGGCGTGATCGGCGCCGAAGAGGGCGGCCGCGCGGCCGGCGGCGAGGGCCTCGATCGGGTCGACGTTCTGCTGGCCCTCGTAGTAGCGGCGGCCGGGGTAGCCCTCGCTGTACTTGTTGGTGAGGACGGTGCCGGTCGCCTCGAGGACGGCGCTGGACACGTAGTTCTCGCTGGCGATCATCCGCAGGGTGTCGGCCTGCAGCTGCTCTTCCGCTCCTACGAGCGCCGCGAGCTCCGGGTCGGCGGCACTGAGGGCAGGGTGGTCAAGGGGCATCGGCGTAACCTCCGGGTCGCATCGCTGTCGTCCCCGGGTGCCCAGGCGGGCGGCACCTTCGTGTGCTCTTCGCCGAGCACCGCTTCCCCGTGGTCGATTCCACGTATCGCCAGTCGCGGCGCTCGTGGCCCACCCTAGCGCCGTGGCGGCGGGCGGGGAGGGCCCGTTCCGCCATGTGGGCGCCGCGACACCGCGGGCGCGAGGGTTGCGCCGCGCGGCGGAAGCGCACGATAGAAGTGGGTCCCACAAGGGCCCACCTCCAACTCCCGCCGTACCACGAACGGAGCCGAAGCGATATGTCGACCACGCAGGACCAGATCCGCGCCGCGGACGCCCACAGCGCGCACAACTACCATCCGCTGCCCGTCGTCATCGCCTCCGCCGAGGGCGCCTGGGTCACGGACGTCGAGGGCGAGCGCTACCTCGACATGCTGGCCGGCTACTCGGCGCTGAACTTCGGCCACGGCAACCGGCGGTTGCTGGACGCCGCCCGCGACCAGCTGGAGCGCGTCACGCTCACCTCCCGCGCCTTCCACCACGACCGCTTCGCGGACTTCTGCACGCAGCTCGCGGCCATGTGCGGCAAGGACATGGTGCTCCCGATGAACACCGGCGCGGAGGCGGTCGAGACCGCCGTCAAGACCGCCCGCAAGTGGGGCTACCGGGTCAAGGGCGTGCCGGAGGGCCGGGCGAAGATCGTCGTCGCGGAGAACAACTTCCACGGCCGTACGACGACGATCGTCTCCTTCTCGACGGACCCCGAGGCGCGCGCGGACTACGGCCCGTACACGCCGGGCTTCGAGATCGTCCCGTACGGGGACCTGGACGCGCTGCGCGCGGCCGTCGACGACGACACGGTCGCCGTCCTCCTGGAGCCGATCCAGGGCGAGGCGGGGGTGCTGGTCCCGCCGCCCGGCTATCTGGCGGGCGTGCGCGAACTCACCGCCGCGCGCGGGGTGCTGTTCATGGCGGACGAGATCCAGTCGGGCCTCGGCCGTACGGGCCGGACCTTCGCCTGCGAGCACGAGGGCGTGGTCCCGGACGTCTACATCCTCGGCAAGGCGCTGGGCGGCGGCGTCGTCCCGGTCTCGGCGGTGGTCGCCGACCGCGACGTGCTCGGCGTCTTCCACCCCGGCGAACACGGCTCCACCTTCGGCGGCAACCCCCTCGCCTGCGCGGTGGGCCTGGAGGTCGTGGCCATGCTGCGGACCGGCGAATTCCAGCAGCGCGCCACGGAGCTCGGCGACCATCTGCACGCCGAACTGGGCCTGCTGACGGGCAACGGCCCGGTACGGGAGGTGCGCGGCCGCGGCCTGTGGGCGGGCGTCGACATCGACCCGTCGTACGGAACGGGCCGCGAGCTGTCCGAGAAGCTGATGGCACGCGGCGTCCTGGTCAAGGACACCCACGGCTCGACGATCCGCATCGCCCCGCCGCTGGTGATCAGCAAGGAGGACCTGGACTGGGGCCTGGACCAGCTGCGGGCGGTGCTGACCTGAGTCACACCCCGGCGTTCAGCGCCCGGCACAGCGCCGCCACCGCGCCGGGGAACAGGTGATCCGGCGGCGTCGCGTAGCCCACGATGATCGCGCTGCGCGACGTCTCCGGGGCGGCGTACGTCAGCAGGCCCAGGTGGCTCACCGCCAGCCCCTCGCGGGCGGCGGCCCGCACCACCGCCCGCTCGTCCGTCCCCGCCGGCAGCTCCAGCAGCGCGTGCAGCCCGGCCGCGATGCCGGTCACCCGCACGTGCGGGGCCTTCCGGGCCAGTTCGGCGACCAGCCGGTCGCGCCGCCGCCGGTAGCGCATCCGCATCGCGCGCACATGCCGGTCGTACGCGCCCGAGGTGATGAACTCCGCCAGCGTCAGCTGCTCCACGGAGCCGACCACGGTGTTCTCGCCCAGCGCCTCCTGGTACTCCCCGACGAGCCGCCGCGGCAGCACCAGCCACCCCAGCCGCAGCGCCGGGGCCAGCGCCTTGCTGGCGGTGCCGCAGTACACCACCCGCTCCGGGTCGAGGCCCTGCAGCGCGCCCACCGGCTGCCGGTCGTAGCGGAACTCGCCGTCGTAGTCGTCCTCGACGATCAGCCCGCCCGCCGCCCGCGCCCAGTCCACCGCCGTGGCCCGCCGCTCGGGCGGCAGCGCGACGCCCGTCGGGAACTGGTGCGCGGGCGTCATCAGCACGGCGTCCACGCCGAGTCGGTCGAGGCCCGCGGTCCGCGTGCCGCCGTCGTCGTACGGCAGCGCGGCGAGCCGCAGCCCGGCACGGGTGAGGAGGTCGCGGTGCGGCCCGAGCCCGTACGACTCGACCGCCACCTGCCGCGCGCCGGTGCCGTGCAGCATCCGGCCCAGCACGCCGAGCCCGTGCGCGAAGCCCGCGCACACCACGATCCGCTCCGGGTCCGCGTCCACCCCGCGCACCCGCGCCAGATACTCCGCCAGCGCCGCCCGCAGCTCGAACCGCCCGGCCGGCCCCTGATACCCGAACGCCTCGCTCGGCGCCGCGGCCAGCGCCCGCCGGGTGGCGGTGGCCCAGGCGGTGCGCGGGAAGGCGGAGACGTCGGGCTGGCCCGGCATCAGGTTGTACGTGACCGGCGGATTCAGCGGATGCCGGGGCGACCGCGCCGGGCGCCCCGCCCGCGCCCGCCGCGGCTCGGCCCGCTGCGCCACCCGCGTCCCCGACCCCTGCCGCGCGGTCAGCCACCCTTCGGCGACCAGCTCGGCATAGGCATCGGCGACGGTATTACGGGCCACACCGAGGTCCGCCGCCAGCGCCCGCGACGACGGCAGCCGCACCCCGGGCGCCAGCCGCCCGCTCCGCACCGCCTCCCGCAAAGCCCTGGTCAGCGAGGCCCCGGAG